>NZ_JAAITU010000021.1 GCF_013304385.1 Blautia glucerasea
GAAATACGAAAAAAAGCCCAATTCTTTTTTAGAATCAGACTTTTTCAGTGCCCTTGTTTGCATTGGCGTTCCAGGCATTTCTAATCATGGTGTGCGTGGGAATCTACTCTGTTTTGGTACAGAGTATCGCCACGGACGGAAATATCTCAGGCGCGATATGGGCCTGCATGGGCTACACGGTCCTGCTGTGCTTCGCCCTGTTCAAGACCGGCAGCCTCTCTAAGAGCCTGTTCGGAGCGCATTAAGGAGGCTTGATAAATTGGCGTATGTAACCATTCCAAAGGATTTGACGAAAGTAAAATCCAAAGTGCTGTTTGGACTTACCAAACGGCAGCTTATATGTTTCGGAGCGGCGGCACTCATCGGAGTACCGCTTTTCTTTTTGCTCAGACGCACGGCCAGCAACAGTGCCGCCGCGTTCTGCATGATTATCGTCATGCTCCCGTTCTTTCTGCTTGCCATGTATGAGCGGCACGGTCAACCCCTGGAGGTGGTGGCCGGACAGGTCATCCGCTGTATGTTCCTGCGGACGAAGGAACGGCCTTACCAGACAAACAATTTCTATGCAGCCCTGGAGCGGCAGGCCCAGGCGGAAAAGGAGGTGAAAGCCATTGTTCAGAAAGCGAAAGCCAAAGCCGCAGGCACGACAGGCGGCAAAACCCGCGGTAAAGCTGACCGCCGCAGAAAAGCGTGAGATCAGCCGTATCCTGGAAACTGCCAGAGGCGACGGCAAGGTACATTCCGCGCAGGATACTTTACCTTTCCGCCAGATGTACCCGGACGGACTGTGCAAGCTGGACGATCACACCTGGTCGAAGTGTATCGAGTTCGAGGATGTGAATTATCAGCTTGCGAAACCTGACGATCAAACGGCGATTTTTGAAGCCCTCTGCGATATGTATAACGCCCATGACGCTTCTATCGGGATGCAGCTCTCCCTTGTGAGCCGCCGCATGAACCGGGAGGATTTTGTGAAGCGTATCGAGATCGCGGCGCAGGGAGATCACTTCGACCATATCCGTGAGCTTTACACGCAAATGCTCCGCAAGCAGCTTGAACGGGGCAACAACGGTCTTATCAAAACAAAGTACCTGACCCTCACCATCGAGGCACGGGACAGCAAAACCGCACGGGCACGATTTTCCCGAATCGTCATGGACGCCCTCAACCATTTCAAGGTCATGGGCGCTCTGGCAAAGGAGCTTGGCGGCAAGGAGTGGCTGGAAATGCTCCACGGCATCCTGCACCCGGACGGGGAACGGTTTGCCTTTGAATGGAGCTGGCTTGCCCCTTCCGGCCTGTCGGTTCAGGATTTTATCGCACCTTCTTCTTTCCGCTTCGGAGAAGCACGGAAGTTCACGATGGCGGATAAATTCTGTGCCGTGTCCTTTCTGCAGATCAGCGCACCGGAAATGGATGACCGTATGCTCACTGAACTGCTGGATACGGACAGCGGGCTGCTTGTCAGCCTCCATATCCGCAGCATGGATCAGAACGAGGCGATCAAAACGGTCAAGCGGAAGATCACCGACATTGACAGTATGAAGATCGACGCGCAGAAAAAGGCGGTGCGGGAAGGTTTCGATATGGATATCATCCCCACTGATCTTGCCACCTACGCAGGCGAGGCAAAGAATATCCTCCGTGATCTGCAAAGCAGAAATGAGCGAATGTTCCTAATGACCTTCCTGGTGGTGAACTTTGCGGACAGCAAGCAAAAGCTGGAGAATGACCTTCTCCGTGCGGCAAGCGTGGCGCAGAAATATAACTGCTCCCTGGTGCAGCTGGACTTTCAGCAGGAGGACGGCTTCGTGTCGGCTCTGCCCCTGGGTGTCAACCGCATTAAGATACAGCGCGGACTTACCACTTCGGCGGTGGCGGTGTTCGTTCCCTTCACCACGCAGGAGATTTTCCACGGCGGCGAAGCTCTTTACTACGGGCTCAATGCCACTTCCGGCAACATGATCCTTGCTGACCGCAAAAAGCTGAAAACGCCCAACGGCATGATCTTAGGTACGCCCGGCAGCGGCAAGAGTTTTTCCGCAAAGCGTTCCATCGTGGGTGTGTTCCTGAATACAAAGGACGATATCTTGATCTGCGACCCGGAGGCGGAATATTTTCCGCTGGTGAACCGGCTGGAAGGCCAGGTCATCAAAATCTCTCCAACCAGCACGCAGTATGTGAACCCTATGGATATCAACCTCAATTACAGCGAGGATGATAACCCGCTGGCGTTGAAATCTGACTTTATCCTGTCGTTCTGTGAACTGGCGGCAGGCGGCCGGAACGGTCTGGAGCCAGTGGAAAAGACGGTCATTGACCGTGCCGTGCGGATCGTGTACCGCCCCTATATTGCAGACCCTCGCCCGGAGAATATGCCGCTGCTGGAAGATTTGTATGACGAGATCAAGCGGCAGCCGGAGCCGGAGGCGCAGCGGATCGCGGCAGCGTTGGAACTGTATGTGCATGGCAGTCTGAATGTTTTTAACCACCGTACCAACGTGGATATCAACAACCGCATTGTCTGCTTCGATATCAAGGAGCTGGGAAAGCAGCTCAAAAGCCTGGGTATGCTGGTGATCCAGGATCAGGTGTGGAACCGTGTTTCCCAAAACCGGGATCAGGGCAAATCCACCTGGTACTTCGTAGACGAGTTCCACCTTCTGCTGCGGGGCGAGGTTGGTTCCTGGAGCGTGGAGATTTGGAAACGCTTTCGCAAATGGGGCGGTATCCCCACGGGAATTACGCAGAACATCAAGGACCTGCTTTCCTCCCCGGAGATCGAGAACATCTTTGAAAACAGCGATTTTGTATACCTTCTGAACCAGGCCAGCGGAGACAGGAAAATCCTCTGCGAGCGCCTGAATATCTCCAACCAGCAGGCGGCGCATATCAGCAACGCAGGCCCCGGCGAGGGGCTGATCTTCTTCGGCAATGTGATCCTGCCTTTTGTGGATGACTTCCCGAAGGACAATGAACTTTACAGCATTATGACAACAAAACTTGGTGAAACCGGGAAAGGAGGCGCGGCGCATGAATGATGAAAAATATGTGATTGGTAGCGGAAGTTTTCGGCTTCTGATCGGTGATTTGTATGATCTCTATTGTTATCATTTCAGTTTGACCCGCAGACTGGCGGAGGCTGCGGACGAAAAGGCACTTTTGAAAATCCAGAAAAGCGTGTCCGGCTATGAGCGCAGGATGAAGCGCCTTTGCAGGCGTTGGGGTCTACCCACGGATGATACGCCCTGGGCCTACGATACAATGGAGAAATCCATCCGGGAGCGGATGCTCCATGAATAACCTGACCCATGTGAGCCTGTTTTCCGGCATTGGCGGTCTGGACCTGGCGGCGGAGGCTGCCGGGTTTGAAACTGTCTGCCAGTGCGAGTGGGCGGATTTTCCGCACTCCGTCCTCTCCGCACGATGGCCGGATGTTCCCAGGTTCCGGGATATTACTACTTTTACGAAGGAGGCGTTTTTTGAAAAAACAGGACTTGAAACAGTTACCGTTATCTCAGGCGGCTTTCCCTGTCAGCCCTTCTCCACCGCCGGAAAACGGAAGGGCTTTGCGGATGAACGCTACCTGTGGCCGGAAATGTGCCGCGTTATTACCGAGCTGCGGCCCCGTTGGGTGCTTGGGGAAAATGTTGCTGGCTTCATCAATATGGGGCTCGACAAAACGATCTTTGACCTGGCAAAAGCGGGATACGCTGTTCTCCCATTCGTATTTCCGGCTTGCGGTGTCGGCGCATGGCATGAGCGCCAGCGAACTTTTATCGTCGCGGCTGATGTTTCCCACACCCCTTGCCTCCGACAACAACACCGCCAGGGACGCGGCAAGCCTGGATGTGTTCCTGTCGGACAATGGGATATTCCGCAAGAGGAACCGAAACGGGGCGATCTGGAGCCTGAGCCTGTCGGCGGCGGTATTCTATCTGACCCCGGTGGCGTCGGACGGTTTCCGCTCAACCTTGAAGCTGTCGGCCTTCGATCCGGCGAAGAAGGACGGGAACCTGTCGGCGCAGATCATCTCCCAGGAGCGGCCGGTGTCCGAAACGGCGGCGCTGAATCCGGATTGGGTGGAATGGCTCATGGGCTTCCCGAAAGGATGGACGGACGTATCCTCTGGGCCGCCGAACCGGAAGGAATCCCCCGCATGACCGAGCGCATGGATGACCGGGCGCTGCGGCTGAAAACATTGGGAAATGCGGTCTGCCCGCCCCAGGCCTATCCCATTTTCCGCTATATCGCCATGATCGAGAATGGCACCTGCGGTGACTTCTGCCCCTATGGAAAGGAAGGTGACTGCCTATGAGGGAACTGAAAGCGACCGATAAGATCACGCAGAAAATGACCCGTGACGGTGCGGTATCGGAAAACCTTGCCACGGGCGAGGTGAAACATATCAGCAGCCGAGAGCCGGAAACGGAGCTGTCTGTTTCTTCGGAAGAATCCGCTGGCGCTGCGGCTGACCTTGCCTTGCGTGCGGCGGAACACCATGAGAAGAAAAGCGCACGAACGGCGGAAAAGGCTGACACCCAGGCGGTGCGGGATGGTTCTGCTGCAAGGCAGCACCCGTCCTCCCGTCTGCAATTCACCGAGGAAGAACGCGCCGATCCCACACTTGGAAAGTACATCGACCATTCCGACCGTGCGGCGGACAGGCTGGACGCGGCAAAGGCCGCTATCCCCACAAAGAAAGTTCTCCGTACCGAGCGTGTTTTTGACGAGACAGCCGGAAAAGGCAAAACGCAGCTTCACTTTGAAGAAGTGGAGAAACGCCCCAACGGACGCCTGCGGCACAATCCGCTTTCTCGGACGGTCCATGAGATCGTCCACGCCGCCCATGCGAAGGTGCATGAGGTGGAACAGGAAAATGTGGGTGTTGAGGCTGGACACAAGGGCGAGGTGCTGACGGAACGCGGGCTTGCCTACGGAAAAGGCAAAGTCCGTGCCGCCGTCCACCATCACCGCACAAAGCCCTGGCGTGACGCGGCGAAGGCAGAGCAGGCTTCTTTTAAGGCAAACGCCGACTACCTTTACCAAAAGGCACTGCATGATGATCCTGCATTGGCAGCTTCTAACCCGGTATCCCGCTTTCTGCAGAAACAGCGGATCAAGCGGAACTATGCAAAGGAGCTGCGGCAGGCGGAGAAAACCGCAAAGAACACAGCAGCTACGGCGAAAAGTGCGGCGCAGAAAGCAAAGGACGCCTTCAAGGAAACATTCCTCTACATCAAGCATCATAGCCGGGCGGTGCTGTTGGTGATCGGCATTGGTGCCTGTGTTGCTCTGCTGTTTGGCGGGGTATCTTCCTGTTCCATGATGGCAGGCTCCGGCATAGGTAGCGTATTTACTTCCTCTTATCTCTCCGAGGACGCGGATATGCTGGCTGCAGAGGCGGCCTACTGCGAACTGGAGCAGGAGCTTCAATATGAACTGGACCACTATGAGGCTCTGCACCCCGGATATGACGAATACCGTTTTGATCTGGACGAGATCGAACATGACCCTTATGTGCTGATCTCCATTCTCACGGCGTTCCATGAAGGGGTGTTCACCATCGACGCGGTTCAGGCGGAGCTGCAAATGCTCTTTGAAAAGCAGTACATCCTGACGCAGACCGTGGAAGTGGAGGTGCGCTATCGGACGGAGACACGGACAGACAGCGAAGGAAACGACTATGACGTGGAAGTACCATACAACTACTATATTTGCAATGTGAAGCTGGAAAACTTCGACCTTTCCCATGTGCCGGTCTACATCATGGACGAAGAAACGCTTTCCCTGTATGCGGTCTATATGGCGACGCTGGGGAACCGGGAAGATTTGTTTCCCAGCTCCGGCTATGTAGACAAGTACACCAAACCGCCCACCACCTACGATATCCCGCCTTCCGCACTGGAAGATGAAACCTTTGCAGCGCTCATTACCGAGGCGGAGAAGTACATCGGATATCCCTATGTCTGGGGCGGCAGCAATCCGAACACTTCTTTTGATTGCTCCGGCTTCGTATCCTGGGTGCTGACACAAAGCGGTGTCTGCAATACGGGCAGGCTGGGAGCCCAGGGGCTCTACAACATTTCCACCCCGGTATCCTCTGCCAACGCAAGACCCGGCGACCTGATCTTTTTCGTCGGCACTTACGATACACCGGGCGTTTCCCATGTGGGTATCTATGTGGGCGGCGGAAAAATGCTGCATTGCGGCGACCCCATTCAGTATGCAGATATCAACACAAGCTACTGGCAATCCCACTTTTACGCTTTCGGGCGACCGCCCTACAACTAAAAAACGATATGGAGGTAATTTGATTTATGGCAACGACACAGAAGATCCGCAATGACATTGCGAAAACCAAAGAAAAGATCACGGAGCAGCAGAAACGCCTTCGTGCGCTGGAGGCTCAGCTTGCGGAGGAAGAAAATCTGGAAATCGTCCGCATGGTGAAAGCCGTGAAGATGGACAACAAGGAACTGACTGCCTTCCTGAAAGCCTATGCCAGCGGTATGATCTCCCTGCCGGAAGGTATGCTGCAGGAGGGCAACACCGAGAATGAGGAAACGGAGGGATACGAAGATGAAGCATAACTTTATGACAAAAATGGTATCGGCTCTTTTGGCGGTGGTGCTCAGCACTGCCGCTTTTTCTGTCACCGCCTTTGCCAGCGGCGGCGAGGAAACCACGGAGCCCGTGGCTGAACAGGAAACGGCTGGGGATGTCTCTGATCTACTTTCCGCTCTGGCAGGCAGCCGGGTCGCGGTATCCGTCACCGAGAACGGTATCCAGTTCAGTTCCGGCGAAAATGACTCTGAGCAGACCGGCATCGTCACCACGGGCGGCGGCAATCTGAATGTCCGCACGGGCGCCGGAATGGACTATACCGCCTTCGCCCAGCTTCCCAACGGAACGACCGTGAAGGTGATCGGCACGGACGGCGACTGGCTGAAGGTCATCCTGCCGGAAAAGGTCGGCTATGTCTATTCCGGCTACATGACGGTAAGTGACGGCGAGGCTGGCTCCGGGGGAGGTTCTTTCTCTCTGGATGCGGAAACGCTGGAAAATCTGCTGGGGATGCTGGGCGGCGGTTTGAATGGCGGTGCTGCCCTGACGCCGGACGGGAACCTTTCGCTGATTGACGATATCGGCAGCCCTGCCACCAGTGGCAAGCAGTTTATTACAGTAGAAACGAAGAACGGCAATGTGTTCTATCTCATTATCGACCGTGACGACGAGGGCGAGGAAACCGTGCATTTTCTGAACCAGGTGGATGAAGCCGACCTCATGGCGCTTACGGAGGATGGAGAAAAGGCGGAAACACCTATTGTCTGCACCTGTACGGAGAAGTGCCAGGCCGGAGCGGTCAATACCGCTTGCCCGGTCTGCGTAAAGAACCTCAGTGAATGTGTTGGCACAGAACAGAAAGCTGCGGAGCCCACCGAGCCGGAGAATCCGGAACCCGAAAAGAAAAGCAATACCGGGGCGATCCTGGCGGTGCTGCTGATCCTTGCAGCCGGAGGTGGTACGGCGGTCTATTTCCTGGTGCTGAAACCGAAGCAGGGAAAGAAAGTTCCCGCTGATCTGGATGATTTCGACCTGGAGGATGAAGAAGAATATCTGACCGAGGACGAGGAAACGGAGGAAAAGAATGAGTAAACTGATTATCGCGGAAAAACCGAGTGTGGCAAAATCTATCGCATCGGCCCTGGGTGCTTCATCCAGGGCCGATGGCTTTTATGAGGGCAACGGCCTTCTTGTGTCCTGGTGCGTGGGTCACCTGGTATCCCCGATGGATGCGGGCAGCTATGACGAGCGTTTCAAGAAATGGCGCTATGATGATCTTCCCATTCTGCCGGAGCCATTTCGCTATGTGCTGGCACCAGGCAAGGAGGATGCTTTTGAAAATCTCCGTGTCCTGATGAACCGCCCCGATGTGGATACCATCGTCAATGCCTGTGACGCCGGGCGTGAAGGGGAGCTGATCTTCCGGCTGGTGTATGAAATGGCTGGATGCCGCAAGCCAATTCTTCGTCTCTGGATTTCTTCGATGGAGGACAGCGCTATCCGGGAGGGTTTTTCTGATTTGCGCCCCGGCGCCGACTATGAAGCCCTGTATCAATCCGCACTCTGCCGCCAGAAAGCGGATTGGCTGGTGGGGATCAACGCCACTCGTCTTTTCTCCGTTCTCTATCACCGCACCTTGAATGTGGGGCGTGTCCAGACACCCACATTGGCAATGCTGGCGGAGCGTGACGCAAAGATCACGCTGTTCCACAAAGAGAAATATCATCTGCTTCGCCTGACGCTGGACGGAGCCGAGGCGGTGTCGGAGAAGTTCACCGATCCAACGGAGGCGGAACAGGCAGCGGCCATGTGCAAGGGTGCGGCCGTCACCTGTACTTCCGTCACGAAGGAGCAGAAGAAGGAACAGCCGCCGAAGCTCTATGATCTTACCACCTTGCAGCGGGAGGCGAACCGCCTGTTCGGATACACGGCGAAGCAGACCCTTGACTACGCCCAGAGCCTCTACGAAAAGAAGCTGCTGACCTATCCCCGCACGGACAGCCGGTATCTGACCTCCGACATGGCGGAAACAGCCTCCTGCGTCATCCATCTGGCGGCGAACGTGCCGCCCTTTGATAGCTGCAGTAACTTCTTCCCGCTGGTAGAGTCCATGATCTCCGACAAGGATGTATCCGACCACCACGCCATTATCCCCACATTGGAGATCGAGAAAGCGGATATCCCCGCCCTGTCCCTGGGCGAGCGTGAGCTGCTTCTTCTGGTCTGCTGCCGTCTGCTGTGCGCATCGGCGGAGCCCTATGTGTATGAGGCGGTCACGGCTGCCTTTGGCTGCGGCGGCCATTCCTTCACCGCAAAGGGTAGGCGCGTCCTCTCCGAGGGCTGGCGGGAGATCGACCACATTTTCCGTACCTCCCTGAAAGAAAAGCCTGTTGATGGGGACGGCGGCACGCTCCCGGACTTCACCGAAGGGCAGACTTTTGACGGTGCGGAGGTTTCCGTTACCGAGCATTTCACCCAGCCGCCGAAGCCCTACACCGAAGATACCCTTCTGTCCGCTATGGAGAACGCAGGCAAGGACGATATCCCCGACGAGGCAGAGCGAAAAGGTCTTGGCACGCCTGCGACCAGGGCGGCTATCATCGAAAAACTGGTGGCAGCCGGATTTGTGGAGCGCAAGGGCAAGAGCCTGATCCCCACAAAAGCCGGTATCAACCTTGTCACGGTCCTGCCGGAGCCGCTGACCTCTCCCATGCTGACGGCGGAGTGGGAGCAGAAATTGACGGAGATCGCAAAGGGCGGCGCTGACCCGGATATCTTCATGGACGGTATCCGCACGATGGTTCAGGAGATTGTGTCCACCTATTCCTGCATTTCCGAGGATGGCAAAAAGCTGTTTGCCCCGGAGAAGGATGTGATAGGCACCTGCCCCCGCTGTGGTCAGCCGGTCTATGAGGGCAAGAAAAACTTTGCGTGTTCGGATCGGTCCTGCGGTTTTGTCCTCTGGAAAAATGACCGCTTCTGGACGAGCCGCAAGAAGGAGCTGACAAAGAAGATGGCGGCGGACCTTCTGAAAAAGGGCCGCACCAATGTCAAGGGAATGTGGTCTGAAAAGAAGCAGGCTGCTTATGACGCCGCGGTGATCCTGGACGACACGGGCGGCAAGTACATCAATTTCAAGCTGGAATTTCCGAAAAGAAAGGTTGGTGCTGATGGCAGAAAATAAGACTTTGGAACATTTACCCGAAGTGAGGGCGGCGGTGGCTGCCCTCTCCCCGGAGGACCGGGAACTGCTGGCGGCGGTGCAGGCATCGCCTTTCAAGCTGGCAGCGCCGGAGCAGTTCAAGGAGTTTGCGGCCAACATCGACTATTTCGTGTTTGAGCCCAATATCCACGATTTGAACGATCTGGGCTGGCGGTATCTGGCACAGCACATGGATATGCTGCTGCCCCCAGAACTTCTGAAAGCAATCGACCCTGTTCCTTTTGGCAAGTACGCCATGCAGGAGGAACAGGGCCATTTTACGGAACACGGATATATTTCTCTTTCCGGCGACGAGTGGGTGCATGAACGCCCTGCGGAGCCGGAGAAAAAGCCCTCCATCCGGGAACGGCTGGAACAGGGCAAGAAAGAATGTGCGGAGAAAAACAAGGCGCAGCCCCACAAGGAAAAGTCTGCGCCGGAACTGTAAGGAGGTGCTGATATGCCATATTACGATCACAACAAGGATTATCCCTTTGCCGCCTTTATCACCAATCTTGGGAAGTACAATGAGGGCGAGCTTGTGGGCGAGTGGGTGAAGTTTCCCACCACCGCCGAAGAATTGAAGGAAGTGTTTAAGCGGATCGGAATCGGCCAGAAGGATGACTTCGGCCAGCCCTATGAAGAATGGTTCATCACGGACTATGACTGCTATGTGGACGGTCTTTACAGTAAGCTGGGTGAATATGAAAATCTGGACGAGCTGAATTATCTGGCATCGAAGCTGGATGAAATGAGCGAAAGCGAATACGCACAGTTTCAGGCCGGTATGGAAATGGGCGACCATTGCGGCAGCCTGCAGGAGATCATCAACCTGACGGAAAATCTGGACTGCTATGAGGTTTATCCCAATATTGAGGACTATGACGATTTGGGACGCTATTACATCGAAGAACTGGACGTTATGCAGGTGCCAGAGCATTTGCAGAATTACATCGACTATGAGGCCTACGGCCGGGACGTTGCGTTGGAGGAAAGCGGCACCTTCACGGATCAGGGCTATGTGCGTGATACGGGTGACAGTTTCCATGAGTATTATGACGGCGAGCGTGGCAGCATCCCTGACGAGTACCGGGTGATGACTTTCCAAGACGATCTTCCCGAAGAAGAAAAATCCGAGTGGGCTATGGATATCGCCTTTGACATGGACGAGTTTTTTCGTCAGAACGATTCACAGTATGCGGCGGAGCACCCGGAGGCACACGCCGCAAAGGAAGAACTGTATGAAAATCTGATGGCCGGACGCATTTCCGCTTTGGATGAAAAGCTGGCAGCGCTGGGGCAGACGCAGGAGGACTATCTTCCTTCGGAGATTGAAAAGTTCAAGGACGCCACGTGCTATGAGGAATTTCTTGATTTTGATCCGGCGGAGGTCAAGGACGCTTTGGATGACCCGGAGAAGTCCCATGCGGATGAAATGCTGTCCGCTGCGGAGAAGGTTGCCTCGGAAAAGATGACTGTGCTTGTAGTGGAGCCTATGAAGGAACCCTATGTGAAGGAGATTGACCCCGATCTCCATTCCCTGCAGGCGGAGGTCGGCGGAGACATTGGCGCAACTTATCCCTATTCTGACCCGGTGGCGCTGGTTTGCAATGATGAAGGAAAGCTCATAGGGCTTGATCTGAACCGTGGGCTGCGGGATGAAAATGGAGAAATTTATGATATCGTAGCAGGGACTTTCCTGGTGGTTGGACTTGGTGAGGAAGATTTTGCGTCCCTGTCCCCGGAACTGATTCAGAAATACACGGAACAGTTCAAAACGCCGGAACGATTTATGCAGATCAATGGCAATATCGTTGTTCTCCCTGTCCCGGCAGATAAGCAAGACCTCGCTTATCTGCCAGACCGTTTTGAAACTGGCGAGCGTGTGCAGACACCGAGGGGTAGCTTTCAGGTGACGGCTATGAGCCGGGAGCAGATGGAGGCAGCCGGTTATGGCGTCCACCATATTTCCAATGATGGAAAGTATCTTATCATGGGAAACGGTACACGGGCCTTTGCCGTGGCAGCGGAACAGCCGGAAAAGGATAATCCCCTCCGCACAGCGGAAATGACATTGGAGGATGACTACGGCATGATCGACGGCGTTATCAACAACGGCAGACGCGGCGAAGAATTGGAAAAAGCCCAGGGGTACGCAGAGCGGACGACGCCGGAGAAGCCTTCCATCCGTGAGCGGTTGGAGGACGCCAAACGGGAATGTGCCGAGCATAAACCCCAGGAGGGCAAGAAGCCCGGTCGTGATGTGCCGGAGCATGACTGCCTATGAGCCGAAGCAAGAAATGGCGGTTGGAATGGGCGTTCTTCCTGGGTGACAACGGCAGGCGGCAGTATAACCATATCTGTAAAAAATGTGTTCACGGCTGCAAGCAGAGTTTCCGGGCGTGTCTGGTCGCTTGTCCGCATTACAGTTCCAAACGATCTAAAATTTGTGAAGATAAGGGTGGAAAAACCGCAGAATAATTCCCTGTATCCGTATTTTCAAAGGGAGCCTTTATGATTTCTCATGTGTCGGTCTGCTTGCTGGCACATGAAAAAAATGCTTGATTTCAAACACTTTCTGTCACGCAAAACGGGAGTACAGCTTTTCGGTTCGTCCGATCGGCTGTACTCCCGCTTTTTCTTTTTAATCAAATTATTTGAACAGGGGTACAAACTGTACCTCAGTTAGAGAAGGATTTCCATAGTATTTTTTTAGGATTGGATAGGAAAGGATGGATAGCCGCCGCAGTAGGCGTTGTGGGAATGTGCGTAAACTGTCAGAATTGCGAGGCTGTGGGAAAGCTGTTTGCAGGCCTGTGGGAAAAGGCTTGTCTTTTTCCATCAGGTTGTGAATGGTTTTTCCATCGGCACGAGCGGCAGTTTTCCATATTTCCATGACGCAAGAAAATCATCCAACGATCAGCCGGTATACCGTCAGCGGCACATACCACACTGCCACGATCAATCGCCATGCCAGAACGAAACCACCAATCACACCGCCGATAATAAAGTTCAGTGCAAACAGGGCAATCCCTCCACCCAGGGAGCCGCCGCCCGGCACGATCCAGAGGCACATCCGATGGAGGCCAAACGGCAGCCCGCAGAGTATCCAGAGCCATACATAGTCAAGCTCTCCGTTCTTCACGCAGGCGGATTTGAAGATACAATACAGGATCAGTGCCACGGTTACGGGCAATACGCTTTTGAAGAAAAATGCTTTGATTGCTTCGCTTCTTGTCATCGGTAAAACCTCCTTCCGCAGTTCCATTATACAGGATGCCGGGAGCTGCGCCCAGCGTCTTTCAAAGAAATTTATTCAAGTTCATGCCGCCGCTGTTGTTCCTGTTCCTTTGGAACGGCCAGAAGCGCATCCACATTTTGCTTGACGGTCTCGTATTCCTGGGCTTCGGTTCTTGCGGTTTTGTACTCGGCAAGAAGGCGTTCCTTTTCTGCGCTGAGATTTGCAAGCTCCGTTTTCATGCTTTCTGTTGTCGGCAGCGGTACAGCACCCAGCCGTTTCAATTCTCTGGCGGCGGCTTCAAAAAGGATGATCTCGCTCTCATGCCCCCGCAGGAACTTTTCTTTATCATTCGATTTACGGTATCGGTCATAAAGCGGCTTTAGCTGACGGTAAGTTCCGGCATGCTTCATCACAAGGGCAAGTTCGGCACTTCTACTTTCTATCCGCTTGATCTCTGCATGAGCGGTATCCCTTCGTGCGGATATTGCGGTCAATTTGCTTTCCAGTTCTCCATAACTGCTTATCCCGTGCTCGGTCAGGAAATTCATGGTCTTGGCGGCCTGTTTCAGATTGTTCAGCTTCGCCCAATGGGTGAAGCCTGCGTTCTGCTGTGCCTTGATGTTATTCTGGATATCAATGAGCAGACTGATCTTTCCGTCCTGCCGTTTCGGTTGGCGGGAAGGTCTGGAGCGTGCGGCAATCCGGTCGGCAAGGGCTTCTTCGGTGTAGTCCACACCCAGGGTTTTCAGACGGGTGAACCGTTCCTGATCCGGTGCTCTGGCAGAGATATACTTGCCTCGCTTGATCTCATAACCTTCTCTCCGCAGGCGACGAAGCAGTTCTTCCAGATCGGAACAGGCTGGCAGAAGTCGGTCAATGGCAGCTTTCAACTTTGCCTTATAGCTGGTGCCGTTCTGCGCAGCCTGATGTTCAATATAGCTCTTGCCCTTGTCCTGTCCGGGGATGATGACAGACAGACCGTGTTCCTTGCAAAGCCGGTCCGAAGTGCGGCGGATATAGTGATAACTCCGCTTGTTGGAATGATAGTGCTTGTGATCCGTGAAGCTGACCGCATTGAAAATCAGATGGTTATGGACGTGCTCCTTGTCTATGTGGGTGGTCAGCACAAATTCATACTTGCCGCCCAAGATTTCTTTTGCAAGTTCCATGCCTATTTCATGGGCCTGTTCCGGCGTAACCTCCCCAGGCTGAAAGGCTTGGATCAGGTGGCGGCCCAGATTTGTTCCCTTGTCGATGGCATGGCGGCGGGTCCAGGCAAATTCGATATCCGCAGTTTCGGCGGCACAGCCATAGGAGGATACAAGCAGTTTTCCGTCCGTCTTTTTCGGGTTGCAGATATAGTCAATGGCTGCTTTCAGCGTTGACTTGATAGGATGCGTCTTTGTAACTGCCATATCTCGTCCAGCCTTTCCCGTATCTCATCCATGTCAGCTTGATACGCATGACCTCCGGCGTTGATTCGCTTGGCGATCTGATTGATGTTCCGACCAATGGCGGAAAGCTCTTTGGTGAACGCCTTGATATCTGCGGTGTCCGTATAGATGATATACCCGTCAATCGCCATCTTGCGGAGGTAGGCACCATATCTGCGTGTGGGTAACTGGCTCATTTTTTCGTCTATGAGCCGCTTTTCGTCCTCCGTAACATAGAATTTCATTTGGATATTCCGCTTTCGGTTTGCCATGCGCCGCCTCCGTTCTTTATAAGGGTTTGGGACTATCCCAACAAGCAATTTTGAATTTTCGGGCAAGGGACCTGAAAATCTCAAAATTCGCAAGCGGGTACTCGCTTGCTGTGCTTGCTACCGTATCTTATCCCTACTTATAAAGCGTTTCGGAAGTCCCCAAATACCCGCAAAAGAGCATAAAATAAGAGCCGCTCTACAAACTGGTAAAGCGACTCTTATTCGTTCATCTTGATTGCCCCATCAATGGTTGCTTCCACAATAGGAAGATACTTCTCTGGGCAGAGTGCCAACTTGTGGCTAACTCGTTGACGCAGCTTGCTTTCTTCTCGCATGACCTCTGGATTGAAATATCGTTCCATCGGCAAGCCGCAGATTTTTACAAGCTGAATGATAACCGGCAAACTTGGAATCGTTTGCTCTAATTCGATATTGGCAAGATAGCGCGGATCAACATGTATCTGCTCTGCCAACACTCTGCGAGACATATTCAAAGCCTCCCGCGCGGCTTTTATATCTGCACCAAAGGTTTCAAAGCCAGGGCAGTCTTTAACTTTTGCCATTCAACATCACCCACATACATTTTATATTTCATAGTTTGCACATGGAATGATTTGATATGTATCGCACCTACATTTTATAATTCTTTGTTATGCCATGCTCTCCTTGACTGATTACCAAATATGAAGTATTATATGCTTAGTCTCGACTAACTTAAAAAGGAGGGCGCACAATGACAAATCAATACATGACAAAGCTGTACCATGATCTGCTCTCCAACTCTCCGCAGACAGTGACAATAGATATTCCGGCTGATATGGGAACAGGCCAGATTTCACAGGTTGTTACAAAGCAAGGTGCTGTTGTATCCGACTGGAAAATGAACTATTTTTCAGATATGAATGTGCAGGGTGTAAGCTGCGAAGATTATATTCAACTTCTATTTTGCTTCAATGATGGCGTATCGTGGAATATTGCAGATGCGCGTCAAAGTGTCAGCATACAGAAGGGCGAATCCTGTATTTATCGAGGACATG
This sequence comes from Blautia glucerasea, assembly GCF_013304385.1. Taxonomy (GTDB): domain Bacteria; phylum Bacillota; class Clostridia; order Lachnospirales; family Lachnospiraceae; genus Blautia_A; species Blautia_A ammoniilytica. The sequence continues at coordinate 15,753 of NZ_JAAITU010000021.1, forward strand.
GTAAGATGGAATACCTGTGTTATTCCGGAAAGACAGATTTCCTTTTCAAAAATATAAAAATTCCCATGCCCTATTTCCACAAAATTTTGAGTGACTACTTTGAAGATAGTGAGATAGATGCTTATGAGAAAAAGTTATTGACTGAAATTTCAAAAGTGAGCGTTACCCCGTATATGGAACACATTTTTGCGGAGGTAAAAGATTTTTCGCAATATCGTGGCGGTTTAGGGTATCTATTCTTGGAAAGCAAAGTTTTTGAATTGCTGTCTGTGTATTTGAGTGAAGTATTGGAACTCAATATTCTTTCGTCGAGCTATATCAGCATTTCCAAAAGTGACAGGGACTCGATTACCGAGGCAAAACGGATCATCGACAGCCAGCTTGCCCTGGCTCCGAGCTGCGAGGAATTGGCGCGGCAGGTCAATATCAGCACTTCAAAATTGACGAAGGGCTTTTCCTCCCTGTTCGGAACATCGGTTCATGCGTATGTCATCGACCAGCGGTTAGAAAAGGCGGCAAGCCTGCTGTTAGAAAGTAATTTGAATGTCAGCCAGGTGGCTATACTGGTGGGATATTCAAAAGCGAGCAATTTCGCAGCGGCGTTCAAAAGGAAATACGGAGTGAATCCGAAAAACTATAAAGCAGAAGCTACGATTGGATAAATGCAAAAATACTGATTTTGGGTAGAATAAAATTGGTTTTGGGTTGGAATCGTGGGCGCAAATTGCTATTATATGTGGTGTGGTTAGAGGAAGCTAACCACACCACATTTTCATTTTCTCAGAGGAGGATACTGGTATGAGTTCCCAGAAAAAAAGTTCCCGGCTTGAGGGAAAAGATTTAATTACTATCGGCATCTACACCGTCATCTATGTCGTGATTGTTATGCTGGTGGCGATGCTTGGCTTTATCCCCATTTTTATTCCGCTGATGGCGGTACTGTGCCCTTTGATTGGCGGCATCCCCTATATGCTGTATGTTACAAAGGCTAAAAAATTCGGGATGACTGCAATCATGGGTTTCCTGATTGGCCTAATCATGGTGTTCTTCGGCAACGGCTATCTTACTATGGTAACTGGTCTCGTTGGCGGCCTGTTGGCCGACGTGATCCTGAAAAAGGCGGACTACAAAAGTGCAAAGAGTACAGTTCTTTCCTGCGGCGTGTTCAGCATCTGGGTGTTTGGCAACTTTGCTCCCATTTTCCTGAACCGTGAAAGCTATATGGTAATGTTGACTGAAGGATACGGCGCTGAATATGCAGCTACCCTTAATACATATATGCCTATGTGGATTGCGCCTATTCTGCTGGTTGCCTGCTTTGTGTTTGGCCTTGTCGGAGGTGTGATTGGGAAAGCTATTTGCAAAAAGCACTTCCAGCGTGCCGGTATTGCATAATGGCGCGGGAAATTCTGCTCAGCAAAAAAACAGAACAAGGGTTACGGCTCGATCCGCGTACAAAACTGTTGCTCATCTTCATCATAAGCATTTTTGTCATGGGTGGAACAGGCGGAGAAGCTATGGGGCTGATCCGCCTTGTTCTTTGTACGGTTCCGGCTATATTGCTGCTTACCTCGAAACAATGTGCAAAAGCTGTGGGCTATATTGCTGTGTTTTCTGCTTTTTATGCTGTTCAAATTTATGTTTTACCGCACCTTACGGGAATATTGAATTTCCTCGTTCTGTTTACAACAGGATTCTTCTGCCGAATCCTTCCCAGTGTTGCGATTGCTGCCTATGCAGTGAAAACAACAACGGTCAGTGAATTGATTTCCGGCATGGAAAGAATCCATATGCCTAAAGAAGTGACGATCCCCTTAACGGTCATGTTCCGCTTCTTTCCAACTGTCTTTCAGGAGTCAGAAGCAATCAGTGACGCTATGAAAATGCGTGGGATTAAACTTGGAGGGAAAAAATCTTCAAAAATATTGGAGTATAAGCTGATCCCGATGATTACCTGCTCCGTGAAAATCGGTGAGGAACTTTCCGCTGCGGCAATTACCCGTGGCCTCGGTGCTCCTGTCAAACGCACAAACATTTGCCAGCTTAAATTCAATTTTGCCGATGTGGTGCTGATCTTGTTTTGTTGCTTTGTAGTGTTTTGGGCGATTGCTTCCCCGATAATTTCCGCAGGAGGGATTTTGCCATGATAGATTTTCAAAATGTTTCTTTTTCTTATGGTGAAGAATCCAGCGGCGGAGGGATTAGAAATGTCAATCTCACCATAAACACAGGGGAATTTGTTTTACTCACGGGAGAATCCGGCTGTGGGAAAACAACGATTACCCGTTTGGTAAACGGGCTGGTGCCTCATTATTACGAGGGCAATTTAGAGGGTGATGTCCTTCTGGACGGAAAAAGCGTATCAGATACGCCGCTTTATGACTTGGCTGCTATGGTGGGATCTGTATTCCAGAATCCCAAAAGTCAGTTTTTCAACGTGGATACGGATAGTGAATTAGCCTTTGCCTGTGAAAATTTAGGCTATCCCCAGGAAGATATCCTGAAAAGGATTGACCGTACAGTTTCCGATTATCATATTGAAGATTTGATGGGGCGAAGCGTGTTTGCTCTGTCCGGGGGCGAAAAGCAAAAAATAGCCTGTGCTTCATCAAGTGTATTGCTACCGGGAATTATGGTCCTTGACGAACCATCTTCTAATCTGGATATGGCTGCTATTGATGACCTGCGGCAGGTCTTGAGCCTCTGGAAAAAGCAGGGCAAAACAATTCTGATTGCAGAACACCGCCTTTACTACCTTCACGATCTTGCAGATCGTGTGCTGTATGTAAAAGATGGGGAGATTGAACGGGAATACACGCCTGCTGAATTTGACAGTTTATCGGATAGCACTCGAAAAGAAATGGGGCTGCGGCCGTTTTCTCTCTCGAAGTTGAAACCCGCGAATCGGTATCAGGCGCATACAGCTAAACTGATGGAATTTCAAAATTTCTGCTTTGCGTATAAAAAGCGGGAACCGGAAAGCCTCCATATTCCGAGTGCTGAACTGCCTGTTGGAGAAACGATTGCCATTATCGGCCTGAATGGCGCTGGAAAATCTACTTTGGCCCGCTGTATTTGCGGACTGGAAAAGAAGTGTGGCCTTTTGCAGGTTGACGGGAAAACCCTTGATTGGAAAGCCCGGCTCAAACATTGCTACATGGTAATGCAGGATACCAGCCATCAGCTATTTACCGAAAGCGTGATGGATGAAGTGCTTCTGAGCATGGACAACGAGGATGAAACTGTTGCAGATGAAATCCTTAAACAGTTTGATCTGCTGGAATATAAAGACAGGCACCCGCTTTCTCTTTCCGGCGGGCAAAAACAGCGGGTAGCGATCGCATCTGCCATTGTGAGTAACCGGGAGATCATTGTGTTTGACGAACCAACCAGCGGGCTTGATCTCAAACATATGTGGGAAGTTGCGCGGAGTTTGAAGTCACTCGCGGATCAGGGCAAAACGCTTCTTGTTATTACGCATGATCCGGAGTTGGTGATGGCGGGATGTTCGTATGTAGTCCATATGGAAAAAGGGCAAATAAAAGAAAGCTATCCATTGGACGAATCCGGCAGTAAAAAGGTTTTGGATTTTTTCCGAATCCGCCAGTGAATTTTAGAAATTATGAATGTCAGGGCCGCCTTGACTGGACAGAAAGATAATGATAAGAGGCCGCTTTACTTTGGCGGCCTCTTGTTTTTGAAGCACAGACAGTACGGCTCAATATAAGGAGGGCTTATGTTCAAAAAAATCTTTGAGTACGCAGGGCCATATAAGAAAAATATGTATGTGGCCACGGTTGTCGTACTGGTCAGCGTTCTTATGGGCGTCCTGCCTTTTGTGCTGGCCTATCAGGTCATTTCACCATTGGTTATGGGCGATTCTGTTGAGACAGAATTTGTTTTATTGCGTGTTATAGGGGTTTTGATCTGTCTTGTTTTGCAGGCGGTTTTATATGGATGGGGATTATCAATTTCTCATAAAGCAGCATATAACACATTGTTCCGGCTGCGGGTATCTCTGCAAGAGAAGTTTGAGAAACTTCCCCTTGGCATTGTGGAGGAAAAAGGGACAGGGACAATCAAAAAGCTGTTTGTCGATGATGTGGACAGCTTGGAATTGCTCCTTGCTCATTCAGTCCCGGAGGGTATCGCAAATTTGCTGATCCCGCTGGTGATTTATGTTGCTATGTTTTGTGCGGACTGGAAACTGGCTCTTATGTCTTTGGCCTCTATCCCGATCAGCCTGCTCTCCATGGTCATTATGTACTCTGTTGGAATGAAGCGCATGGGTCCCTACTATCAGTCTGCACAGAAAATGAACAACACGATCATTGAGTACATCAATGGTATGGAGGTTGTCAAGGTTTTCAACCGGGAGAGTGAATCTTACGAGAACTTCCGCAAGGATGTAACGGACTATCGGGATTATACCTTGGCATGGTATAAGGCCGCCTGGCCCTGGATGGCGATATACGGAAGTCTGCTGCCCTGCACTGTTATTCTGACTTTGCCTCTTGGGGCATGGTTTGTTCTCTGTGGCATAAGCACTTTACCTGATTTGATTTTAGTCCTCTGCCTTTCCCTCAGCATTGGGATTCCTCTCCTGAAAGCACTGGGCTTTATGGAGACGATTCCGAATCTGAATTATAAGATCACGGCACTTGAACAGATGTTAAATGCGGCACCGCTGCAAGCTGCTGAGGATGATTTCCACGGACAGGATTTTAACATTTCTTACGATCATGTTTCCTTTGCGTATCAAACGACACAGCCTGGCCCAGATGGGAAACCGATAATAGCGGAAAACGAAGTCCTCCACGATATTACCCTTGTGGCAAAAGCAGGACAAAAAACTGCCCTGGTTGGTGAATCCGGTTCTGGCAAGAGCACCCTTGCAAAACTGTTGATCCACTACTATGACCCGCAGAAAGGGAGCATTTCCATTGGCGGGCAGAAACTTTGTGATATGAGCCTGGAGGCATTGAACAGCCGCATTTCCTATGTGGCTCAGGATCAGTACCTGTTTAACACCTCCCTGCTGGAAAATATCCGTCTTGGACGTTTGGATGCTACCGATGAGGAAGTAATGGAGGCGGCGAAGAAAGCCCAGTGTATGGAGTTTCTGGAAAAGCTGCCGCAAGGTATTCACTCCATGGCGGGCGATGCGGGGAAAATGCTTTCCGGGGGGCAGCGCCAGCGAATTTCCCTGGCGCGAGCAATATTGAAGGATGCCCCGATTGTAGTGCTTGACGAGGCCACGGCCTATGCTGATCCAGAAAATGAGGAAAAAATGGAGGCTGCTATTGCGGAGCTGGTGAAGGGAAAAACCTTGGTAGTTATCGCTCACAAACTTCCCGCTATAATGAACGCAGATCAAATATGCGTTATGGATCACGGAAAGATGGTGGCAACCGGAAAACATCAGGAGCTGATTCAAGCTTGCCCAGAATACCAAAAGTTGTGGAAAGCGGCTCAGGACAGCGCCGAGTGGAAAGTATCTACTGCAAAGGAGGGAAGATAAATGTTTGCATTGATTTCAAGAATCCTGAACCTCTCCGGGAGGTATAAAAGCCGTATTCAGGCTGCATTTCTATGTGCATTTGTCGAGTCCATTCTCTCCAAAATGCCGATCTTCATGGCGTTTATTGTCTTTGCCGGGTTTGCTGATAATACGCTGACTGGAAAGACCTGTCTGTTTGTCGGACTTGGATTATTAGCTGTTGTAGTGGTTCAGACAGTGGTTCACTATTTGAGCGACCGTCTGCAAAGTGCCGCTGGATTTATGATCTTTGCTGATAAACGGATGGAGTTGGGAAATCATTTAAGAAAAATGCCGATGGGTTACTTTACATCGGGGAATATTGGCAAAATCAGCTCTGTTCTCAGTACGGATATGGTTTTCATTGAGGAAGTTTCTATGAGTACCATTGGCAACATGATGAGCTATATGCTGTCTACTTTGGTTTTAGCTGTTTTTATGTTCGTACTGGATTGGAGACTTGGGCTGATTGCGGTAATCATTACCTTGCTGGCATCGCTGGTTGCAAAATATATGAATAAGGTTTCCTTCAAGGAGGCTGTCGGGCGTCAAAACCAAAGCGAGAATTTGACGGATGCGGTCTTGTCTTTTGCTGAAGGAATTGGGGTTATCAAAAGTTACAATCTGCTCGGAGAAAAATCTGACGAATTAACGGAAAACTTCAAAAAATCAAGGGATGTCAATACGAAGTTTGAGCAGAAAATGACACCGTGGACCACTGGCTTAAACATTCTCTATGGCGTGGGTATTGCCGCTATCTTCGGTTTATCCGTTTTTTTACATCAGGAAGGCGTACTCTCCCTGGCTTATCTTTTGGGCGTGCTGCTGTTTGTCTTTGATCTCTTTGGACCTCTGAAAGCTCTTTATGGAGAAGCAACCCGACTGACCGTGATGAATGCCGCATTAGACCGCATTGAAGCTGTTTTGGACGAGCCCGAACTTCCCGATAACGGAAATCAACATATTCTGTCACAGGCACAGCCGGATCAGCCAGAAGTACAATTTAGCGATGTGGCCTTCGCCTATCAGGACAAGGAAGTCCTGCACAACATCAGCTTCTCTATGCAGAAGAATACCATGACCGCACTTGTGGGACCGTCTGGCGGTGGCAAATCCACGATTGCGAACCTTCTGGCGCGGCTGTGGGATGTGAAATCCGGCAAAGTGACAATCCGTGGTACAGATATTCGGGATGTACCTCTCGCCGAACTGATGGAACAGATCAGCATGGTTTTCCAGAGGGTGTACTTGTTCCAGGATACCATTTACAACAATATCAGCATGGGTAAACCGGACGCTACCGAGGAAGAAGTCTATGAGGCTGCAAAAAAAGCCCGCTGCTATGATTTTATCATGGCGCTGCCAGATGGATTCCAGACAGTCATCGGTGAAGGCGGCGCTACTCTGTCCGGCGGCGAAAAGCAAAGAATCTCTATCGCCCGCTGCATTTTGAAGGACGCACCGATTGTCATTTTGGATGAAGCGACTGCAAGTGTTGATACCGATAATGAAAGCTATATCCAGGAGGCAATCAATGAACTGGTAAAGGGTAAAACATTGCTTGTGATTGCACACCGCCTGAATACCATCCGTCAGGCAGATCAGATTTTGGTGATCTCCGATGGACGGATCAGCGAACAGGGAACCCATGACGAGCTTATGGCAAAAGCCGGGATTTATCAGGATTTTGTAAATATCCGTAAAAAGTCCTCCGGCTGGAGCCTTGCATAAAGGAGACAATAGTGATGATTCATGCGTCCGGAGAGGATTATCTGGAGGCTGTGCTGGTTCTTCAAAAGAAGCAGGGCATGGTCCGCTCCATTGATCTTGCCCGGCACATGGGCTTTTCAAAGGCGAGTATCAGTCATGCGGTGGGCGTTCTGCGGGATGGCGGCTTTCTGACAATGGACGAGGATGGATTTCTCCACCTGACCGATATAGGCCGGGAGGTGGCAGAGAAAATCTATGAACGCCATTGCTTTTTTACAAAGCACTTTATATCCATAGGCGTTGATCCTGAAACGGCGGAGGCTGATGCCTGCCGAATCGAACACGATATTAGTGCAGAAACCTATGAACGACTGAAAGAATCTATCACGAAAGAATAATTACATAGCGCATGAACCTGCCCCGATTAAGGGGAAAGAAAAAAACCGTTGGTTGGGGCAGGTGATTTTGCGCGCCTATTTTAAGCTATTACCCTAACGGCGGTTTTGAGAAATCAGAGCCGCCGTTTCTTTGCGTTTACACAAACCAATGACGACTTGCAGGGACACGGTAGCCGATTGGAGGTTATTTTGCCGTGTCCTTTTCTCTTTTTCGCAGTATCCATGATCTGCACCAGTTAAAAAAAGCATAGCCCCTCCATCGAAGCAGTCCGGCTTTGGATATGAACTATACCATGTAAGCAATCTTCTTCATAAAACATTTCTGCGCCCTGCAGGTCCGTTGCGACTTGCTGGGCGCTTTTTGCTGTTTTCCGAGGACAAGCCCGCCTCGAAAAAATTTTTTGAGAAATTTTCAAAAAGGAGGCTTTTAGCGGGTAGCGAGCGGCTTTGCGTTCGCCTTGTTAGCGGAAAGGGAGAAACCCACCTCATTCCCCCAGGAAAGGGGGTGAAAAGATGGATATGATCCCCCGCAATAACTATGGCGAGCGGTGCCAGTTCGATGCTTACTGCAAGCTGGTACTGTACCATGAGGCAATCGACTACCTCCGGGAAATGCAGAGGCGCCGTGACAGGGAACTGTCATTCAGCGACCTTCCGCAGATGGAGATGGACAAGCTCTGCGTTGTAGATCATTACCCCAGTGACAGGTTTACATTCTCGTCCCACGGGTATGACCTACATATTGAAAACGAGCTTGTGGCTGATGCCTTCGCCGGTTTGCCTGTTCAGGAGCAGAGTATTTTGATCCTGCATTTTGTTCTGGACCTGCCGGATCAGGAGGTTGGCCGCCTTGTTGGAATGTCTCGCAGCGCCGTTCAGCGGCGAAGGGCAAAATCATTGACCGAGCTGCGGATCAAGTTGGCCGCACTCATGCCGAAGGGAGGTTGAAGGTATGAAGAAACCCACTTACAAGGGCAAGGAGCTTCTTCCTCTTTCGGTGATCGACGCCGCCCGTGACGGGGACTCTCAGGCTGTGGATCAGGTACTCCGGTATTATGAGGGCTATATCAATAAGCTCTGCACCCGGACGCTTTACGATTCTGACGGCCAGTCCCATGTCCGGGTGGACGAGTACATGAAGCGCCGATTGGAGATCAAGCTCATTCATTCCATTGTCAGCATGAGTTGACAAGCCCGGTCTGAAAGCAGAAACAGCTTACCCTTTCCCTGTTTCTCTCTTTCGTGGCTGGAGGCAGCACCTTGACAAAGAAAGCCCGTTGGGAAGCCTCCGGCGCAGCATAAGGCAGACGGATACATTCCTGTCTGTGCCGAGCCATACGGCCGGTGCGCCATGACCCTGTTGCAAGTCCGCAGGACGGGACCCCTACTAAACAGGCGAGCGATTATAACCAGGCCGCAAAACAAGCGTGGCAGCTTGTGGGCGATGAAGCACAGGCAGGGTTAAAGATACTCGCGCATTGAACGCCCGCAAAGCATTGTGCGCCGCACCCATCAGCATGGGCCGGGGTGAGACTCCCGTGGAGCTGTGCCAACAGCCGTCCGTTTTCTGTCTCTTTTGATGCAAGAAATGGTTTTGTATTTGAAAGGGTGAACTATATGCAAAACGAAGTAAGAACCGCGCCGCAGATGGTGCGTGAATATAAAATTGGGAATACAACTTATGTTGTGAAATCCCATTCCAGACCTGACGCCACGGAGGACGCCGTTTCCAAAGTGAAGCGTCTGATACGGAATGACCTCCGAAAAAATACTGCAAACAAATAGAAAAAGGCAGCAGACAGCTTCCAGGCAGCGCGGTATAATTGAGTTAGGAAAAGCATTGTCTGTTTGACTGTCGGATAAGGAGGTTAAAATGTTACAGTCAAACACCCGCCCTGCCGTGAACAGTTTTCCTTTTACCGTTTTGAGCAGCGATGAAATCACCGCTCTTTACTGTCGGTTATCCCAGGACGACAAACAGGAGGGCGACAGCAACAGCATTATAAATCAGAAGAAAATCCTCAAAAAGTACGCAATGGACAGGGGATACACCAACATCCAGTTTTACATTGATGATGGTATCTCAGGCACGACTTTCAACCGGGCCGGCTTCCAGAGCATGATCGCAGATGTGGAGAGCGGCAAGGTAAAGCGGGTTATCGTCAAGGATATGTCCCGCCTGGGCCGTGACTATCTGCAAGTAGGTATGTACACGGAAATCTTTTTCCCGGAGCATGATGTTCATTTTATCGCAGTCAATGACGGGGTGGACAGCAACCAGGAAGATAACGAGTTTACCCCCTTCCGCAACATCATCAATGAATGGTACGCAAAGGACACCAGCAAGAAAATCCGTGCAGTGAAGCGTTCAAAGGGAATGGCCGGAGAACATATCGGCTCCCATCCTCCTTACGGTTACAGGAAAAATCCTGAAAACAAAAAGGAATGGATCGTGGATGAAGAAGCCGCCGAAGTGGTCCGTGAAATCTTCCGTCTGTGTGTCAGTGGTTATGGTCCTACCCAGATTGCAAAGATGCTGACGGAAAGAGAAATCCTCTGCCCCACCTACTACGCATTGGAAAGAGGCGAGAAACCGCGTACCGTACTCCCTCCCCATAAATACGCATGGAACGGCCCGGTTGTCGCAATGATATTGGACCGGGTGGATTACCTGGGGCATACGGTAAACTTTAAGACGCACAACAAGTCTTACAAGTGCCATAAGAAAATCAAGCATACTCCCGATCAGTGGAAGGTCTTTGAAGATACCCATGAGGCCATCATTGACAAGGAAACGTTTGAGATCGTCCAGAAAATCCGGGCCGGGAAAAGGCGGCCTACCAGGATGGGGGAAATGCCCATGTTCTCCGGCCTGCTCTACTGTGCAGACTGCGGGAGCAAACTGACCTTCCATCGGAAAGCTGATGAACCGGCAGAAAAACATCATTATATCTGTGGAAATTACAGGAGCAATACTTCCAACTGTACCATGCACTATATCCGTAACGTGGTAGTGGAGCGAATTGTCCTGGAAAACCTGAAAGAAGTCATCCGCTATGTTTCCAACTATGAGGATGAATTTGTGCGGATGGTGATGGATGCCGATGTGCGGCAAAAAAACCGTGAGCTGGCGCAGAAGAAAAAGAAGCTGATTGAGCTGCAGAAGCGTATCGGGGAACTGGACACCATCTTCCAGCGTATCTATGAGGACAATATCACAGGCAAACTTTCTGACGAGCGGTTTATGAAAATGTCAAAAGGCTATGAGGATGAACAGCATACCTTACAGGCCGAGGCAGACAAAATTCAGAATGAGCTTCAGCAGGAAGAAAAGAAAAGTGTTGATGTGAAACGCTTTCTTGCCATCGTAAAGAAATACACGGACCTGACCGAACTGACACCTGAAATCTTACGGGAGTTTGTCGATAAGATTATCGTCCATGCACCTGACAAGAGCAGCGGCAGACGGTTACAGGAAATTGAAATCATCTATAACCATATCGGAGAATTTGACCATTCAAAGGTCACTCTCTGGAAAGGAAATGCGGTATAGCATATCCCGTGCCATACCGCATAATCCTAAATCTTAAAAACATCCTTACGAAAACCTTGTTAAAGAAGGACTTTTAGGATATTTGCTGTTGATCCATGTAAGAGGAACTGAAGAATCCGAAATATATGGACCAAAGATGCGACAGCCATCCTCTTGGATCAGCATTTTGTGTCTGGAATCCAGGGAAAATTCACGAAATGTTTTACCACTTTTCTTCAAAAAATTTTTCAGTTGTTTGATTTCGATTTCACTCATTGTAATCTTTCACCTCTCTATAACTGGCATAAGCTGTAGATACTATTGTTTATTATAATTAATATAATTGGAAAAACCAATCTATATATTGAATTATATATAAAAAATTGGAAAATGCAAATAAAAATGCAAAAAACAATATAATTCTCCGATATTAACAAATAAAAAGATGCAATTTTATGCAAAAATATTGGAAAAGTATGTTGACACATTGGAAAAACCAATATATAATCAGACTCAAGAAATGAGGCAAGCAAAAACGAAAAATAATGGAGGAAGTAATGTGGATGAACCTATTTTGAAAATGCAGGGAATTGAAAAAAGGTTTCCAGGGGTTATAGCACTTCATAATGCTTCATTGAATGTACGGAAAGGTCAGATTATGGCTTTGCTGGGTGAAAATGGAGCCGGTAAAAGTACATTGATGAAGGTTTTGACAGGCGTTTATAAAAGGGATAGCGGAACCATTGTCTACAAAGGAAAACAGGTGGAATACCAGAATACCAGACAGGCCATGAATGATGGAATCGCAATTATCCATCAGGAACTTACCTTGATTCCTAAGATGACTATTTATGAAAATATTTTTATGGGAAGCGAAAAGACTAAAGGCCTGGGAATTGCAGATAAAAAATACATGATACAGAAAAGCCGGGAACTGCTTCGTATATTGAATATGGATTTGAATCCGGAAAAAAGAATTGAAACATTGTCCATTGCCCAGCAACAGATGGTTGAAATCGCAAAAGTGCTTTTATATGATGCACAAGTGATTGTTATGGACGAACCTACAGATGTGCTTCCAGATGAAGAAGTGGATAGTTTATTCCGGGTACTTGAGGATCTGAAGAAAAGAGGCAAGGCTATTATTTATATTAGCCACCGTCTGAAAGAAATCTTCCAGATTTGTGACATGGTAACAGTGATGAGGGATGGGGAATTTATTGGGGAGAAGTCGGTAAGTGAGATCACCAATGAGTCACTGGTAAGTATGATGGTAGGAAGAAAGCTGGATGAACAGTTTCCACATGTGGAAGTACAAAAGGGGGAAGAAGTTCTGAAGGTGGAGCGGATTTCCAACGAATATGTGCATAACATTTCTCTTTCTGTACATGCCGGGGAAATCGTAGGGATCGTAGGGCTGGTAGGAGCAGGCCGGACGGAGCTTGCAAAGACCATATACGGCTGTTATCCATATCAGGAAGGCCAGGTCTGTGTAAAGAACCGGAAAGTGCCGAAAGGCTCCATCAAGCAGGCAATTCATTCAGGGCTTTATTATATGACAGAAGACAGGAAAAGAGACGGCCTTGTGATGCTTTTGGATGTACGGACAAATATGACATTGTCTTCCCTGAAAAAAATATCCAGGTGCTTTACTGTATTGAAAAAAACAGAGAAAGAAGCTGCTGAAGATTTTAGGCAGAGAACTAGGGTAAAAACCCCATCCATTTTTCAACTTGTGAGAAATCTGTCAGGTGGAAACCAACAGAAAGTAATCCTTGCAAAGGCGCTGATGACTGAGCCAGATGTACTGATCCTGGACGAACCTACAAGAGGGATTGACGTAGGAGCAAAAAAAGAAATATATAACCTGATCAATGAATTGAAAGAAAAGAATAAGGCAATTGTGATCATTTCTTCAGAGATGCCAGAAATCCTGGGAATGAGTGACCGGATCATTGTTATGAATGAAGGCTATATCAAGGGGGAATTATCCAGGCAGGAAGCTTCTCAGGAAAAAATCATGCATATGATCCTGGATCAGGCATGAGGAAAGGTGTGGAAAATGAGTAAAAGTAAAAAAGAATATATCAAAATATTGGGAAGATACAGAATGTTTCTGATTCTGATTTTTGCAGCAGTGATTCTGGGAATCATAGAACCAAAGTTTTTAACGGTATCAAACTTTTCCAATATTTTCAAACAGATCGCAACAAATGCCATTCTTGCAGCAGGAATGACCTTTGTAATCCTTACAGGAGGAATTGATATTTCAGTAGGAGCAACTCTGGCTTTTGTTGGGGCAGTAACCATAAACATGATTGGAAGCGGTGTGAATCTGGGAATTACCCTGATTACAGGACTGGCATTTGGAGCGGTGATAGGTGCTTTTAATGGTATTTTCGTATCACAGATGCAGCTTCAGCCAATGATTGTTACATTGGCTACTCAGTCTATTTTTCGGGGACTTACCTATATCATTACAAAAGGCTCTCCCATTCCACTTGATCTTTCATCCAAAAGTGGGCTGGGATATAAATGGATTTATGGAGGTCTGATAGCAAATTCAATCCCATTTTCTTTTGTACTGGTATTTCTTGTATACATAGTTTCTTACTATCTGCTAAACAAAGCAACTTATGGAAGACATATTTATGCAGTAGGAGGTAGTGAGGAAGCTGCAAAGCTTTCCGGAATCAATACAAAACTGACAATGATACTGGCATATGTAGCTTGTGGAGTAATGGCGGCAATTGCTGGGATCATCATATCTGCCAGAGTGGCATCCGCACAGCCTAATGCAGGTGAAACATATGAAATGGATGCAATTGCAGCCGTTGTAATCGGCGGTACATCATTACGAGGAGGGGAGGGACATGTTGGATTTACCATTATAGGTGCCATTATTATCGGAATGCTGAATAATTTTTTAAATCTGATGGGTGTGGATACCTATTATCAGGTAGTTGTAAAGGGTGTGGTAATTCTTTTGGCAGTATTGGCAGATGCAAAAACGGGGAAAAAGGCATAAAAATTTAAAAGGAGAAGGTATCATGAATAAAAAATTAATGAAAAAACTTACAGCAATCGGTGTTGCAGCAGCAATGACAGTTCCATGTGGAGCAGTGATGGCAGAGGAAAGCAAGGATACAGAGAAAAAGGATGTTCTGATCGGTCTTCTTGTTTATAATGATAAAAATGAATTTATCCAGAAGCTGATTGATGGTGCCCAGAAAAAATGTGATGAATATGGATATGAACTGGTGGAATATGGCGCTGATAAGGATGCTGCAAAAGAAATGACCAACATGGAAGACCTTCTGTCATTGAATCCGGATGTGATTCTTTATAATCCTGTGGATTCCGATGCAGCAGGAGCCACTCTTGCTCTTGCCAACGATGCCGGGATCCCGGTTATTACTGTTGACCGTGTGGCAAATTCAGGAGAAGTGATCTCTCATCTTGCATCCGACAATGTATATGGCGGAAAGATTGCAGGAGAGTACATTGTAGAACAGCTTGGCGATGATGGCGGTGAAGTAGTGGAGATCCAGGGACAGGCAGGAACTTCTGCTGCCCGTGACAGAGGACAGGGCTTCCATGAAGCGGTTGATGATGTGGAAGGCATTGATGTAGTTGTCAGTGATATCGGTAACTGGGATAAAGCAGAAGGTATGACCATTATGGAAAATGCACTGCAGGCACATCCTGATATTAAGGCAGTATTTGCCCACAATGATACAATGGCAATGGGCGCAATGGAAGCATGCCAGGCAGCAGGCAGAGAAGATATTGTGATCGTTGGTTTTGATGCAGATGACGATGCAGTACAGGCAGTAAAAGATGGAAAACTGGCAGGAACTGTAGCACAACAGCCAGAGCTTATGGGAACAGGAGGCGTGGATCTGGCTCATGATTATCTGGAAGGAAAAGAGATTGAGGAGTCTACAGCGATTGAAGTAACTCTGATCACCAAAGACACAGCAGAATAATCTGAAAAAATGGTTGCTTTTCTGTTTTATTTAGATTACCTTAAAAAAGACAACCAGTATAATATACAGTGTAAACAGGAGGCGTATGATGAATAAAACAGAAAGGCACCAGATAATCCTGGATTATATGCATAAAAATGGTAAAAAAGGAGAAATCGAGGAGCTTGTAAAAACCTGTGGCGTGACCAATGAAACCATCCGTAAGGATCTGATCCAGCTGGAAAAAAAGAATCTGATAAGGAGAGTCCTTGGAGGGGCGGTACTGGTAGAAGAATTTGATGAGAAACCATTTAATAATCGCTACTGGGAGAAACTGGATCTGAAAAACCAGATTGCTGCCGCCGCTGTTTCACTGATTAATGACAGGGATTTTATCGCACTGGATTCCGGGACGACCACATTCTGTCTGGCAAAAAAGCTTCAGAAGAATGTTACAGTGTTGACCAATTCACTGGATATTGCCAGGGAGCTTGCTGTGGCAGAGGGAGTCAGATGCTTTGTAGCAGGTGGAGAACTAAGGGAAAGAAACATGTCTATGACAGGGGAAACAACGGAGAAGATCGTTGGCAGTTACAGGGTAAGCAAATGCTTTCTTACCAGTGAAGGAGTAGGTCTTGGATATGGGATGATGGATGCCCATGAGTCTGAAAGCAGGGTAAAACGGGCAATGATGTCATCCGCAGAGAAGATTTATCTTCTTGCAGACCATACCAAGTTTTCCATCCTTACCCCGATCGTAACAGCACCCCTGGAAAGACTGACAGGAATTATTACAGATTCACAGATTGATCCGAAAATCGTAAATGCATATGAAAAAGCCGGGATACCAATGATTGTTGCAGATCCAGATGGAAGTGAAAAACAGCTGGAATAGACAGAAAGGATATGAATGAATGGATAGGACCGGATTTGAAATACTGGCAGAAAAACTGGAAAAAAACGGAATTGATGTGGAATGGGTGCTAAGGGAACTGGATCAGCTTCTTGTGGAGGTTCCTTCCTGGGGATTTTCAAAATCAGGAACCAGATTTTTCTCTTTTGAACAAAAGGGAGATGCAAGGGACTTTTTTGAGAGAGTGGATGACTGTGAACAGGTTCTGAAATACACAGGAAAAGGCGGACAGATCTGTATGCATATTCCGTGGGATCAGTGTGATTATAAAGCTGCCAGGGAATATGTGGAAGAAAAGGGGATGACCTTTGGAACTTTAAATACAAATATGTTCCAGGACAATGATTTTAGGCTCGGCACACTTGCAAATTCAGATAAAAAGATACGTAAAAAGACCGTAGATACACTGAACCACTGTATTGATGTAGCCCATACAGTTGGTGCTAAATCCCTGAATGTGTGGACCATTGACGGGAGTGACATTCCAGGACAGAATGATTACAGAATGCGTAGAAAATGGATGCTGGAATCCTTGAAAGAAGGCTATGACCATGCAGTGTCCTGTGGCGTTCAGTATAATATTGAATATAAACTGTTTGAACCATCTTCCTACCATATGGATATTCCGGACTGGGGTACAGCCTTATATTATGCGTCCAGACTTGGGGAGCAGGCGAAAGTAACCGTAGATCTTGGACATCATGCTTTCGGTGTAAATGTGGCACAGATTGTTTCCCTTCTCATTGATGAGCAGCGTCTGGGAGCTTTCCATTTAAACGATAATGTTTGTGCAGATGATGACCTGATCCCGGGAACCATCAATCCATTAAGGCTTTTTGCAATTGAAAATGAAATCGTTGCAGGGATTTGTGAAAAAGAAACAGAAAGCTCTGCAAGAAGTGTATTACAGGGACTGGACATCAGTTTTTATATTGAACCAAAGGTAGAAGCCATGATCCTTTCCGTGGTAAATCTTCAGACAGCCTATGCAAAAGCCCTTCTGGTAAACAGGAAAAAGCTTCAGCAGCTGCAGCTGGATAATGATATCCTGGGGGCAAATCAGTGCCTGATGCAGGCTTATCATACAGATGTAAGTCTTCTTCTTGAGGAGTGGCGGAACCGTCATGGGATCCAGGGTGATCCATATACAAATTATATTCATTCTGAATATTTTGCAGACAGAAAGAAAAGAGGATAAGGAAGCAGGAACAGGATATGGACAGGAAAAAATACGTATTGTCCTTTGATCTTGGTGCTTCCAGCGGAAGAGGAATCGTTTTTTCTTTTGACGGAACAAGGATGGAGCAGATCTGCCAGCACAGGTTCGGCAATCAGGCAGTTTATCTGAACGGTACTGCTTACTGGGATTTTCTGTATCTGTATCAGAATATCCTTGAGGCTATGATCCGTGTGGGGACACAGTATCCCATAAGCAGTATGGGGATTGATACATGGGGCCTTGATTACGGAGTGATTGACAGCTGCGGCAGACTGTCAGGCAATCCGGTATCCTATCGGGATAAAAGAGGGGCTGCAGGAGCAGATCTGCTTTTGCGGAAGATGACGGGGAAGGAACTGTATCAAAGGACAGGAACCCAGTTTTTATGTGGCAATACAATCTATCAGTTATTTTATGAAATTCAGAAACATCCGGAGCAGTTAAATAACGCAGAAGCAGTTTTAATGATCCCGGATCTGATCTCTTATTTTCTTACCGGCAAAAAGGGAGCGGAATACACTATCGCATCTACTACCCAATTGCTGGATATGAAATCAAAACAATGGAATTTCCCTCTGATCAGTGAAATTGGATTAAGAAAAACACTTTTTTCGGATATAAAGTATCCGGGAGAGGATTCTTATACCCTTTTTTCAGAGATTCAGGACAGAACAGGGATGAAAGAGGCAAAACTGGTGACGGTGGCATCTCATGATACAGCTTCTGCTGTGCTGGCTGTTCCGGCAGCAGAAAAAGAAAATTTTATCTATATCAGCAGTGGAACCTGGTCTGTGATCGGGATAGAAACCAGGGAACCTGTGATCAATGAAAAGGGATTTCTGGGGAATTTTACCAATGAAGGCGGATTTGGAAAAACGATCCGCTACTGCAGAAGCCTGACAGGAATGTGGCTGATACAGGAATGTATGCGGTGCTGGAAGGAACTGGGACAAACGATCACCTATGATCAGATGGGAGAGGGTCTGAAAGATACAGAAGAATTTATGTGCTTTATCTATCCGGAGAATGAAGCCTTCCAGAAACAGTGTGATATGCCAAAGGCTATCCAGGAGTATTGCCGGAAGACAGGACAGAAAGTGCCACAGTCACAGGCACAGATCGCAAGATGTATTTATGAAAGTCTGGCAATGAACTACCTGGAAACTGTGGAAATATTAAAGGAGCAGAAAAAAGCGGATTATGCCAGGATCTATATTGTGGGAGGAGGATCCCAGGCTGCGTTCCTGAACCAGTGTGTGGCCAATGCCACAGGAATGCAGGTGGCAGCAGGAATCTCGGAGGCAACCTCCTATGGTAATGCATTTGCCCAGCTGTATCATGCAGGAGAATTTCATTCCCAGTGGGAATTTCGGGAAATGTTGAAAAGAGAAGAAAATATCCGATATTATGAACCGGAAAACAAGGATGTCTGGAAGCTTATGTACGAAAGATACAGACGGGTAATAAAGAATGACGGAGGGCAGAGGATTTGAGAAAAATCATGAATAAAGCCGACAGATTTGTTTATGAATTGTGCAATGGCATTGCAATGACAAATCCGCTGGTTACAAATGATGAGCGATATAAGATAATCAGAAGAAAAGATCTGGATCCCGGCAAGGTTACATTGATCAGTGGAGGCGGCAGCGGTCATGAACCGGCACATGCCGGATATGTAGGAAAAGGTATGCTGGATGCAGCTGTATGCGGAGACATTTTTGCATCCCCTACCCAGATCCAGGTATATAAGGCGATTGAAGAAACAAGAAGTGAAAAAGGTACTTTGCTGATCATAAAAAACTACAGCGGGGATCTTATGAACTTTAAAAATGGTGCGGCCCTGGCAGAAGAAGAGGGGATAGAAGTAAAATATGTAGTTGTAAGTGATGATATTGCTGTGAAGGACAGCCTATATACAGTAGGACAGCGTGGCGTGGCAGGAACTGTGCTGGTGCATAAGATTGCAGGAGCTGCTGCAGAAGAAGGTTGTTCCCTGGAGGAAGTACAGAAAATTGCAGCACATGCAGCAGATTCTGTAAAATCGATTGGTTTTGCATTTTCTTCCTGTGTGGTTCCTGCAAAAGGCTCTCCTACCTTCCAGATCTGTGACGGTGAAATGGAGTATGGCGTAGGGATCCATGGAGAACCCGGGATCCAGAGGGAAACATCTGTTACCAGCAGGGAACTGGCAGCACGTATGACCAGCCAGCTTCTTAAGGCGCTTAATATGGAAAATAAGGGAGAGATCGCCATTTTGGTAAATGGCTTTGGCGGAACGGCACTGCAGGAACTGTACGTACTTGCCAATGATGTGCGAAGAGAACTGGATCAGTATGAAAATCTTACAGTGTACCGAAGTTTTGTTGGAAACTATATGACCAGTATTGATATGATGGGGGCATCTCTTACCATTATGAAGCTGGATGAATCTTTAAAGCATTATCTGGACTGTGAATCCTGTGCGCCTGCTTTTCGTGTGGACGGGCCTGTGCCAGTGATCCCTTTCAGGGAAACGGATCTTACTGTAACAGAGGCACAGGTTTTTGAAACAGAAGACTCCTGGAAGTATGTGGGAGAACAGGTATCTCCTGAAAATATAAAATATATGGTTGCTCAGATGGGACAGTGTATCATTGACCATGAGGTGCCTTTCTGTACCATTGATTCTTATGCCGGAGACGGGGACTTTGGGGCAAGCGTGGCAAAGGGATTCAGACAGCTGAGAAACGAATGGCTGATGCTGAAAGAGAAAGACACCATAGAAGGTTTTCTGAAAGCCTGCGGAATGATCATTATTGAGTATTGCGGAGGAGCTTCCGGACCAATTTGGGGTTCTGCCTTTATGGGAGCTGGAAAATGGGCAAAAGGAAAAGTATCTCTGTCTTTGGATGAGTTCGGCGAAATGATGGAAGAAGTAGTAAGAAGCATTCAGAGAACCGGAGAAAAATCCTTTGGCAGAGGTGCAGTTGTCGGTGATAAAACTTTGATCGATGCACTGGTCCCTTATGCAGATACACTTGTTGCATGCGGAAAAAAACAGATGGATATAAAAGAAGCTTTTAAGGAGGCATCTGCGGCAGCTGTGAAAGGAGCAAAGGAAACGGAAAAGATTGTGGCAAGAATGGGGAGAGCCGGTGTGGTAGGAGAGAGAAGTCTTGGACATCCGGATGCAGGTGCTTATGCCCTTGGTGTTATATTCAGTTGGATTACGGAGGCGTTAAAGTAAATATGGAGATGAAAAAAATACGCTTTTTCAGGGATTTGATCCGTATGGCCTGTGATGGATGGCAGCTTGGCTGGCATGAATATCACGGGGGAAATATTACCTATCGAATGAATAAGCAGGAAGCAGAACAGGTACAGCCCTTTTTGACAGAAGATTCTCCATGGGTGGAAATGGAGGAAGGCTTTTCTGTTCTGGGAGACAGCTTCTTTGTTGTTACAGGCAGCGGGGAATGCTTCAGAGATGCATCAGAGTATCCGGAAGAGGTTTTTGGAATCGTAAAGCTGAATGAAAAAGGAACCGCCTATAAGGTGTTGTGGGGACTGACCGGAAATGGGGGAAAACCAACCAGTGAATTTATGCCTCATCTGTTTATACATGAAACAAAGGTGCAGATTGGGGAAGAATATAACAGGATCGTTTATCATGCCCATCCGAAAAAGGCTATTATCCTTACCAGCATACTGGAGCATGACAGCAGAAAAATCACTAGGGCATTGTGGGATATGGAGCCGGAGTGCCCCATGACATTTCCAAAAGGGATCGGAATCATCGACTGGTGTGTACCGGGAACAGTGCAGCTGGCTCAAAAAACCGGTGAACTGATGAAAAAATATAATGTGGTTCTTTGGAGCCAGCATGGAATCCTGGTATCCGCAGCAGACTGTAATGAAACCATCGGGATTGTTCATACGGTAGAGAAATCATCAGATATGTATCTGGAGATTCGGAAATATAAAGAAGAACCGGTTGGCGTGGTAACAGATGAGCAGTATAGAAAACTGGCAGAAGTGTTTCACCTGGATCTGCCTGAGGAATATATTTAGTAAGATAGACCACTTTAGGGAAAAATCCTGAGGTGGTCTTTTTATCTGCAAATTTGTGAATTTAATCTTGAAAAAGTGAGGAAAATGTGCTAACCTGTATTCCTGTGTGTTTATTCTAAATACGAATGACCGCCACAGCCGCACAGAAATAAGGCGGATTCGTAAACTCAGGAGAGTCTCTTCAAAAAAATCCGAGGAAGAGCGCCGAAGGTGTACGCAGCAGTAAAGCTGTCATTCTCTCAGGCAAAAGGATGGAGGAAAAATTATGTTTACACAAATCAACAACTTTATCACATGGTTTGACGGAGTCGTATGGGGACTTCCGCTGATCATTCTGATCCTGATCACAGGATTTCTTTTAACCGTTCGGTTAGGTGTTTTACAGGTAAGGCATTTGGGAAAAGCCCTGAAATTCATGGTAAAAAATGAAGAAGGCGGCGAAGGTGAAGTTACCAGCTTTGGAGCCCTTTGCACAGCATTGTCTGCAACCATCGGTACAGGGAATATTGTAGGTGTTGCCACTGCAATTGCAGCAGGAGGACCGGGAGCTTTGTTCTGGATGATCGTAGCAGCATTCTTCGGAATGGCAACAAAGTATGCGGAAGGCTTGCTGGCAATCAAATATCGAACCATCGATAAAGATGGCCATGTACTTGGAGGCCCATTTTATTATATCGAAAATGGTATGGGCAAACAGTGGAGATGGCTTGCCAAGATTTTTGCATTTTTCGGGGCTGGAGTTGGACTGTTTGGCATTGGTACTTTTACCCAGGTAAATGGTATTGCGTCTGCAGTTAAGAATTTCTTTGACCCGGATACAGTACATACTGTTTCGATCCTGGGAAGAGATTATTCCTGGGCAACAGTGATCGCATGTCTGATCCTTACGGTATGTGTAGGACTGGTTGTACTTGGCGGGATCAAACGTATTGCAAATGTATCACAGGTCATTGTGCCTTTTATGGCAGTTTTATATGTGGCACTTGCATTGATCATTGTTATTACAAATATTACGGCTGTACCTGCAGCCATTGCCCAGATCGTAAAAACAGCCTTTTCAGGAAGTGCCCTGGCAGGCGGAGCGATGGGAACTATGGTTGTAGCTATGCAGAAGGGTATTGCCAGAGGAATCTTTTCAAATGAATCCGGTCTTGGAAGTGCACCGATCGCAGCAGCTGCGGCACAGACAAAGGAGCCTGTACGTCAGGGTCTGGTATCTATGACAGGTACATTTATTGATACGATTGTGATCTGTACCATGACAGGACTTGCCATTGTTATGACAGGAACCTGGAATACAGGACTGGAAGGCGTAGAGATCACCACTGCAGCTTTCCAAAAGGGTTTGCCATTCCCTCCACAGGTGGCATCCTTTGCATTGATGATTTGTCTGGTATTCTTTGCGTTTACCACGATCCTGGGTTGGGATTACTATGGAGAGCGGTGTCTGGAATATTTATTTAACAGGAATCAGGGAGCAGTAAAGACTTATCGTTTACTTTACATCATCTGTGTATTTATCGGACCATATATGACAGTTGCGGCAGTATGGAATATTGCGGATATTTTCAATGCACTGATGGCCTTCCCCAATCTGATCGCTTTGCTTGCATTAAGCGGTGTGGTAGTAAGGGAAACCAAGGATTTCTTTAAACGTCACAAAAATTACGAATAAATATCAAAATATATAAAACAGGGGGCTGCTGCAGCCCTCTGTTTTGTGCATATGGCGTTCTCCTTTTCTGTTTTGCATTCCAATACTGTAATCGTAAGATCTGCTTTTCCAACACTGTAATCGTAATATTGTCTTTTACAAAATAAATGATCTATGGTAGAATAATTCTGATTCTAAATTATATTGAAAAGAAAAACGTGAAGGAGAAAATCATGAGCGAATATATAATTATGACAGATACTTCCGCAGATATTCCGGAAGTAATACTTGCAGAAGGTCACATTCAGCTTATTCCCATGGCGTTTGAATTGAATGGAGAAGAGCGGGTACATTCTGATCCGGGAAAATGGGACAGTAAGGAATTCTATGGTAAACTGCGTGATGGCGGACAGGGCAAGACCTCACAGATTCCTCCTATGGTTTATACAGAATATTTTGAAAAGATCTTAAAAGAAGGAAAAGACATTCTGTATCTTTCTCTTTCAGGCGGACTTACATCTACCTGGCAAAGCTCAAAGCTTGCTGCCACTGACCTGATGGAAGAGTATCCGGACAGGAAGATTTCCTGCGTAGATTCCCATGCAGCTACAGGAGGGCAGGGGATCCTTACCCTGATCGCAAGGAAAAATCAGGAAAAGGGCATGAGCCTGGAGGAGAATACCGCCTGGCTGGAAGAAAACAGAAATAATATCTGCCACTGGTTTACTGTAGATGATCTGGACTTTCTGAAGCGAGGAGGCAGGATCTCACCGGCAATTGCCTGGATCGGCGGCAAATTAAAGATCAAGCCTGTTCTTCGGATCGCTGAGGACGGGACTCTTGCTATTATGGAAAAGGTAAGAGGGTCAAAAGCAGCCCTGAATTATATTTCCGGTAAATATACATCTATTCCGGAAAATTATGATCCTGAGTATCCATATGTATTCCTTTGCCATGGGGATGCACAGGAGCAGGCAGAAAAGTTAAAGGCAGACATTCTTGCAGCAATGCCCCAGGCACAGGTTGTGATCATGCCAATGAGCCCTATTATTGGCGTACATACAGGACCGGGCGTTCAGGCTGTGATCTATTATGGGAAGAACCGGGTCTGATCATAGATCCTGAAGACTGCCAAAGGAATAACCCATGGCTTCCCATCGGGTAAGAAGTTCATCAAGAATATCAGCATTTGTAGAAGAGGTACTGTGAAGCAGCACGATGGCACCAGGATGGATGCGTCCAAGCAGCTTTTCAAAGGTCTCTTCTTTTGTTGGCTGTTTGTCCTGATACCAGTCTACATAGGCAAGACTCCAGAAAAAGGTTTTATACCCCAGTTCTTTTGCCATGGAAAGATTGACAGGACTGTAGATTCCTCTTGGAGGCCGGTAATATTTTGGCATAGAGGATCCGGTGGCTGATTGGTAAAGTTTTTCTACATCCTGAAGTTCTTTTTGGAATCCTTGCATGGATGAAATGAAAGACATATCCGGGTGGGTCATGGTATGATTTCCAATGGTGTGGCCTGCCTGGATCATTTTTTTTAACAGATCCGGATGATCTGAAATAAAGTTTCCCACCACAAAAAAAGCTGCAGATACCTGGTGTTTTTTCAGGGCTTCCAGAATCTTTGGCATATTACCATTTTCATAACCGCAGTCGAAAGTAAGATATATGATTTTTTCTTCTGTGTCTGCAGCATAGTAAGCATTATATTTTTTCAATTCTTCTATGGAAGCATTCCCAATAGGACGTTTCCCCTTTTCCTGAAAGCTTAAACCCCAGCTGGTGTTTTCGGAGGATGCACTGACGCTGCCGTAGTCAGGCAGTAACTGTCCAGTGGTTTTGCCTAGCAGAGAGCCGGTACAGAAGGCTGCTGCAAAAAGAATCAGGATCATAAGATGGACTTTTGAGATGGGAAAAAATTTTAAACGGAAATTTTTCATAGAACCTCAGAAGAAAAGATTTGTATCAGTTTATGAGAAATAGTAAAAAATATGTGAAAAAATAAGAGCCATCCGTCTTAATAACCGATGACTCTTAGGAGTGTTCACTGTCCAATGGAATGTACCTCACTTTCAAAATTTAATAAAACAATTCAGGTATTTCGCTTAAGTTCTTGGTGGACCGTACCTTCCTTTCTTAGAATATAGGAAAATCAATTCTTATTTCGGTGGTCTGTACCTCACTTTCCTGGAGTTTATTTGAATAACATTTCTACGTTTCTGGGGGAATCACTCCTTTTCTATTTATTATGTTTCCCTTTTGTTTTATGCGTTTACTATAACAGAATATTTTGCATATGTCAATAGAAAAATAGAAAAATAAATAAAAAATACAATAAATAAAAGACTATAAAGAGATAATATTTAAAAAAAACTGAAAATTTATACAATTAACCAGAGGATATTTGGAAAATATTGAAATGAAAATCAAAAGACCAGGCAGAAATGGGAGAGCCAGGTGAAGATTGTAAGAAGTGTACGAACAGGATGTTGCGATTTGGGAAGAATAAGGGTATAATAGCAAGCGTATTTGACAGAGATAAGGGAGGAACAGATTATGTTAGATCAAATTCTGAAAGACAGACAGGTTCAGGCAATTCTGATCACAGACCCATATAATATGCGCCATGTAAGCGGATTCAGAGGAGGAGAAGGTGCCCTTTATATTTCAGGCACCCAGACTGTTCTGATCACAGATTCCAGATATACTGAAGCAGCAGCAAAGGAAAGCAGTTTTACCGTGCTCCAGGAGTCTAATCAGCATAAAAGAGAAGAAATCCTGAAAGAGTGTATAGAAAAAGAGCAGGTACAGGGGGATTTTGCTTTGGGCTATGAAGACCAGTCAATGCTTTGCTGTGATTTTGCAAAATTAACAAAAGCATTGCCGGTTCAGTGCTGGGTACCCCTTGAAAGCAGCATCAATGACCTGAGACAGGTGAAGACCCAGGAAGAGATCCAATACCTGAAAATGGCTGAGGAGATTGGCGACAGAGCATTTGCAAGGCTTCTGCCTCTTTTGAAGCCAGGAATGACAGAGCTGGAGGCAGCTGCTGAGTTGGAATACCTTATGAAACAGGAAGGGGCAGAGGATCTCAGCTTTAATACCATCGTGGCTTCAGGACTGAACAGCTCTATGCCTCACGCTATTCCAGGTACAAAGAAATTTGAAAAAGGCGATTTTATCACCTTTGATTTCGGATGCAAATATAAGGGATATTGTTCAGATATGACCCGTACAGTAGTCCTTGGAAAAGCAAGTGACAAACAGAAAGAGATCTATAATGTTGTTCTGAAAGCGCAGCTGGCCGGACTGGATGCATTAAAGGCCGGCAAATCCGGAGCAAGTGTAGACAAAGTTGCCAGGGATATTATTGCAGATGCAGGTTACGGAGAGTATTTTGGACATGGACTGGGACACAGCGTAGGACTTTTCATCCATGAGAATCCAAGGCTTTCTCCGTCTGATGACACCATTCTTAAGGAGAATATGATCGAAACCGTAGAGCCAGGGATCTATGTACCTGGTTTTGGAGGCGTAAGGATCGAAGATATGGTGGTTGTTACAAAAGAAGGTCATATAAATCTGGCCCACTCACCAAAGGAACTGATCGAGTTACCAGTAGAATAGAACATATACCGAGGAGATTATTATGTTAAAACAGTTGTCTATTTTCGCAGAAAACGTAAAAGGTGCCATGCACAAAATGACACAGATCCTTCAGGAGAATGATATCAATATTCTTGGATCTGTTACCAATGACAGTGCTGAGTATGGTATTGTACGTATGGTGGTATCGGATCCGGACAAGGCTGGCAAGGCATTGACAGAAGCAGGATTTCTGTGTAAGCTTACCGATGTCCTGGGGATCGAGGTTAAGGATGAAGTGGGAAATCTTAACAATCTTCTTCAGAGTTTTCTTGACAGCAATGTAAATATTGATTATCTGTACCTGTCCTTTAACAGGGACACAGGACGCCCCATTATGATCCTTCATGTAGAGGATATTATGGAGGTAGAAGCCTGCCTGAAAAGCAAAGGATTTATTTCCCTTTAAGCTGCAGTCAAAATGGAAATGTGATAAAAGGATCTGCTTTGAATAGAAAATGCTGTTACAGGAAAAACTACCTTCATAAATATCAGGAGGTAAAAACATGTTACGGTATCTTCCTATCAGAAAGATTCACGCAAGACAAGTACTGGATTCCAGAGGCAATCCTACGGTAGAAGTAGAAGTTACAGTAGGAGAAGGTGTGATTGGGATCAATGGATATACAGCAAGAGCAATGGTACCTTCAGGAGCATCTACAGGGAAATTTGAAGCTGTAGAGCTAAGGGATCAGGAAAAAGACAAATATCTGGGGCTGGGTGTGGAGAAAGCAGTCCAAAATGTGAATACGAAGATTGCTGAAGCAGTTCTGGGAGAGAATGCCTTAAATCAGATGTACATTGACCAGATCTTGCAGTACACAGACGGGACAGACAACAAGGGGAATCTGGGGGCAAATGCTACACTTGGAGTATCCATGGCAGTAGCAAGGGCAAGTGCCATGGCCATGAGGATTCCCCTTTATCAATATCTGGGAGGCTGTCATGCCAGCCGGCTGCCTGTGCCTATGATGAATATCCTGAATGGGGGCTGTCACGCAGACAATACGGTGGATCTGCAGGAATTTATGATCATGCCCCTTGGGACGGACTGCTTTCCGGAAGCATTGCGGATGAGTGCAGAAATATATCAGCATTTGAAATGTATCCTCAGGCAGAGAAATATGAATACTGGAGTGGGCGACGAAGGCGGTTTTGCACCGGATGTGAAGGACTCCAGGCAGGTTCTGGAGCTGATCATGGAGGCCATTGAAAAAAGTGGTTATCAGCCGGGCAAAGAGATTGGAATCGCAATTGATGCGGCTGCCAGTGAATTGTATGATGAAGAAAGAGGAGTTTATGTTTTCCCTGGCGAAAGTCAGATGACAGGGGAAGAAGTATTACGGGACAGTGGAGAGATGATCCATTATTATCAGACGCTGGCTCAGGATTTCCCTGTTGTGTCTCTGGAGGATGGACTTCATGAGGATGACTGGGAAGGCTGGAAGAATTTGACAAAGGCTCTGGGAAGCCATCTTCAGCTGGTAGGAGATGATCTTTTTGTTACCAATATTAAAAGACTTGGCTGTGGGATCCGTCTGGATGCTGCCAATGCGATTCTGATCAAAGTGAATCAGATCGGAACGGTAACAGAAGCCCTGGATGCTGTGGAAATGGCTCATCGTGCAGGATATCGTTCTGTCATATCCCACCGTTCCGGGGAAACTGAGGACCCTTTTATTGCCGATCTGGCAGTGGCAACAGGAGCGGGGCAGATCAAAACAGGAGCACCATGCAGATCTGAGCGGAATGCCAAATACAATCAGCTTCTTCGGATCCATGAGCATCTGGGTGGACTGGCAATCTATCAGAATCCATTTTCTTGATCTGTTTGTATGTTTTCAGTAATTTTAACAAAACATTATAAAAACATTTTGGAAAAACAGTTGAAATCCCACTTTACCTATGATACAATGAAAAACAGTTGATTAGGAGGTGTAACAGAGTGGAGATTTTAAGAACGATATTGACAGTTATTTTTGCTATAGATTGTATTGCCCTTACCGTAGTAGTCCTGATGCAGGAAGGAAAGTCTCAGGGCCTGGGCGCAATTGCAGGAGCAGCAGATACCTACTGGGGAAAGAATAAGGGACGTACCATGGAAGGCGGCCTTGTTAAAGCTACTTCTCTGATGGGAGTTCTGTTCTTTGTGCTTACTGTAGTTCTGAACCTGAATTTCTAAGCATATTCCAGTGACAGGACAAGCCGCAGGTTTTACAGCTTTATGCTGTGGACATTGTGTATAAGTTAGTAAATGGGAAAGGCTGTTGCATATTACAACAGCCTTTTTTTTATCAAAGGAGATATTTTGAGCGGAAGAAATAATACAGACAAAAGGAAAAAATTCATACTGGAATTAATGGGAGATCCTGTCTACAAGCCTATGCGGCTGAGGGAAATGGCCTCTTTGCTTGGCCTGTCAAAGGAAGAAAAAAGAGAATTATGGCAGGTGCTGGATGAACTGGAGCAGGAGGGCAAGGCACAGCAGGACAAAAAAGGCAGGTATTTCAAAGTATCCGGTAAAAAGAAAAAAAACAAGATCAGGGAAAAAGATTCAAAAGCTGCAAAAGAATGGAGCGGCGGAAAAGAAAAAAAACGGGTTAAAAAAAGACTGACAGAAAATCATTTCCAGGAAGATCTTGCGGATATGCCCAGGTATGAAGGGACATTTATCGGGCACAATAAAGGCTTTGGCTTTGTAGAAACCGAAGAACTGGAAGAGGATATATATATTCCGGAGGAAAATACAGGAACAGCTATGCACCAGGACCGGGTAGTGGTAGTTGTGACCAAGGAGCCGGAGGATGGAAAACGTAGGGAAGGCGCTGTTGTGAAGATCCTGGAGCGGGGTACTATCCAGATTGTAGGTACGTATCAGAATAACCGGGATTATGGCTTTGTTCTCAGTGATAATCCCAGATTTTCCAAAGATATTTTTATTCCCAAGAAGGATTCCAAGGGAGTCCGGGATGGAGATAAGGTGGTTGTTCAGATCACAGATTACGGCACTAAGAACAAAAGCCCGGAAGGTAAGGTGATCGAGGATCTGGGGAGTATGAAAGCGCCAGGGACAGACATCCTGGCTATTGTGAAAAGCTTTGGAATTCCAAGTGAATTTCCGGATAAGGTGCTGCGTCAGGCAGAACGTGTACCGGATCATGTGCTGGATGCAGACAGGGAGGGCAGGCTGGATCTGACCCATCTTCAGACGGTTACCATTGACGGTGAGGATGCAAAGGATCTGGATGATGCGATTTCCCTGACAAAAGAGGGAGATATCTACCACCTGGGGGTACATATTGCAGATGTTAGCAATTATGTGCAGGGCGGCAGTGCCTTGGACCGTGAAGCCTTGAAAAGGGGTACCAGTGTTTACCTGGCAGACCGTGTGGTGCCTATGCTTCCGGTACGGCTTTCTAATGGGATCTGCTCCCTGAATCAGGGACAGGACCGCCTTACGCTTTCCTGTCTGATGGATATTGATTCATCAGGAAAGCGGATTTCCTACCAGATCGCAGAGACTGTGATCCGTGTGGATGAGCGGATGAGTTACACAGATGTTAAGAATATTCTGGAGGATACGGATCCACAGGCAAAAGAAAGATATGCGTCGTTGATTCCCATGTTTTTCCTTATGAAAGAACTTTCAGGGATCATCCGTGAAAGCAGACATCACAGAGGTTCCATTGATTTTGATTTTCCGGAAAGCAAGATCATCCTGAATGCAGCAGGAAGGGCTATCGATGTAAAGCCTTATGAAGCTAATGTAGCTACCAGGATCATTGAAGACTTTATGCTGGTGGCAAATGAGACTGTGGCAGAAGAATACTGTAAAGAAGGAAAACCATTTGTTTACAGGACGCACGATAATCCGGATCCTGAAAAGGTGGAAAGTCTGCTGACCCTATTGCGTAATCAGGGAGTGGCTGTACAGAAGATGGGTCAGGAGATCACTCCCAAGGAGATACAGCAGATCCTGGAGCAGATCCAGGGGCTGGAGAATGAACCGCAGATTAGCCGTCTTACTCTTCGCACCATGAAGCAGGCCAGGTATACTACCCAATGCAGCGGTCATTTCGGATTGGCTGCAAAGTATTATTGCCATTTCACTTCTCCTATCCGCAGATATCCGGATCTTCAGATCCACAGGATCATTAAAGATAATTTAAGGGGACGCCTGATCCGGGAAGGAAGGACGGAACATTATCAGGAGATCCTGGAGGATGTGGCACAGCAGTCCAGTGCCTGTGAACGCAGGGCTGATGAGGCAGAAAGGGAGTCTGATAAGCTGAAAAAGGCAGAATACATGTCCTATCATCTGGGTGAAGAATATGAAGGGATCATTTCCGGTGTTACAGGCTGGGGCTTTTACGTGGAGCTTCCCAATACAGTAGAAGGACTTGTACATGTAAATACATTGCGGGATGATTATTACACCTTTGACAAAGAAACTTATGAACTACGGGGAGACATGACCCGGAAGGTATACAGGCTGGGCCAGAAGGTAAAGGTCCGGGTAGCAGATGCAGATACATTTTTGAAGACTGTGGATTTTACAGTAGTCCATCCGTAAAAATATAAGAAAGGGAGAGAGCCAATGGCGAAGAAACCTGGGATCAAACTGATCGCAAATAATAAAAAAGCCTTTCATGATTATTTTATAGAAGATACCTATGAAGCCGGGATCGCACTAGCTGGCACAGAGGTAAAATCTCTCCGAATGGGGAAATGCAGTATCAAAGAATCCTATGTTCGGTCAGAGAGAGGGGAGATGTTCATATATGGTATGAATATCAGTCCTTATGAAAAGGGGAATATTTTCAATAAAGATCCTCTTCGTGTAAGGAAGCTTCTTCTGCACAGATACGAGATCAACAAGATCGAAGGAAAGCTGAAGGAGAAAGGCCTGACACTTGTACCATTAAAGGTGTATTTTAAGAACAGCCTGGTGAAAGTGGAGATCGGAATGGCAAGAGGAAAGAAACTGTATGACAAACGTCAGGATATTGCAAAGAAAGACCAGAGACGAGAGGCTGAACGAGACTTTAAGGTAAAGAATCTGTACTGATGGAGGCAGCATGAAGAAAGCAGGATTCATGGAGAAAAATCAAATTCAGGATAAAGAGCGACGGATTCGTACTGTGGCAGATTCAAGGACAGAACAGGTACATTTGATCATGCATCAGCACTTAAATGCAGGCGGCCGTCTGTTTGGGGGAATGCTGATGCAGTGGGCAGATGAGGTGGCCAGTGTGGTAGCCATGCGTCATGCAGGCACCAACCGTGTGACCACAGCTGCCATTGATAATCTTCAGTTTAAAGAAGCAACCTATGAAGGAGAGCTTTTGGTACTGATCGGATATGTTACCTGTGTAGGTAATACCTCTATGGAAGTGGAAATCGATACGTATGTGGAAAGGTCAGATGGCATGCGCTATTCTGTGAACCGTGCATTTTTTGTCATGGTGGCAATGGACGAAAACGAGCATCCTATGCAGGTACCGGGGCTTAAGATCTGTACAGAGGCGGAAAAGGGCAGACATGAAGCAGGACTCCTTAGGAAAAATATGCGGAAGAACCGTATGAAGACAGGGTTTTAACAGGGGTATTCAGTGAAAAGCACTTATCCCATTATAGAAACAAAAAGTCTAAAAATTGTATGAAATCCTGCCGGGGTTGGTTGACAAGATGGGGATACTCTGTAATAATAAAATAGTATTTTTACTGGATTTGTAACTGTGAGGATACAGAACAGTTACGATTTATGTCCAGATCTTTATTGTTTATGATCCAATTTTCGGGAGGAATATATATTATGAAAAAACGTTATCTAATCCTGGCAGGGCTGCTTGTCTGTGTGGCAGCTGCAGCAGGATGTGGATGTGGAAAAAAGAGCAAAGACGATGGAAAACAGTCTGAGACGCAGGTAACAGTAGCACCTGCATCAGATGACCAGAAGAAAGACGGCTCTTCCGGCAGTGACACAGAACTGGTGGATATGGAGAAGAGCACTGATGAAGATATTACCAATATTATGGGAGAGAAGACAAGCACATCTTCCAAGGTGGTTGTGGTCAATAAGACAGGTTCTGAAGTTGCCAGGATCTATATCCGTCCTAATTCCGATGAGGATGATGACTGGGGCGATGATCTTGTGAACGGCATGTTTACTTTGAAGGACGGGGATAAGGCCCTGTACTACTTTGAGAAGAATGCCAAGGATGCATCTGGTAATACAGTTTCCAGCTATGACATCCGTATTTCTTATACAGATGAGAATAAGAGCGAGTGCTTCTTCAGAAAGATCCCGCTTCAGAATATCAGCCAGATCACTTTGAAGATGGATGGCTCAGGAGATTCTTCTATTCCCTATGCTACTTACTTAACTGGCAGCAGCAAGAAGGAGACCTCCACACTTACAGAGGTTAAGAAGCGTCTGGGGCTGATCGATGATGATGGACAGAGTACAGATGGCAGTGGTAATGATACAGATGCCACACCCACTCCGGGAGTGACCTCTACACCGGCTGCTACTACTGCTCCTACCCCTACCCCGGATCCTAATAATACAGATCCTACAGACAATAGTGCCAGCGTGGCAGAGCAGTATATCGGGCAGTCCCTGGACAGTCTGATCGCAGCATGTGGGGAGCCACAGGGCAGTGACTATCAGAA
The DNA here is from genome assembly GCF_013304385.1 of Blautia glucerasea. GTDB lineage: Bacteria > Bacillota > Clostridia > Lachnospirales > Lachnospiraceae > Blautia_A > Blautia_A ammoniilytica. The sequence continues at coordinate 49,059 of NZ_JAAITU010000021.1, forward strand.
TGAACCGGAGACTGGAGAGACAGGCTACCATTATTATCCATCTTTTACAGTTTCTACTACTGTGGACGAGAGTGGGAATGAGATTGTTGCAGGTGTATGGTAATAAGTACTGCCGGTTGGCAGGAGCAGGTTACGACGAGCAGAGTGAGCATTAACCAGAGAATAATCGAAGCAAAGGCAGGATTTTACAATGGAAATGAAAAGAGTACTATTAAAATTAAGTGGTGAGGCACTGGCAGGCCCTAAGAAGACAGGCTTTGATGAGGCTACAGTGATCGGAGTTGCGAAGCAGATCCATCAGATCGTATCTGAAGGTCTTCAGGTAGGGATCGTGATCGGAGGCGGCAATTTCTGGCGCGGACGTACCAGCGGTGCCATGGAACGCAGCAAGGCAGACCAGATTGGTATGCTCGCTACTATCATGAACTGCATTTATGTATCCGATATCTGCAGATATGTAGGCCTTTCTACAGAGATTTATACGCCATTTACCTGTGGTGCATTTACCAAACTGTATTCCAAGGACAGCGTAGAGGAGAGCTTTGCACAGGGAAAGGTAGTATTTTTTGCCGGTGGTACAGGTCACCCTTATTTTTCTACAGATACAGCGACTGTGCTTCGTGCAGTGGAGATCAGCGCAGATGCTATCCTTCTTGCAAAAGCAGTGGATGGTATTTATGACAGTGATCCCAAGGTAAATCCGGCTGCAGTGAAGTATGATGAGATTTCCATACAGGAAGTGGTTGATAAGAAGCTGGCAGCTATGGATCTTACTGCATCTATTATGTGTCTGGAGCAGAAGATGCCTATGCTGGTATTTGGCCTTGAGGAAGAGAACAGTATTGTAAATACTGTTCATGGTAAATTCTCCGGTACAAAAGTAACCGTGTAGAAAATAGAGAATAACAGGAGAGGGAGATTGAACAATGGATGAGAGAATTCAGAAATATGAGGACAAAATGAAAAAGACCCTGAGTGGTTTTGAGACAGAGCTTACAACGATCCGTGCAGGACGCGCTAATCCGCATATCCTTGATAAGCTGACAGTAGATTACTATGGAACACCTACCCCCCTTCAGCAGGTAGCCAATATTACCGTTCCTGAAGCACGTTTGATCCAGATCCAGCCATGGGAGAACAGTCTGATCAAGAAGATCGAGAAAGCTATTCTGTGTTCTGACCTGGGCCTGAATCCAAGTAATGACGGCAAGGTGATTCGTCTTCTTTTCCCGGAACTTACAGAGGACCGTCGTAAAGAGCTTGTCAAGGATGTTAAGAAGAAAGGGGAAGCAGCGAAGGTTGCTGTCCGCAATATCCGCAGGGATGCCAATGATGCCTTCAAGAAACTGAAAAAAGAAGATGTTTCTGAAGATGAAGTAAAGGAACTTGAAGAGAAAGTCCAGAAACTGACAGATAAGTATATCAAGGATGTAGATGCTGCAGTTGATAAGAAATCCAAAGAAATTATGACAGTATAAGCACTATATATGGGAGGACTGCTGCAAATAAGGCATTGTCTGTTTGCGGCAGTCCTTTTGTGCAGTCTTAAAAGAAGGAGAGAATATGAAAGTACCCAATCATGTTGCAATCATTCTGGATGGGAATGGCAGATGGGCGAAAGCAAAGGGCATGCCAAGAACTTACGGGCATGTAAAAGGCTGTGCCAACCTGGAAACCATTTGTGATGATGTAAAAGACTTAGGAATCAAATATCTGACAGTATATGCGTTTTCCACAGAGAACTGGAAGCGTTCCAGGGATGAGGTGGAAGCGCTGATGAAGCTTTTTAGAAGCTATCTGAAAAAGTGTGTGAAAATTGCAGAAAGAAATAAAATGCGGGTGAAGATCATAGGAGATACCTCTGTATTTGATGAAGTGATCCGGGAGAGGATCCACTACCTGGAAGAAGTATCTAAGGATTATGACGAACTGTATTTCCAGATCGCACTGAATTATGGCAGCAGGGATGAGATTACCAGAGGTATGCGAAGGATGGCACAGGATGCTGCAGAAGGGAAGCTGATTCCGACACAGATTACAGAGGAAACCATAGAGGGATATCTGGATACTGCCGGAGTACCAGATCCGGACCTTCTGATCCGCACAAGCGGAGAACTGCGTCTGTCCAATTTTCTCTTATGGCAGCTGGCATATACAGAATTTTATTTTACAGAAGTTCCATGGCCGGATTTTGATAAACAAGAATTAATCAGAGCCATTGAGAAATATAATCAAAGAGACAGAAGATACGGTGGGGTAAAGGAGGAACAGCATGTTTAAAACAAGACTTATAAGCGGGATCCTGCTGGTAGCAGTGGCACTTCTTACGATCATGAGCGGCAGTTACATACTGTTTTTTACCCTTCTCGGGATTTCCCTGATCGGTATGCAGGAATTATATAAGGCCATGCAGGTTCATAAAGAGAAGTTTACTCTTTTGGAGATCACAGGCTATGTGGGGGCTGTGGTATATTACATTGCCATGGCAGCAGACTATGAGAAATATGGCATGATGGGCTTGATCCTGGCATTGATCCTTCTGCTTTTTGTATATGTATTTACATATCCAAGATTTCATGCAGGAGAAGTAATGGAAGCCTTTTTCGGGATCGTCTATGTTGCGGTTATGCTTTCTTTTATTTACCTTACCCGTAATCTTACAGATGGCAAGTATATTGTGTGGCTGATCTTCTTATGCTCCTGGGGATGCGACACCTGCGCTTACTGTACAGGTATGCTCATCGGTAAGCACAAGATGGCTCCTGTACTAAGCCCTAAGAAATCGGTGGAAGGAGCTGTAGGAGGTGTGGCAGGAGCCGCACTTCTGGGTGCATTATATGCAGCAGCCACTGGTGGTAAAGTGGCAGAGTATGCCCTGATTTGCGCGGTTGGAGCGCTGATCTCCATGGTAGGCGATCTGGCTGCTTCTGCCATCAAGAGAAATCAGGGAATCAAGGATTACGGCAAACTGATCCCGGGACATGGAGGAATCCTTGACCGTTTTGACAGTGTGATCATTACTGCACCGGTAATCTATTATCTGGCAACCCTGATCCTGGGCTGATCCATATAGGAAGAGAGGATGCACTTTTTATGAAAAAAATAGCAATTTTAGGTTCTACCGGATCTATAGGCACCCAGACATTGGATGTAGTCCGGGGCAATAAAGATATACAGGTTCTTGGTATCAGCGCAGGGAGAAATATCCTTAAGCTGGAAGAACAGGTACGGGAGTTCCATCCCAGGCTGGTAGCTGTATGGGATGAACAGGCTGCAAAAGACCTGCAGATACGGATCGCAGATCTGCCTGTAGAAGTGGTTTCGGGTATGGACGGTCTGCTTCAGCTGGCAAGGATGGATGAGACAGATATACTTGTGACGGCTGTGGTAGGGATGATCGGGATCCGTCCTACTATGGAAGCCATCTGTGCAGGAAAAGACATTGCACTTGCCAATAAAGAGACCCTGGTAACGGCCGGGCATCTGATCATGCCCCTTGCAAAGGAAAAGGGAGTACAGATCCTGCCGGTAGACAGTGAGCACAGTGCCATTTTTCAGGCTATTCATGGAGAAAACAAAAAAGAGATCCATAAGCTTCTGATCACAGCCTCCGGCGGACCTTTCAGAGGAAGGAAACGGGAAGATCTGCAGCAGGTGACTGTGGCAGATACATTAAAACACCCTAACTGGGTTATGGGACAGAAGATCACAGTAGATTCAGCAACCCTGGTGAATAAAGGACTTGAGGTAATGGAAGCAAGATGGCTGTTTGATATGGATCTTGATCATATTCAGGTAGTGGTACAGCCTCAAAGTATTATCCATTCCATGGTTGAATTTAAAGATGGGGCAGTGATGGCACAGCTTGGGACACCGGATATGCGCCTGCCCATCCAGTATGCCCTGTATTATCCTGAGAGACGTTATCTGGATGGGGAACGCCTTGACTTCCATAAACTCAGGCAGATCACCTTTGAAGAACCGGATATGGATACGTTCCTGGGGCTTCCTATGGCAATCCAGGCAGCGCAGGCTGGAGGCAGCATGCCTACTGTCTTTAATGCAGCCAATGAGCTGGCAGTGAAGCTATTTCTTCAGGAAAAGATCCGTTTTCTGGATATTTATCAGATTATCGGGCAGTCTATGGGAAGACATAAAGTGATCCAGCATCCGGATCTGGATCAGATCCTGGCTGTGGAAAAAGAAACCTATCAGTGGATTGAAAGCAGGTGGTAGATTGAAGATCATTCTGGCAATCATTATTTTCAGTGCAATTGTATTGTTTCATGAGTTGGGACATTTTCTGCTGGCAAAGAAAAATGGGATCGTAGTTACAGAGTTTTCCCTGGGAATGGGGCCAAGGCTTGTAAGTACGGTAAAGGGAGGTACCAGGTATTCTCTAAAGCTGCTTCCTCTTGGCGGATCCTGTGCCATGCTGGGGGAGGATATGGAGGATGACCGGCCTGGCACTTTCAATGCGGCATCTGTCTGGGGACGGATCGCAGTGGTGGCAGCAGGTCCTGTTTTCAATTTTATTTTGGCATTTGTACTTTCGGTGATCATGGTTTCTCTGGCAGGATATGACCCTGCAGAGGTACTGGATGTAAAGACTGAATCTTCAGCAGAGAAGGCAGGTCTTAAGACAGGAGATGTGATCACGGAATATGAAGGATATACCATTGATCTATCCAGGGATCTGTACCTGTATACGTATTTTAATCCTGCACAGGAAGATAAGACCGTACACATGACGGTAGATCGTGACGGTCAGGAGATCAATCTGGCCTTTAAGCCGGATGTATCTGTCAGGTATCTGCTTGGCTTTAACAGAAGCGATGCTTCCTCTATGGAGGTGGAATCCCTGATCCAGGGAATGCCTTTGGAGGAAGCAGGTCTTCAGGCAGGGGATGTGATCACATCCATTAACGGGGTTAAAGTGGCAGACGGAGATGAATACCAGGCATATATTGATGAGCATCCGCTTTCCGACGAGCCTGTACAGATCACTTATGAGCGAAATGGACTGGAATATGATGCCACCATTACGCCAAGGGAATACCGTACCCCGGATCTTGGATTTTCCTATAATGCAGGCTATCAGAAGACAAAAGGGATGGCTGTATTGAAATACAGTGCCTATGAAGTAAAATATCTGATCCGCTCTACCATTATGAGCCTGAAAGAGCTGGTCACCGGACACCTGGGAATCAAGGATCTGAGCGGACCAGTAGGTGTGGTGGATGCCATCGGTACCACCTATGAACAAAGCAAAAAAGAAGGAACACTTGCAGTATGGGTAAACATGATCTATATGGCAATCTTTCTTTCTGCAAACCTGGGGGTTATGAACCTGCTTCCTATCCCTGCACTGGATGGAGGAAGGCTTATCTTCCTGGTGATTGAAGCAGTGCGGAAAAAGCCGGTGAACCGCCAGGTGGAAGGGATGGTTCATTTTGCCGGGCTGATGCTCCTTATGCTTTTGATGGTGGTAGTGATGTATAATGATCTTCTGAAGATTTTTTAAAGAAGGATAATATCTGATATGTTGGTCAGATATTGTTTTAAAGGCATTTCCTGGATGCCACGGGTACTCATTCCTTCAAATATTACATGTTTGTTTTTTATTCCATATACAAGCAGATATTCTATACCGCCGGCTTTCTTATCTCTTTTATGAACAGATATTCCAGGGATAGGAAAGTCTTCTGCGGTAACAGAAAGATCCATTTGGTAGGATTCTGCAGAAGGAATGCGCTGTCTCATTTTCTGAAGAACCAGGTTTCCTTCTGTAGTGGATTCTACAGGATTGATATCTTTGATCAACTCTTCATAGGATAGTGGTTTGCCAAGGACGGTTGACCATTTTACCAGTGCCCACAAAGCGGTATTTGTAGTTGTATAATTGGATATCTGAAAAGAGTATTCTACGAATTTTTGGTAGTTTTCTGGCTGTGTTCGTTTCAGATGCTCCAGAAAGGCGTAACTGAGTTTGTTCAGCCGTATGTTCAGTTGGCAGCTTTTGGAATTGGTGGTATACATATTGCCATACTGAAGATAGGAATTGGCGTAGCATTCGCCTCCACAGGCCTGGTGAAAATCACAGGCTTTACATGCTGGGATTTTGTCTTTAGGACGTTCCCAGTATTTTTTTACCAAATCCGGACGTACGCCTTCCGCCAGGCTCCCGATACAGAAATCTTTTGAACCCATCATAACGCTGCATGAATAGAATTTTCCGTCAGGACCGCAGATAATACGGTTTTTACCCATTTCACAGCGGAAAGGAGCGCTGCCGCCTTTCCGCAGATTTTGCGAGATCAGGATGCCGAAAACATCAGCACCATTGATCAGCTTTATCAGATAGTCAAAATTCCCCTGCTTTAACTGGAACAATACATTTTCGCACAGTTTCTCGTAATGCAGCAAAAGCTCATCTATATCAAAGTGATCGAAATCGTAGGCAGATCCGGAATATTCCCGGATATAGCGCATGCTGATACAGTCTACATTTGGAAGCTGATAAAGTTCATCAAAGATTTCATCCACCTTCTGGTTTAAAGGGGTGATAGTGGAAGCAATGCCGAATTTTTTGTTTTGAAACAATTCCAGACTCTTTTTTACATCCTGGAAAGTGCCTTTCCCATTTTTGTATATCCGGTTATTGTCATTGGTTTCCTGTCCGCCATCAAGGCTTGTTCCAAGAAGAATCATGGATTCATTTTCAAAATAATCAGCCATTTCCCGAGTCATCAATGTGAGATTGGAGCAGAACATGATCTCGATGGCTTTTCCGATTTCCTGTCTCTTTTCTTTACAGTATTCTGTTACCTGACGAATCAAATCGAACTTCAGCAAAGGCTCTCCGGAGCCGCTGAAATCAAAAATATATTTGCAGCCGTAGGGAGCATATTCGTAAAGCATATAATCAATAGCTTTTTTGATGGTATCAAAGCTCAATTCCTGGTTGTCCAGATAATCAGAGTGTCCAAAGCAGTATTTACAGTTCAGGTTGCATTTCCTGGATGGATGAAAACACAAGGTAAACTGTCCAAGCTCCAGTTCATTTCTAATTTCTGATTCTGAATAGTGAGTCAGATTTCCAATGCGTTTTTCTATGGATGTTCTTGAAAAAACGGAGTATTCTTCCGGAGATTCTTTCTTCAAAAAGCAATCCAGTTCTTTCCATGTCCATTGATATTCACAATCTGTCATTGCACAATCAGGGCGCAGACCAAAGTAATAATTGACAGCAGGCAGATAAAGGATTTTCTCATTCAGGGCTGTATAAATAATTGCTTTATATGTTTTCATCGAATCCTCCAAGTAGATCCGGCTGTGTATGTGAATGATCCTGTACTTCATTCCACAGCCTGTAATAATAATATTTGTTTTGCAGAAGCTGAACATGTGTGCCTTCTTCCACCAGAGAACCATTATCAAATACATAGATCCAATCACAGTTTTTTACTGTGGTCAGCCTGTGAGCAATCTGGATCAATGTCATATGATTGGCACATTCTGACAGGGCACGTCCGATCATCTTTTCTGAAATATTGTCCAGGCTGCTTGTGGCTTCATCCATGATCAGAACTTGAGGCTTCCCAAGAAGTGCCCGGGCAATGGAAATCCGTTGTTTCTGACCGCCGGAAAGATTTTTTCCGTTTTCCTCAATCAGGGTTTCAAAGCCAAGAGGCAGAGAATTAGCCATTTCCTGTATGCCGCATAATTCGCAGATGTGGTTGAAATCACTTTCTTCAATATCCTCACGACCGTTTAGCAGATTTTCGCGAAGAGAACCATTTTGCAGGAAAACATCTTGGGAAAGATACAGAATCTTTTTACGCAGTTCCGGTTTATAAATGGTGTTCATATCAACATCGTTGTAGAAAATAGTTTGATCAGATGTCTGAAAAAGACCTACCAGAAGCTTTGCCAGAGTTGTTTTTCCTGATCCGGAATTTCCGACAAAACCGATTTTTTGTCCCTGTGTTATGGTTAGTGATACATTTTTCAGAACGGGCTTCCTTGTACCGTAAGAGAAAGTAAGATCCTGAACGCGGATCCGTTTAAAATCAGGCAGTGGCTGTACATGCGCCGGTTTTTCTGCATCGTATTCACATCTGTAATCCAGAACTTCTCCAACACGGTTTACGGATACAACGGCAGCCTGAATGGTAGGCTGCAGATTGATCAGATTTGTAACCGGCCCGATAAAATATCCTAACAGGGCATTAAAGGTGATCAGTTCACCAATGGAAAGATTTCCCTTTAGCACGCCGGCTGTGCCTACCCACAGGATGGCAACACCTCCAAGGGAAGAAATGGTAGAGATCAGGGTGCTTTCACTAAGTGAGATCATTCCGATATGGAAATTTTTTTTCAGAAGATCCTTGTACATACCGCTTACTTTGTCAAAATGCCGTTTTTCATTATTAAAGGATTTTATGGTTTCTATGCCGTTTACACTTTCGATAAAGCGTGAAGTGACCTTTGCATTGTCGTCCAGGATCTGACGGTTCATTTTCATTAATGGCCCTGTATATAGAAAAACAATCAGAGCATACACAGCCATCATAATGAAGGCCACCAGAAACATTTGAGGATTATATCTGCACAGGATCACTGCACCGGCAATTGCCATAAATGCATCTAAAAAAACACCTACGGTTGCTTCCGAAATCAGGCTTTGTACACTTCCAATGTCACTGAACCTGGATATGATATCTCCTGTATCCCGCATGGTGTAAAAACGCATGGGAAGAAGCAGTGTATGGTAATAATATCCGAGAGTCAGTTGGGTATCCAGTCGTTGTTCGTATTTGATCATGATAATACTTCGGATAACACTTAAAAGAATCTGAGCCAAATAGAGAATAATAATGCCCAGGGAAACCTGCGTCAGATAGGAAAAAGACGCAGAAGGTACGATTTTGTCCATGATCGTCTGATAATAGTATGAGGTTATTACACCAATGCCTGTGCAGATCACAGACAGAAGGATAATCAGAAATATGGAGCTTTTTTGAGCCAGAATCAGGCGGCAAAAGCTTAATAGATTGTTTTTTTCATGATTACCTGTCACAGAATCATCGGACGGAGCAGTCAGAAGAAGAAAACCTGTCCAGTTTTTTAAAAATTGATCTTTTTTACATGTAAGGATTCCTTTTGCAGGATCACACAGCTTTATGCTGTCTTTTTTTACTTTCAGCACCACTACATAATGGAGAAGCCCATCATCGGTGATCATATGAGCAACGGCTGGATAGGGAAGATCAGGTGTCAGTCCGTCCGGAGTCATGTTCAGAGCACGGTATTGGTAATGGTAATGGGCAAGTCCACGGATAAGACCGGAGGCAGAGGTACCTTCCCGGTCTGTACCGCAAATATCTTTTAATTCGCTTATGGATATTTTAAGACCGTAATACTTGAAAATGCTAAGAAGACAGGCTGGTCCACAGTCTGCCTTATCATTTTGTAATATTGGTGTGAAACGTTTCATGATGGTATCCTTCCAAATTATTTATGCAACAGAAAAATGAGAGCCGGATGTGTATCCGGCTCTCATTGAATTGTGATAAATTAACTTGGCCATTTACCATATTTCTGATAGTATGCAGCGTCGGGTAATCTTGAATTGTCATTGGGGTTTTTACTTTGTGTTCCATAGTAATAGTACGGGTTTGAACTCCGGATGACCTGATTGTAGACTGCAAGTGGAGCTGTAGCTTCACCGACCCGACGGGAACACTGGCAATAACCGTATTTTCCACCAGCATAAGCATCTAAGGAAGCCAGTTCTCTTCCATTGCATATGAAACGAACATGCACACGGCATCCGCCGTTGACTTCGTCCAACTGATCAGCAGCTGCTTCTTTTGCGTTTACCTGGATCGCATCCAAATTAATCTTTTTCATTGCGTTTTTCCTCCTGTTAATGAATTCATGAGAATGATAGCATAATTTACAGAATATTGTCAATAAATTAAAAAAATGAAACATATATTTCTGCGATACTGACAAAATTAAATGATAATAATTGTATATTATAACTAAAAAGGTTTGTTGCGGTATGATATTTATAAAACGGAAAAATAATTAGAAAATCGGAACAAGATCCTGCTTTGTTTCATATGCTAATCTGAAAAGCATTTTTTGAGGGACTATATGGGGGCAGTTTCAAAAATTCATGCCATGGAAGAAAATATAGACAAGGGAAAGCTTCAGGTAACAATAAGATCAGGGACAGACAATCATCCGGTAGAAAATGCGTTAGTCAGAATATCCTATACCGGTGACCCGGACAGCTTTGTTGAAGAGGTACGCACAGACGAATCCGGTCAGACACCGGTACTGGAATTAAAGTCTCCGCCTTTGGAATACAGTATGAGTGCAGACCAGGAAAAGCAGCCATATGCAGAGTATACTGTACAGGTAGAAGCAGAAGGATATGAAAAGGAAGAGGTGGCCGGAACAGAAGTGCTGCCAAAAGTACTGGCAAAACAGCCGGTTCTTCTGGCAGCACGGAATATAACTGATTCTTATCAGAGGATTGTGATACCCCCTCATACATTGTTCGGGGATTATCCGCCTAAGATTGAAGAGGCAGAAGTAAAGCCAATAGAGGAATCCGGTGAGATCGTTCTTAGCAAAGTGGTAATTCCGGAATACGTTGTGGTTCATGACGGACCAGCCAATGACCCATCAGCATCCAATTATTATGTTCGGTACAGAGACTATATAAAAAATGTGGCAAGCAGTGAAATCTATGCCACCTGGCCGGACGATACCATCCGGGCAAATGTGCTGGCTATCATGTCATTTACATTAAACCGTGTATATACGGAATGGTACCGGAATAAACAGTGATTCATGACTGAGGCTGGGTGATCATGCCAGAACCGGCTACAAAATGCTTTGATCATAAATGCCAGGGGCAGAAATTAGTTCTGATCCTGGTTTGCGTTATCTGTTTTTTACATTGCGAAAAACACGTACATGTTTTATACTGAAACTGTAAAGAAAGGAGGAATGGATTATATGCCACAGACGATTCATACTCTGTTGATTCAATATTTATCAGAAGTACAAAAGATATATGGAACACATTTGAAGAGTGTAATTTTATATGGATCTTATGCTAGGGGAGATTATACATCGGAGTCGGATATAGATATTATGATTTTGGTGGATCTTTCAGAGGAAGAGATGGATGCCTATTCAGATGCTTTGGCTGAAGTAGGATTTGAGTACAATGTGCAATATAATATATGGATGATGCCGGTGGTGAAAAACAAGCAGCATTTTTATCATTGGGTGTCTTCTTATCCATTTTACTCTAATGTACAGAAGGAAGGGGTTGTTTTGTATGAAGCAGCCTGATTCTATTGATATGGGAACGAAAATGGATGTAGTAAAGCATCGTTTGAATGTGGCAAAGGAGGATTTGCAGACAGCGCAGCTTACATTTGAAGCTGGGCAGTATCGTGGCGCCAATAACAGAGCATATTACAGTATATTCCATACAATTTGTGCCATACTTGCGAAAGAAGGTGTTGCTTTTAAGCGTCATAAAGATACGTTAAGTTATTTTAATAAAAATTATGTGAAGCCTGGGATTTTTCCACATGATTTAGGAAGAAAAATCGTAAAGGCAGAAGAGATTCGACATGCAAGTGATTATGATACATTTTATATAGCATCAAAGGCTGTGACTGCAGAGCAGATTGAAACAGCTGAAAAGATACTTAAATTGGCAGAAGAATATTTATTATAAGTACAGGGGTCAGGAGTGTTCTGACCTCTGTACTTATATTTAACCAATAAAAGACTCAAACAAACCCACCATGATTGGCATGGTGATGATAGACAGCAAGGTGGTAAGAACATATAAAGAACTGGAATAGGCAGCATCCTTGTCATATAGCAGAGCCATGGAAGTAACAGTGGCGCAGGCCGGAGTAATGGCCGCAAGATATACAGTCAGCAGGAAGATGGATATGGAAAAGAAACAGAATGAGTCCGATCAGAATTGAAAGGATATTCACATTCAAAAGAATCTTTTTCCAATCCGTTTTTTCTGTTTTACACAACATTCCTTTACAGTGAGTCCATAGCAAAACCAGCTGAAAAGTCATGAAGGCACTGGAATAAATAATATAGTCCTGTCCCTGCAGCGCCTGTACCAGTGGGAAAATCAGGATTCCGGCGTTAGGGTAAATAATATTTGCCTGCTCGATCGCATTCAGATGTAATGCACCATGCAATGGGATATTTGCTAAAAGAAAAAGAATATGGATACCAATGGCAGTTGCAAAGGCAAATACCAGATTTTTTTGTATATCCGGGGTGAAATCGACCTGAAAAGCATTCAGGATCACGCAGGGGATTACCAGATATACAAGGACAACGGAAAGGCATTTGCTGTCCTGGGATTTTACAAGCCTTAACTTTACAATTGCATATCCCATAAACATGATAAGAAATAATTTTGCAATTTCCTTTGCAAGTAAAATACTGATTTCCATATCCCTGAATTCCTCTTAAAGCGATTGAAATTTCTGAATTTTCAAAGACTATTATATTGAGGGGAATGATTTTTGTAAAGTAAAAAGGGGCTTTTTCCAAGATTTGGAAAATCTTTTCTGAAACGACAGAAGAAGTGATAGGGTAAGAGTATATGCTTAATGTCCCTCTGATATGCTGATATATTTTATAATGTAAGTGAAAGAGCGTTTTTCTGGTATTGAAATAGAAAAACGCTCTTACTGGTATTATATAAAATGAAACAAATTATAACTGTTGTTCTGAAAGCCATGTAAGAAAATTACGGGCAAGTGATAACTGCCTGGAGTTCATGTTGCGAAGCAGTTCACTGATATTTTTCCATTCATCGCCATATGTTTGCATAGTTCCAACAAGAAATTCATCGGGTGTTGTATCCAGAGCTAAAGCAAGGCGCATAATTACTTCAACAGAGGGAATAGAAATGCTGCGTTCAATATTGGAAAGATATTTCTGACTGAGATCTGCTTTTTCTTCTACCTCGGACTGTTTTAATCCGAGTTCCTTCCGCCGGTGGGCAATTCTTTTACCTATTTCTTTATAATTTAAATCCATGCATACCTCCTGTTTTTTATTTCTATGATATGTGAATTAAAAAAATGATAAACCGATTAATAAATGAAAATTCGACTTTACATACGAAAAATAAAGTAGTATAATAAGAGACAACAAAAATTGCAGGAAGTCAGGATATGTTGACAGACTATTTTGAAAGAATACAGTTTGTTGATATGGTTTCGTGATTTTCTGTCAATTGGTGTAAAATTATAAACTATATTGAAGGAGGAAAAAACATGGCATGTCCAGAACTTGTTGACAATGTATCAGGAGATTCTACCGATCGTTCATGGTATCCGTACAGATGTGCACTGACAGGGGCGAAGATCAGCAGTGATAAATGTTATAAACGCTGTGAGTATTCATCTGATTATGAAAAATGTCCGGCATACAAAAGGGAGTACAAGTAAAATTGAAAATATGGCGGGAAGCCTGTATGGATGTAGAGAAAATCTGTTTCCCGCCGTATTAAATCAGACACAAATATTGACATAAAGAAAATTGCTATTATGGAAACTGTAATATGTATGAAAAGAAATCTTAAATAAAGAATGCGTTATAATTTGTTGATGCACAAAAAAAGAAGGAAGGATAACAGTGGACAGAATCAAGAGTATTGTAATTGGGATTTTCAGCTTAATATGGGTTTCCGGGATTTGGACAACAGCGGCAATGGGAACTGAGGAAGGCGGCGCAGGTGTAAATGGAATTCTTGCGTTTATACTATGGGCTTTATGTATATTTCTGATAATAAAAGGAAGAGCAGTTGTAGCAGTTATAGCCAGCACAGTAATAATGATCATAATATCTATTCCCAAATTGAACACTGCTGGTGTGAGTGGTGGATTTTGGGAAGTTTATACACCTGTAGCAGAGATTATTGCGGTAATCGTCATTATTAAAGTTATAATAGATACGATTAATAAATATTAAAGGGTAAAGAAAAGGTATTTTTGAAAATGTGTGCAAAATTTGGGAGCATGTAATCATTTATATTTAATTTGTAAAATAATATAGGACATGGAAATCCTGCTTAGGATTTGAGATTGTTTTGAAATCAAATAAAAAACTGGCATTAAGATATGATGTAATTAATGGGGGCTGTCCTGAAAACGTAGTTGAGAGCGATAACCTATAAACAAGCATTCTAAATAAGCTCGCCTTTTGGGCGGGCTTATTTCCTTCTCTTAATTATACAGTTAAAGAGATTCATTTCGGCTGAATCATTACATTTACCCCTAACTTTTCTAATGTACGAATATTCCTATTGATTATCTTTTCTTGACTGATAACGGAATAGTAGTCCGCTCCAAGGTCATGATAAGGAACTTTCTCTTTTAGTATATGATAGATCGCGATTAATATGGTATGGGCTACTGCAATTAAAGCCCTTTTCCCACCTCTGCGCGCGGCAATTCTTTGATAACGGGAGTAGAGATAACTTTGCTTGTTTCGTATTCCAGCACGAGCACATTCCACCAGCGTTGCTTTCAAATATTTATTTCCTTTCCGTATTCGTGTACTCATCTTTTTTCCGGCGCTTTCCTTACACTCAGGCACAAGCCCCGCCCATGAGCTGAAACGGGATTCATTTTGAAAGTGCTCCATTTCCACACCAGTTTCCGCTAAAATTCGTTCTGCACTTTTTCTTCCAATCCCAGGCATATCATCCAAAGCTTCGATTGCCCAGTTTATGGATTCTGTTTTTTTTAATATCTGCATCTAAATCCATAATTAAAGCGGTCAGGCTTTCAATATGCCCAAGTTGATGTTTCAACATTTTTTGCTGATGTTCTGATATCCGTCCTTGTAGGGATTTCTGCATTTCTGGAATTTTATCTCTGGCTCTTCCTTCGGCAAGTTCACTTAAAACAACCGGATCTGTTTCTTCAGATACAATTGCCTTTAAAATTGCCATACCGCTTTTTCCGCTGATATCGGTAATTACACTGCTCAATTTAACATTGCAGCCTTCTAACACAGCCTGGATTCGATTTAATTCACGAGCACGTTCTTCAATTACCTCCTGGCGGTAACGGGTTATTTCCCGCAGTTCTCTTTGATACCTATTTGGTATGTAACTTGCCTTTACTAATCCATGGCGTACCAGATCGGCAATCCACTCTGCATCTTTTACATCCGTCTTACGTCCGGGAACTCCTTTGATATGCTGCGCATTCACAACCATGATCGGTATCTGTTCTTCTTCAAATATGTTATATACAGGTTTCCAATAAGAGCCCGTACTTTCCATGGCAGCCATCTCACAATCTGTTTCTTTCAGCCACGAAACTAATTGGAGAATATCTTCCGTCATTGTTGAAAACTGACGGATTTCTTTTTTTCTGACATTCGTAAAAATACAGGCTACCATCATATTTTTATGAATGTCAATCCCACAACACCGCTTATACAATACTTCCATAAAGCAAACCTCCTTCGCATAAGCCGATGCAGCTCCTTGCTTAATAGTTGGCTGTCCTGCGTCCTCATCAAAACCCGATGGAAACAAAAAGTGGTACACCTAAGGAGCTGAAAATCAGTCTGTCGGACGGGCTTGTAAGCACCAATCCCCTTCCGATCTTATTTGGCACCTTAAGTATACCAATACATAACGTATAGCTAGTATCCAGTTTTCATTTATTGTGGTGAGATTTTCTCATGATTGTCTGTCGGTTAATACCACATTTCGGCATCCCCGAGCAGTAATTGAAAGGATCCCAGCAAGGACGAGGCATGTTAGTCTTTTGTCTTGCGAGGGATCCTTTTTCGATGTAAGATGAGATTTATTTTTAGGCGCAAAAATCCCTTGTCTGGATTTTTACAGCCACACTTTTGATCAGGCTGTTTTTTCCGTTGTTTTTCCCTCAAACTTTTTAAGTTTTTCATTGAGAAAACGACAGTATTTATTTAAATTCCTTCTGATCGTATACAGCATGAATTCTTTGTACACCTTATCTGTAGAACGGTAATTAAAACGGCAGAAGTTTTCATTTCCTTTAATATCTCCAAAATGGCCTTCTGTCTGAATCGAACGTATCTGCCGTTTCAGTATCCCACGCTCGCTCTGGATGTTTGCATGGGATTTTTCCCACTGTTCATTTATCTTCATTACCTTGTTTCTTTCAGCATTCTTTTCAGCGTCATATTTATACAGACAGCGGGCTTTAACTGCCCGTTCAGCATATGGTTTTCTTTCATCCGCATAAAAGTGGCTTCCAGGTCTGTCTTGGAATAGCTGTTCCGGAAACGAACTCAATTCCTTCCCCAGAAGCGATTATACTAAGGGTCTTCTGCAGCTTCAGGATTTCAAGTGGGGAGCAGTTATCAATCTCGATGACCGTATTATTCGCAAGTTTCTTATGCTTTGACAGCTTTCTTTCCCGGTTCTTCCCTCTCTTAGGACTATCTATTTCCCGATATCCCCTTTAAAATAAGGGCACTGAAAAAGTCTGATTCTAAAAAAGAATTGGGCTTTTTTTCGTATTTC
>NZ_JAAITU010000022.1 GCF_013304385.1 Blautia glucerasea
AAATGTAAAACGAATAGTAAGATTAGAAGAGCTGGCTATGGAGTAAGCCATAGCTTTTTTGTGCTTTTTCTAAAAAAAAATTGAAAAAATATAAAAGAAAAACTTCCACTTAAGAAAAAATGGAAGTTTTTCAGTGCCCTTATAAATCAAAGGATTTCGCCATTTTGGAAATAAAATAGATGTGTGCTTCTGTTTCCGTAGAGTGATGATATAATCGGAGATTTACCCCAGGGGATAGGCTTTGGAGAACGGGAAATATACATTTTGGCGAAAGAATACTTTTTCGCAAAAGCGGTTTTGTTAAAGGAGCGTATGATGAAGGAAATTGAACAGTTCGCAACCCAATTTCGAAGAGCGATTGACTTGGCTTTGGAAGCAGGGGAGTTTGATAACGACAGCATATATCGCAGATTTCCACGTGCTTGCTGCGGAGATACGAGTGATTTGTTAGCTCAGTATTTATTGGATAAAGGTATCAAAACAGATTATGTCTGTGGAACATATTGGGGTAAACCGGATGGAAACGGACAATCTCATGCATGGCTGATGGTAGACAAATATATTATTATAGATATCACAGGTGACCAATTTAGTGGCAAGTCTACTTTTCTTAATTATGACAAATCAGTTTATGTAGGTGAGGGAGATGATTTCCATAGGCTCTTTGAGGTTGAAGATAGAGATGTTCATGAGCATCGTGGGTTGAGTGCTTTGGGTGGTTTTTGTGGACCGAGGCTGTGGGATTTATATAGAAAAATTCTAAAATACATTTAGTCAACCACTTTTTATGGGGATAAAACCATTACCCCACTTTGAAAACCTATTGCATACTTTCGCTATGCAGCATAAAATAAATGTTCAGGGGATTATTGAAACCGTATGTCTGCTTTCAAAGAAACCTTGATTTTCTGCGGTTTGTGGGATATTAAGGAACGAAAATGGATATGTGTTTTGTAGCCTTATGAATGAACCATTTGAATATCGCAGCAGTGGGGTGTTTTGAAACTCTGCTGAATAATAGGCTTTTGCTAAAAGGTATCACTTTTGTGAAAATGTATGATACTTCCTGGCAGAAGCCTTTTTATATAAAGATAACTTGACTTCTAAATCTTACTGATGTAATATTTACACAAGTGCAGTAGGATTGCGGACGAAATTTTTTTGTTGCGAAATCTTACGCATGTAATAAAAGGAAGGAGGAATGCATAGTACGATATACCCAGCAAAGAGAAATTTTTTTACTTCAAAATCTTACGAGTGTAATATTTTGAAGATATAGCGTACATTGAAAATAGAATATGACCATATCAGCAAAGCAAAATGAATGGAGGTCAATATGAAGAAAGGAAAAAGCAGAAACAAGCGAAAGAAAACAAGAAGCAGGCTCCTATGGATTGCGATTGCTGTTATAGGAATAGCTGCGGTAATTTCTGCAGTATGTGTGGCAGGAATGTTGGCAACAAAGGAAAATGCCTGGAAGACACCGGAAGAACTTCTGGTGGAGTACATGGATCATATTCCAAAACAGGAGTATGAAGAAATGTATGCAATGCTACATATTGAGGCATCGGGAAATGTCAGTCAGGAGGATTTTGTAACTCGAAATTCAGCTATTTATGAAGGTATAGAAGTCCAGAATATAGCTGTCCAGATTATTGCATATGACGAGGAGCAAATGACGGTAACCTACCAGACTTCTTTCGATACAGTTGCAGGAACTATCAGCTTTGAGAATAAAGCACTTTTCCTAAAGGACGAAGAAGGATATCAGTTAGTTTGGGATGATTCCCTGATTTTTCCGAATCTGGCATCTACAGATAAAGTAAGAGTTTCCACTACACAGGCAGAACGAGGAGAAATTCTGGATAGGAACGGACGTGTCCTTGCAGGAAAAGGTACAGCATCTTCGGTTGGAATCGTTCCGGGCAAGTTGGAAAACAGAGAGGAAGCAATCGCACAGATTGCAGAACTAGTGGAAATCACACCGGAAGCGATAGAAAAGAAACTGTCTGCAAAGTGGGTAAAGGATGATTCTTTTGTTCCCATTAAAACAATTCCAAGAGTGGAAGAAATTGAGTTAATGTCTATCAGTCCAGATGAAGAAGTCCTAAAGGAGAAAGAAAGGCATGAAAAGTTGCTGGAGATTCCCGGAGTGATGATATCTGATGTTGAAGTGCGTGAATACCCATTAGGAGAAGTAGCGGCACATTTGGTCGGATATGTTCAAAGTGTTACTGCGGAAGATTTAGAGGAGCATGCAGGAGAAGGCTATACAGCCAATAGTGTAATCGGCAGAAGCGGAATGGAGAGCTTGTTCGAGAGTGAACTGAAAGGCCAGAACGGTTGCAGGATTTACATTGAAAACTCGGAAGGCAAAGAGAAGGAGGAACTTGCTTGTATCCTGGTACAGCATGGGCAGGACATCCAGCTTACGATAGATACTGATTTACAGGTTTCCTTGCATGAGCAGTTTAAGGAAGATAAAAGCTGCTCGGTAGCCATGAATCCTTATATCGGAGAAGTATTGGCTTTGGTCAGCACACCGGCCTATGACAATAACGATTTTATTATGGGATTGTCGAGTGAGCAGTGGACTGTACTTAACGAGGATGAGAATAAGCCAATGTATAATCGCTTCCGGCAAGTGTGGTGTCCGGGGTCTACATTCAAGCCAATTACCGCAGCGGTCGGCTTGGAATCAGGAGCAATCGATCCAATGGAAGATTACGGCAACGTAGGCTTAAGTTGGCAAAAGGATGCATCGTGGGGTTCCTATCATGTAACAACACTCCATGCATATGAACCAGTCATTTTAGAGAATGCCCTAATATATTCCGACAATATTTATTTCGCAAAGGCAGCATTAAAGATTGGCTCAGAAGAGATGGAGAGTTCTTTGACTGGACTTGGTTTTAATGAGGAACTGCCATTTGAGATTAAGATGGCAGAGTCGCAGTATTCTAATTCAGAGGGAATTGAAACAGAAATACAGTTAGCAGACAGCGGTTACGGTCAAGGGCAGGTTTTGGTGAATCCATTACATATGGCATGTATCTATTCTGCTTTCTGTAACGAGGGAAATGTTATAAAGCCGTATTTAGTATATCAGAAAGACGCAGTAGCTGAGTATTGGATTCCGGGAGCCTTTTCTAATGAGACAGCAAGCCGTGTATTGGAAGGAACAAAAAAGGTTGTGAATGATTCTAATGGAACTGGATATGCAGCCCATCGGGATGACATTCTTTTAGCAGGAAAAACAGGTACGGCAGAAATCAAGGCATCGAAGGATGATACTTCGGGTACGGAATTAGGATGGTTTGCAATTTTTACAGCAGAAGATACGGTAGAACGTCCTATATTGATTATTAGCATGGTAGAAGATGTGAAAGGAAGAGGAGGAAGCGGATATGTTGTTAAGAAAGACAACCTGGTTCTGGAAGAGTGGTTTGGCAGCAATTAGCTTTGTATTAATACTTAGTATTTCGGGGTGCAGTGATGCACCCCCGGAAGAAAATACAGTTTCGGAAACGGTAATAGATGTTCAGGCTATTCAGGAAGAATCAGAGGAGGATGCAGATGAAATTATAAGCGTCTGCATTGATCTTTATGAGAAAGCAGAAGAAGAAAATAAATTAGCGGATTTGGAAACAATCCGTAGTATTGTAAATCGTCTTGGAGAAAATGGTTATTCGGCAGTTGACAGCAGAAATCAAATTAACATGACGGAACCAGAGAAGGTAGTGGAATTCTGCGAAAAGGTGGATGCACAGGAGGAAGCAGAAATAACGATTCTTGAAATCAGTTATTTGGGCGGATTTGTAAAATACGATTTGCACACAAAAGGCGGAAATGTGGATGTGGTCAGAAGCTATTACAAGTATGAAAATGGAAATATGAAAAGAGAGGTTATAGGAAACTATCAAGCGGAGTATTGGAATTATACAGAAGAAGGTTACCTGATGTTTTCCGGTGTTTGGTTTTCAGAAGAATTATATGTTCTTACATTGAGTGGAGCAGAGGAACATACCGCATTACGGGTACAGCCATTGGATGAAACATATAGGGAGTTGAGTCGGAAATATCTCAACCCAATCAGCTTTGAACGGAATAATATGTTCATTGTGGATTGGAGTGAGGAGGATTTCGGGGATTTGAATTTCTATGATATGTATGACATTCTTTATCCAAAAGTGAATGGTCAATATGCTCCCTATGTTGCTGATGACAACTTATCAGTCAGTGCAGTTTATCAGATTCCAAAAGAAGAATTTGAAAGTGTTATTATGAAATATTTCAACATTGATAGTGAAACGCTACAATCAAAAACCATCTATGATTCGGAGAATTTGACTTATGAATATAAGCCGAGAGGCTTTGAAGAAGTAGAGTACCCCGAATATCCATATTCAGAGGTAGTAGGTTTTACAGAAAACAATGATGGGACAATTACACTTACAGCCAATGTAGTATTCCCTTATGCGGGTGATTCCAAGGTATATGCTCACGAGGTTGTGGTTCGCCCTTTAGAGAATGGACGGGTACAATATGTATCTAATCGAATTATACCATCCGAAGACAACTACAGAGAAACTTGGCATACGCCACGGTTGACGTTAGAAGAATGGGAAGAATTGTACGGAGGAGAATAATGGAGGATGTGAAATGGCTGCTTAGAAAATGTGGACTTCTAATTTTACTGCTGTTGATTTTCGTGATAGTTGGGGTAATCTGTTGGGGGAAAATGCATGAAGAAGAACAAAAGGTGGCAGAAGAAGTATGGGAGCCACCTGTAGAAATCGAAAATAGCGAAGCAGAAACAGAAGAAGCCGAGAATGCGGAAACTTCCACAGAGTCAGCATATTGGTTTATTCCGCAAGCCAGTGATTGTCTTATCTCAGATGAGGAAAAGGAACAATTGCAGAGTATGGTTTTGTCAGCGGCAGATTCGGTAGCAGAAATCTATAAGGATATTGTAATTGCAGATGCACCAAGTTATTCTTCCGGCATTAGCGAATTTACCAACGAGCAGAGGAAAACTGTGGTGGAGCAATTGGGCAGAAGCGGTCTGGTAAGTGTTGAAGAAGATACTGCCATGCAAAACCATGAAGCAGTCGAAACATTTTATGCAGATTACTTGGATGGACGGGACTCAATGGTTACGGTATTCGAAGTACATAGAGATGGACTGATTGGAGCAGTTACTTTTATTTACCGGAAAGGTGAGTTGCAGACTTATTATATAGGTGTTCGTTGGAAGGAAGGTGGAGTGCCTGAAATACAGGGAACTTCGGTAAGTAATGTGGCTGAAATCAAACTTACGGAAAAAGGGTATTTTATCTACGCATATGAATATGTGATTGCACATGCAAGTTTGAGACAGTATTGGAGAATAGAACCGCTTCCGGAAGACTGCCAGGAACTGACGGAGAAATACATATCAGGACTAAGTTATGTGAATTACAATGTGCTTGTCACAAACTGGAACAGTAGCAATGTAAAGGATATTTTGATGCCTTGCATGTATGAAGATATTTACCGAATTTCCACGGGTGAAAATCTGAAAACTGAGGATTGGAAGATTCCGGCAGAGGAATATGAAAGGATAATGACCACCTATTTTCCAGTATCGATAGAACAGTTAAGAGAGTATTGTGGGTATGATGAAGGGAGTAACAGCTATGAATATGAGATGATTTATGCCAGCCCATACCCACCTTTTGGAGAAGTAGTTGACTATACAAAAAATGCGGATGGAACGATTACACTTATCGTGGATGGAGTATGGCCGGATTATAATTCTGATCTCGCTTTTCGGAATACGGTTGTGGTCCAGCCATTTGAAGACGGAACTTTCAGGTATCTTTCCAATTCTATAGAACAAATTGAATTGGAACTGCCGCCAATAGCAAGAACGAAAGGATGATTTTATGGTATTAAGGAAAAAGAGCATTCTACTGATCATGGTATTTCTGATTGGGGGTTTCGTGTGTGCCTGTGGAAAAGAAGATAGTGTTGCGGGAGAATCTCTTGTGGAAGATACGGAAGAAGTATCTTCCACGGAGGAAACAAAAAATACTGAGGAAGAGGCTGCAGTACAATGGGAAAAGGGCTACGATCTTCCGGTAGATGAACAGGAAAGGGAAGAAGCTGAGACTGACTGTAAAAAGCTGATGGAACTTTATCTTGACATTTATGAAACAGCAGATAAAGGGATAGCATCTAATGTTGTTTTGGATGATCAAACGGTTCTTGAAATTCAGAAGAAGGTAAAGGACGCAGGATATCCAATTGCTACGATGGTAACGTATTCTAACATGGAGAATTATGAAAGTGTTGACAGTTTTCTGAAAGAATGTATGGAAGGGAAAAGAGGCTCTGTGGTGATTTATGAAATCCACAATGATGGTGGACTGGGCAGAATGAAATTCATTTTTGATGGAACGGATATGTATGTTGTGAGTACAAGAGGAATCTGGAATGCTGACAACAAGCCGGGAATTTCGTACATTTCTTATACGAGACTCAAAGAATGGAAATACACGGAAAAAGGATGGTTCTGCTATGAGCTGTGTGTGCCAGAGCCGCCAGAGGTTAGTGAAATTATGGATGGAAGCTGCCTGATCAGAATAAAACCTATGACAGAGGAACAGTGTGAAATGTCTGAACGTTGTGTTCGGGGGCTTGGATATCAGGGACAGAACCTTTTGTGTTCCAACTGGAATGTAGAAAATATGAGTGAGTTGGATTATAACGGAATGTTTGAATATCTGTATGGAATGAAATATGGAGAAAAGTTCAATTCTGAAGATTATCCAAATGGCATTCCTAAAGAAGAGTTCGAAAGTCTGATTATGGAGTATCTTCCCATAACAGCGGAGCAGATACGAGAGTACGCAGTATTTGATGAGGAAAACCAGACCTATCTTTGGGCGAGACTTGGGTGCTTCAATTATGCGCCTACCTTCTTTGGAACTTCTCTGCCGGAGGTTGTCGACATCAAAGAAAATCAAGATGGAACAGTCACATTAACAGTTGAGGCGGTCTGTGACATGGTCATTTGCGATGATGCAGTCATAACCCATGAACTTACGGTAAGGTTTGCAGAGGATGGCAGTTTTCAGTATTTGGGGAATGAAATCCTAAATGACGGAATTATGCATATACCAGATTACCAATACCGTATTAAAGAATGATTTGATAATACTGGTGTTTTATGGTATTTTTACAGATATGAAGAAAGGAGACTTACATGAAATATATTTATAAAATCACGGGAAAAGTAAGTTTAATACTATATATATTTATGTTGTATCAATTCTGGCATCTATGTCAATATGGTGGCTTGAGAAGGCATATACCGATGTTGGCGTTAGGTATAATAGGATTGGTTGGCACAGTGGTTCTCTGGCTGATTTCGAAAAGGCATAATCAAGAAGTTAATTCAGGAGATAATGGAAATAAGAAACTTTTCTATACGGAAATGATACTCCTTATAGCAGCAACTTTATTCTTTGGTGGACGTATCGTTTATTCTGCAGTTCCGTATCACGGGGCACTGTCTTGGAAACTTGATGAGTGGATGCGTAAAAAAGAAGTAGAACTGGAGCATAATAATCTTTTTGAGGATGGTGTAGAAGGGATTCTGATGGATTTGGATGAAGCATTGCAACTGCCGGAAGAACTCTATATTGCAAATAAATATCAGGTGTCATTTGATGAAAACGGAACGATTCAAAGGATTTATGCATTCATATATGGAAAAAATGAGGCTGGAGAGAAAAAAACGTATCTTATTGATTATGACGCAGACAGCAGTAATGATATGACTGTTTGGATAGATGGTAATGTGAATGGAGAATATAGTGACGATATGCGTTTGTCTCCAATGATTGAAATTTTGAACAATTCAGACTGGACGAGTCAGGTAGAGGCGTGGGCTGAAACATTTGAAGAGCAGCAGATTTATGAAATACTCTATATGGGGCGAAGATCTTTTAGTTCAGAGGAAGGCTTACAATATATTTCGGGAGATGCAGATGGTGATGGAACTGAAACAGGAACCGGCAATTTTACTCAGCTTAGAAGCGGTGGAGAAATCGTTGGGTTTGAGGTATCTTTGCATATTCCTGATTTAAATAGTGTCACACCTGTTCGATATATTATGGAGCCTGAGTACGTCAGTCAACAAGAATTGAAGCAGGAGAATACGATGCAGCAGGTGGAGGATGCTAAAGATACAGAAAGTTGGACTGTGGATCAAAGTGATGGAACTATGTATTTCTTTTTAGATGAAAATAATGGATGGCGTTTGGTGATAACGGATGCAGCTGCCGGAAGCAGATTTTATGTAATGGAAAAGACAATGGATGGTGGTTCTACTTGGGAATGCATAAATGATGATCCGTTCAGTGGACAATTGGGAGTTGCAGAAGGTTTAATATTTTATGATGAGAACTTTGGGGTTGCAGGAATTACAGGCGCATCCCAGTCCTATTCCCGCTTATATGTCACTCGCGATGGCGGAAGGACCTTTGAAGAAATGAAACTTCCAATGGATCTTGTTTCAGAATTACCACAAATCGCTATCGATTGCGGATTTACGGTGGAGGATTTTGATTACCTGAATATGCCTGAAAAAGAGGACGACACATTGACGATAACGGTTACCACAGATGCAGCGGAGAAAGATGGGATTGTATTTCAGTCAACTGATTATGGAGCGACATGGGAATACAAAGGGCTTGTTCAGATAGCGAATTAAGAAAAATCGGGTAAAAGTCAGAGATTGACCTTTACCCGATTCTTTATTTCCAGATATTCATGTCAGACAAGATAGACATGGTTATTTCAGTTGCGTTGCCTCCGGTAGCATCGCTGTCTGCACCAATGTTGGTAGCAAAAAAGTATGTATTATCTGCAGTTTCGATATAACCGATAAACCATCCGTTCACATCCTGGCCATCCACACGTCCGGTTCCGGTCTTTCCGTAGAATGTTCCGGCATCGGAAGAAGAAAGGCAGATGGAATCTTTTACTGCATTGATGTTTTCAGGAGCAAATCCAAAGTTGTTATTCTGCAGCTGGGTTAAAAGTTCGACTTGCTCTATTGGAGAAATTTTCAAGGAAGACTCCATCCAATAGGTGGAGAAATCACCACTTATATTTTCGTTTCCATATCCAATTTCCTGAATATAGTTGGAAATGTTAGCGGCTCCAAGCTGTTCGTCCACAGATTCAAAATACCAATTCACAGAGGAATTCATTGCTGACTGTAAGGTCTGGTCTGCATTCCATGCTTCAAATGGATAGGTTTCTCCATTCCATGCAATGAACGAATTTTCCGGTGTAATGATATCTTCTTCCAATCCGAACAGGGCATCGTATATCTTGTAGGTGGAGTTTGGTGCAACTCGCAGGGTGGCATGCTCCTTGTCGTGTATGCTCCATGCATCATTTTCCAAATCGTATAAAACAAAGCTGCCTTCGTATTCTCCGAAGTATGTGGAGAGGTCTACATAGGAAACATTCTCAGAAGAGGAATCCCATTGGTAGTGGCTTCCGTCTGCTGCGTATGTAGAAATAAAAGGTGCGAATCCAAGGAGAAGAACAGCAGTCAACATGAATGCAGTCATACCTTTTATTCTTTTCATAAATGTCGGCTTCTCATAAGAGGCAATGTTGATAATTCTTCGTTTCATCTGCTCCATGTTTCCACCAAGGCCGGCGGCAAACGGAAAAGGAGTAAGTGAAACCTTCTCTGCAAAGTTAATCAGTGTATTACCATAATCTTCGTAAGCATCCTCTTCAAGCATTTTCAAAACGGAAGTGTCACAGGCAACCTCTCTGTCATTACGCATTTCTTTCAGTGCATACCAGACAAGAGGATTGAACCAATATATTACCCCGGCAAGATTCATCAGATAACTGGCAACAGCATCTTTGTGCTTATAGTGCTGCAGTTCGTGCAACAGCATATACCGCATATCGGATTCGTTGTAATCAGAGATCAGATGAATCGGCAGATAAATACATGGTTTCAAAAGTCCCACAATAATCGGGGATTTCAAAAATGCAGTACTGTAAACAGGGATATTTCTGTGAATTCCCATTTCCTCCAAACATCGATGATATAGTCTGCGTACCTCCGGGTTCTGAAGGGGAAGTGCAGATTTCTCCAAATTGCGTAGGCGGAGTGAGGATTTGATTACTAATATAATCATTGCAAAAATGCCTACAGTCCATATCCCTAATAATATGTATCCAGCAATGGATGGTGTCTCGCTATTTACAGAAAGTGCGAAATCATTCATCCAGTCTGTATTTCCGGTCGGATGAATTCCCACAGCTTCCCCCATAGCGGTTGCGGTACCAGAAGCAGGAGAGCTTCTTAAGCTACCAAGCCACGAGAAGATTTGTGGAAATCCGATGAGACGGAACGGTATAAAGGGAACTGCCAGCAACCCAAGAAGCAGGAACCACAGATTATACTGCATCCGGCTGGACAGGTTGTTTTTGAATATCCGCTTGGCTATCAAAAGAATTCCGATGATACCGCTGATAAATACATTGCATATTAAAAAGCGTATCATAAAATTAGCCACGTTAATTTCCTCCTTTTTTTGACCTCTTGGAAAGAAGGGAACGGAGGGTGTCTATTTCTGTTTCAGACAGTCTGTCATTTTCTATATAGGCAGACAGCATGGCAGTGATATCCCCGTCATAGTATCGTTCCAGAAAAGAGTTGCTTTCCTGGCCGATGTATTTGCTTTCTTTCACGACTGGGGTATAAACAAACACTCGGCTCTGTTTTTCATAAGTTAGAACGCCTTTTGTTACGAGACGTTTGATTAAAGTCTGTATCGTCTTAGGACTCCAGCTTGTGGTCTGTAATAATTTATCTGTTATTTCATTGGTACTGATCGGCGCATGTTTCCATACGATTTTCATAACTTCAAATTCAGCTTCAGAAATCTGTGGTAAATCGTTCATTTTAAATCCCTCCTTAAATCTTACGGCTGTAATAAATATATTATAGACGTTATTTATGTGGTTGTCAATTTCAGAAAAAACATATTGACTTGAAATCTTACTTGTGTAATAATTGAAATATTACAAGAGTAAGATTTGGAGATGGCAACAAAAAGAAAAGAACCAGAATCACAACGGATTAGCTGGTTCCTTTACTCGTTTGAATTACCTCTTTTATGTATGAGTGCTAAGAGGTATTCAATTGCTGGAAGAATCTCGGCTGCCTCTTGCTCATCACATTCCTGTAGCATCAATAACAGTTTTTGTTTTTTCAACCCATCCGTAGCAGTGTCAGGGTGGAAAATCCGGTCTGCAGGAATGTGTAAATAAGCGATGATCTGGCACAATACTTCGAACTTGGGATTCCCACGGTCGTTTTCAATATTCAGTATTGTACGTTCATCACAACCTATTTGTTCAGCTAATGCTGCTTGAGATAGATGGGCTTCTTCTCTGGCAGCCCGAACTACCTTCGCAAGATTTTTTACATAGTCATGCATTACAATTCACCTCAGTGCTAGTTTACACTACAGGGTAAATATTATGAATTACAATAGAGTACAGGTATAAGATGAAACGAACTACACCATAAAAGGAGAAATCACATGGAAGCAAGGAAACAGCACAGAATACGATGTTTGTTGAAGTTACTGAAATTTGCTCATGGATAAAAACGCATTGATAGGTGTATCGCAATTCACGGAACGATAGAATTGCGATACACCTATTTTATATTTCAAGAGAAAACAAGAAGGAGGCTCATGATGAAAGAGATGGAAGCAAAGACAGAAAACAGATATGAGTACAGAAAACCACAGGAAAAGAGGAAACAGATGATAGCACCGGATTTATTTGAATTTGCATATGTACCGGATTGGTACGGACATTTAGCGGAACTGGAGAGATTGGCATTGCCGGAATCATGGAAGTTCCGAAAGCCGAGCCGGGAAACAAAGAATGCAGACACCCCCATTTTAGAACGTTACATACATACAATTTTTCGCAAGCAGGTTATTGACTTTAATTCAGAAAGTGATCCAAGAAAGG
Organism: Blautia glucerasea; assembly: GCF_013304385.1. GTDB lineage: Bacteria > Bacillota > Clostridia > Lachnospirales > Lachnospiraceae > Blautia_A > Blautia_A ammoniilytica. The sequence goes on from NZ_JAAITU010000022.1 coordinate 12,076, forward strand.
CAGACAGTATTTTTCATTTGGAAAACGAATGCGTCTGCTTCCATACTGGATTATACACACCTCAGTACAAGGGGATTTATGGTTATTTTGAAAGAAACAATTTTTCGGATTCTTTAAGAGATTGGTATTTTAGAGGTTTTTGTGATGAATTGTCTCCAAAGTTAAGATACATCGAGCCATTACCACAAAAGCCCGTCTATCATATGGCGCAGAGTGGCATTAACTTTAATCCAGAGTGGCCTATAAGAGTAAACGTAAATCACATATTGGGAGATGAAGAGAACCTGGAGCGTATTCCGGCTAAAATTCGGAAGGTGAAGAATTTGCCGCTATTGTTTGAAACAGCAGTAGAACTTGGAAGAAGGAAGTCGGTAATTGAACCGGGGCTTGTGGTCCCACAGGGATATCAGGGGAGAGTGCAGTATCTTCTTCCGGTTTATCTGACGAATATGCAGAAACCTGACCTTGCCATGACACTGACGGTTATGGATGGGTACTATTTGGGTAATACCTGTCTGACGTTGGAGATGGCATATTTGAATGCGAGAGTAGTTGCAAGGCCAATGGCTCCGTGGCTTACGGAACTCGTAAAATAGGAAAACAGTACATAGAAACATGGATTGAATGGAACACCCGACAAGATGCAATAGCTGAATTGCGCCTTGTCGGGTGTTTTTCGCTTAAAGGATGATGGACAGGCTTCCTCTCTGCTACTGAAAAAATCTCAAAAAGTTTTTTAAATAGGAAATGAACCTTCCTATTTAACTCTTATGATGATGCCACAAAGCAGAGGAAAGGAGGTGGGCAAGTGTTGAAAGCGAATGAACGTAGGCAGAAGATATTGGAAATTCTGTGTGTGCGCCGTCAGGAAACGATGGAAAATCTGGCACAGGAATTCAATGTTACAACTCGTACAATTCGGAATGATATTGAAGAATTGACACTTGCTCACCCGATTGAAACCGTGCGTGGCAGATATGGTGGAGGCGTCAGGGTTGCTGATGGCTATTATCTTGGACGTAAGTATTTAAAACCAGATCAGCAGGAACTGTTGAAGCGGCTTTCAGAAAATTTAACAGGCGAAGACCTCGCTACGATGAACAGCATCTTTTCCGAATTTGCTTTGACAAAAAGGGCAGAGAAATAAGTCCTGTCTGAAAGATGGAGGTGAAAAGATTTGGAAAGGGTGTTTATCTGCAGTCCGTTCCGGGGAGCGGAAGAGAAGAATGTGGAGCTTGCCAGAAAATATGCCAGATTTGCTTATGAAAAAGGCTGTCTTCCGGTAGTGCCTCATCTGTATTTTCCACAGTTCCTAAAGGAAAGTGATGTTCAGGAACGGATGGCAGGGATTCAGTTTGGACTTTCATTGTTGAAAGAGTGCCGGGAAGTATGGGTATTTGGAGAAATAATGAGTGAAGGCATGTGTATGGAGATTGCGGAAGCTGACCATGCAGGAATTCCCATCCGGTATTTCACAAAGCAAAACGGAGAATTTGTGGAAAGGAGCAGTTTATGAGCGAGGAATTGTTGAAAATTGCAGATGGTCTTTTGGCGGTTTCGGAAGGAGTCCGTGCCCTCGCAGGAAAGGCACATTCATGTAATTGTAGTAAAAATCAGGAAGAAGAACGAGGGCAGAAGGATGAAGAAAGCGGAAATGAGAAGAGTCAGGAGAAACAAGAGAATGCCGTTACCATTGAACAGGTCCGTGCGGTCATGGCATCCAAATCGCAGGATGGAAAAACGCAGCAGGTCAAAGCGCTGATTCAAAAGTATGGGGCAGATAAGCTATCCGGGGTACAGCCGGAGAAATATGCAGATTTGCTTCGTGATGCAAAGGCTCTTTAATGGGACAGCATGCGATATTATCCGCATCTGCCTCCAAACGATGGATGAACTGTACCCCATCTGCATTGTTGGAGAAGCAGTTTGCGGACGAGGAAAGTATCTACGCAGCGGAGGGAACTGCTGCCCATGCTCTTGCAGAGCATAAGCTGAAACGGTTTCTTAAGAAGCGTTCCAAACGTCCGGTATCTGATTATGACTGTGATGAGATGGAAGAATGCACAGATGATTATGTGTCCTTTGCAATGGAGCAGATTGAAAAGGCGAAACAGTCATGCAGTGATCCGGTAGTGATGATTGAGCAGAGACTGGACTTTTCCAGATGGGTGCCGGAAGGATTCGGTACCGGAGATTTGGTCATCGTAGCGGATGATACTTTATACATTGTGGATTTGAAGTACGGAAAAGGCATTGCTGTATCTGCAGAATGGAATCCACAGATGCTTTTATATTCTTTGGGAGCATTGGAACTGTTCGGTTCCCTTTATGACATTGAAAAGGTCAATATGACCATCCACCAGCCGAGACTGGAAAATGTCAGCACCTTTGAAATTACGGTTCATGACCTCATGGAATGGGCAGAGCAGGAGTTGATGCCGAAGGCAGAGATGGCAGCCAAAGGCGAAGGAGAGTTTGCAGTTGGAGATTGGTGTCGTTTCTGTAAAGCGAAAAATACCTGCCGTGCCAGAGCAGAAGAATATTTGAGATTGGCACAAATGGAGTTTAAGCCACCGGAACTTTTGTCAGAGGAAGAAATCGCAGAGGTTTTGAAGGTGGCGGATGAACTTGCCAAGTGGTCTGCAGATGTTTATGCCTATGCACAGGATGAAGCGATTACACACGGAAGGGTATGGAACGGATTCAAACTGGTAGAAGGCAGAAGTAACCGTAAATATGTCAACGAAGAGGAAGTGGCGGATGCTGCAAAAGCAGCCGGATATGAGGACATTTACAAGAAGTCTCTGATTGGTATCACGGAAATGGAGAAGCTGATGGGCAAAAAAGATTTTCAGAAGATACTGGGTAGTCTGGTGTATAAGCCGCAGGGCAAAATCACCTTGGTGCCGGAATCCGATAAGAGACCACCAATTCAAACAGAAACCGCTGAGGCGGATTTTAAGGAGGATGAATAAATGAGCAAGAATGAAACACCGACCAAAGTAATCGTACCGTGCAGATTTTCTTATCTGCATTGTTGGGAGCCGGAAGCAATCAATGGCGGCGAGCCGAAGTACAGCGTGTCTGCCATTATCCCGAAGTCAGATAAGGAAACCATTAAGAAGATTCAGGCAGCGGTGGAAGCTGCAAAGCAGGAATCTTTGTCAAAGTGGGGTGGCAAGATTCCACCGAATCTGAAGCTTCCTTTGCGTGATGGTGACATTGACCGACCGGAGGATGAGGCATATAAAGGCTGTTATTTCTTTAATGCCAACAGCAGACAGGCACCACAGGTGGTTGATAAGCAGGTACAGCCAATCCTGGATCAGACAGAAGTGTATTCCGGCTGTTACGGAAGAATCAGTGTAAACTTCTATGGCTACAACAGCAATGGCAACCGTGGTGTGGCAGCAGGACTTGGTAACATCCAGAAGTTGAAAGACGGAGAGGCACTCAGCAGCCGTACCAATGCAGAGGATGATTTTGAAGCAGTAGAGGATGAAGATTTCCTCGGCTAATGATAAGGGCGGTGTATGCCGCCCGTACATAGAGGAGTTGTTTTGATGAAAGAGACATGGACAGATATTCCCGGACTGGAAGGGAAATACAAGATCAGTAATATGGGGAGATACAAAAGGCTGTCCCGGTATATTCAGGGGAGAAGACTGCCGGAAGAGATTCTTCCTTTGAACCAGAGTCAGGTAAGGGAAGTTAAGGAAAGGCTTGGAAGAAAGGAACATGTGTATGATATTGCTGACAGCATGGGGATTTCCAGAAAGACCGTCAGCAAGATTAAATCGGGAAGGAGTTACGCATGGGCGAAGTAGGATATAAAACACTGGCAATTGACATAGAGACCTTTTCCGATGTGGACTTAATCAAATGCGGGGTATATGCCTATGCAGACAGTCCTGCATTTGAAATCCTGCTGTTTGCATACAGCTTTGATGATGAAGAAACAAAGATTATTGATTTGGCACAGGGCGAACAGCTGACGGAAGAAATAAAAAATGCCCTGTCTGATGTGGGAATTATTAAGACAGCGTTCAATGCTAATTTTGAGCGTACCTGTCTTTCAAAATATATGGGAGTCCGTTTATCTCCCGAATCGTGGGTTTGTACTGCAGTACAGTCGGCTATGCTTGCCCTTCCGCTTTCTTTGGAGGGTGTTGGGGCGGTTCTGGGGCTTTCTGAGCAAAAGCTGAAGGAAGGTAAGGACTTAATCCGCTATTTTTGTGTGCCTTGCAAACCGACCAAAACAAATGGTGGCAGGAGCAGGAACCTTCCATGCCATGCACCGGAAAAATGGGAACAGTTCAAGACGTACTGCATCCGTGACGTGGATGTGGAAAAAGGTATCCGGCAGAAACTGCATAAGTTTCCGATACCGGAATCTGAGATGGCATTTTACCGTTTGGATCAGGAAATTAATGACAGGGGAGTTTTAGTTGACAGGGAATTGGTAGAACAGTCGATTACCTGTGACCTGTTACATAAAGACATTGTGACGAACCGTGCCTATGAGGTAACGGGACTTGAAAATCCAAATTCTGTATCGCAGTTGAAAGGATGGCTTTCAGAACGTGGAGTGGAAATCGACAGCCTATCCAAAGGAGCAGTTGCGGAGTTGATTGAGGATGCGGATGGGGAAGTGCTGGAGGCTTTAAAACTCCGGCTTCTCATGGCGAAAACATCAGTAAAGAAGTATGAAGCGATTGAACGGTCAGTGTGTTCGGACGGAAGGGTACATGGACTGCTGCAGTTTTATGGGGCAAATCGTACCGGCCGGTGGGCAGGAAGACTGGTGCAGGTACAGAATCTTCCTCAGAATCATATCAGTGACTTGGAACTAGCACGTAGTCTTGTCAGAAGAGGGCAGTTCGAGGAATTGGAATTATTCTACGAATCCACACCAAATGTACTGTCTGAATTAATCCGTACTGCATTTATTCCAAAAGAGGGATGCAGGTTTATTGTTGCGGACTTTTCAGCTATTGAAGCGAGGGTGCTGGCATGGTTATCCGGGGAACAGTGGAGACTGGATGTATTTGCTACACACGGAAAAATATATGAGGCTTCGGCATCGGCCATGTTTGGTGTTCCGATGGAGGAAATTACAAAAGGATCTCCACTGCGACAAAAGGGAAAGATTGCGGAACTGGCTCTCGGATACGGAGGAGCAGTAGGGGCATTGACTTCAATGGGAGCCTTGGCAATGGGACTTAGTGAAGAGGAACTGCCGGGACTGGTATCTACATGGAGAAATGCAAATCCGCATATTACACAGTTTTGGTGGGATGTAGATGAAGCAGCCGTGAGGGCAGTCCGTGAAAGGAAAGAAACACAGGTCGGACTGATTCGTTTTCAGTATGCTTCCGGTATTTTGTTTGCCATGCTCCCGTCCGGAAGGAAACTTGCCTATGTGAAACCGAGAATGGGTGTCAACAAATATGGCAGGGATGGATTGACTTATGAAGGTGTGGGAGAAAACAAGAAATGGGAAAGGATGGATACTTACGGGCCAAAGCTGGTGGAGAATATCGTACAGGGTACTAGCCGGGATATTCTGGCAGAAGCCATGATGAGATTGAAGAAAGCGGGATTCTCCATTGTATTTCATGTACATGATGAAGCGGTGCTGGAAGTGCCGGAAGGAGAATCATCCGTGGAAGAGGTATGCAGGATTATGGCAGAGCAGCCTTCCTGGGTACACGGGCTTCCGCTTCGTGCTGATGGCTACGAGTGCCAATTTTATAAAAAGGATTAGGAGGGATTGCAGGATGAAACTGTATATTTCAACAGGAAATTCCCGAATGGAAAAGAAGTGGAATGGACAGGAGATGGAGTTTAGTGTGTTTTTGGAGCGTCTCTCTCATACTGTCCGTACCAGTGAAACGATGGAACAGTATCGGAAACTGAGCAAGGCAAAGCAGGATTCCATCAAGGATGTGGGTGGTTTTGTGCTTGGAAAGCTGAAGGGCGGTAGAAGAAAGAAAGCAAATGTATTATTCCGTTCTGGTCTGACATTGGATATGGACTATGCCACAGAGGATATTGCAGAGCAGATAGAGCTGTTTTTTGATTTTAGATGCCTAATCTACTCTACCCATAAACACACACCGGAGAAACCAAGACTTCGCTTAATCATCCCATTGTCAAGAACGGTATCGCCGGATGAATATGCAGCAGTGGCAAGAAAAGTGGCAGAGGATATTGGTATGGAGTTGTTTGATGATACAACCTACGAACCAAGCCGCCTCATGTATTGGCCTTCCACCTCTGCAGATGGAGAATTCTTTTTCCGTGATATTCCGGGAACATTTTTGAATCCGGATTCTGTATTGGAAAGATATGCAGATTGGAGGGATTCTTCTTCATGGCCTGTCAGCAGCAGACAAAAAGCAGTTGTCAGCAGGGAGATGAAGAAACAGGCTGATCCGTTGTCGAAGGAAGGAATCGTAGGTGCATTCTGCCGGACTTATTCGATAGAAGAGGCAATCCGTATATTTCTGCCGGATGTATATCAGGAAAGCATGATGCCGGAGCGATTTGATTATATTCCGGCAGATTCACAGGCAGGTGTGGTGATTTATGAAGGGAAGTTTGCGTATTCCCACCATGCCACTGATCCGGCTTGTGGGAAGCTGCTGAATGCGTTTGACATTGTCCGCATCCATAAGTTTGGGGAGCAGGATGATAAGGCTGAAGAAGGAACGGATGCAGGAAAGCTGCCATCCTTTAAGGCTATGAGTGACTTTGCGGTGTCGGATGAACAGGTAAAGAGGACACTGGCAAAGGAAAGGGAGAAGGCAGCAAGTGAGGAATTCGATACTGATACCGGGGAATGGCAGACCATGCTGGACTTGGATCGTCAGGGAAAAGTAAAAGACACACTTTCCAATATTGCAACGATTATTCGATTCGATGAGAATCTACAACCTATCGTATTTAATCAGCTGAAGAATGCACTGGATGTCATCGGGGAATTGCCGTGGGTACAGGTCAAAAAAGGATGGGGTGATGCAGATATTGCCTGTGCGAAGCTGTACTTTGAAAGGGTGTATGGGATTTGGTCACCTACCAAATTCAAAGATGCTCTGCTTGCAGTAGTGTCTTCCGAAAGACTTTATCATCCGGTCAAGGAGTATTTTTCCACGTTATCCTGGGATGGATGTAGCAGGATTGACAGTCTGCTGATTGACTATATGGGAGCAGAAAACACACCGTATGTCCGTGCAGTTACAAGAAAAACTCTGGTAGCGGCGGTAGCCCGTATTTATGAGCCGGGTATAAAGTTTGATTCCGTGTTGGTTTTAAACGGTCCGCAGGGGTGTGGTAAGTCTACGTTCTTTGCAAAACTGGGAAAAGAGTGGTATTCGGATTCCCTTACGATTTCTGATATGAAGGATGGAAAAACTGCTGCGGAGAAGCTTCAGGGGTATTGGCTTTTGGAATTGGGAGAGCTTGCGGGTATCAAAAAGGTAGATGTGGAAACCGTAAAATCTTTTGTTACCCGGACGGATGATAAATACAGGCAGTCATATGGAACAACGGTAGAGAGTCATCCGAGGGAATGTGTGATTGTGGGAAGTACAAACTCAGAAGGCGGCTTTCTGCGTGATGTTACCGGAAACAGACGCTTTTGGCCTGTGCATGTAACCGGAAAAGGGAAGCATCGTGGATGGGATTTAACTCCTGAGACGGTAGACCAGATTTGGGCAGAAGCGATTTCCATTTATAAAGATGGAGAAGAGTTGTATCTGAAAGGAAAGGAAGCTGCAGAGGCTTATGTGGCACAGCAGGAAGCAATGGAGTCTGATGAAAGAGAAGGCATTGTGGAGGATTACCTGGAGCGATTACTTCCGGCAGACTGGGACACAATGGATTTGTATCAGAGACGTTCTTATCTTGGTGGTGGAGAGTTTGAAGCAGAAGGAAGAACCGGAACGGTAGTCAGAGAGAGATTCTGTTTAATGGAAGTCTGGTGTGAATGCTTTGGGAAGGAGCGTCAGAATTTCCGAAAGACAGATTCTTATGAGTTAGAATCCATTATTCAAAAAATTGGTGGCTGGAAGAAGTATGAAGGGAATTCCTCCGGCAAAATGCGTATCCCCGGTTATGGTGTACAGAGGGTGTTTGTCAGAGTGAAAAAGGAAACCGCAGGAAACAAATGATGGGTTTCCGTGGGGGATTGGTAAGACGGTAGGCAACAGATGTTGGAAACAGCCATGAAGTCAGCAGGCAAAAGGGCTGTGTCGGTGCTGTTTCCAATGTTTCCACTTATATTTAATAAATGAAAATAAGTATAAGAGGACACGGATACACCCGTATATACGCATATGGGAGAATAGATGTTTTTGAAAGTGGAAACAGCAGAGGGAAACGGAGATGAGGTTTTGCGAGAATGTGTAATTGAAAAGGCTCTGGTAAAAGAGGCAAAGAGCAGGGGCGGCATGGCGGTAAAGTTCGTGTCTCCCGGTTTCGATGGGGTGCCTGACCGTCTCGTTCTGCTTCCTGGTGGGAAGTGTGCATTTGTGGAATTAAAGGCACCGGGAAAAAAGCTGCGACCGTTACAGGAAAAACGAAAACATCAGCTGGAAGCCTTGGGGTTTTCCGTATATGTGATAGATGGATTGGAACAGATCGGAGGTGTGCTGCATGGAATTCAGACCACATAAATATCAGGAATATGCCAGGGAGTTTATTATCGGGCATCCGGTATGTGCTTTGATTTTGGATATGGGACTTGGAAAGACAGTTATTACCCTTACTGCTTTGTGGGAACTGGCACTTGATTACTTTGAGGTAGGAAAGGTTCTGGTCATTGCACCATTCCGTGTGGCACGGGATACTTGGAAGGAAGAACTGGAAAAATGGGATCACTTGAAAGGACTGTCGGTGTCAGTGGTAGTCGGTTCTGAAAAAGAACGATTGGATGCTTTGGAAAAAAAGGCAAGCGTGTATGTAATCAACCGTGAAAATGTGGTGTGGCTTTGTGAGAAGCATCACTGGGATTTTGACATGATTGTGATTGATGAATTATCTTCTTTCAAATCTTATCAGGCGAAAAGGTTCAAAGCACTAAGACGATACCGGCCGAAGGCAATTCGTGTGGTTGGTCTGACCGGAACACCGGGAAATCTTATGGATTTATGGGCTGAGATTGGAATTCTTGATATGGGGCAGAGGCTTGGAAGATATATTGGAGCTTATCGTGACAGGTTCTTTCTGCCGGATAAGCGAAACAGGAATATCATTTATTCCTATAAACCGAGGGATGGTGCGGAAGAAGCAATCTACAATTTGATTTCTGATATCTGCATTTCCATGAAGGCCGAGGATTACCTTTCTATGCCGGAGTGCCTTTATCATCGGGTGGAGGTTCGGATGGATGAAAAAGAAGAGAAGCTGTACCGTCAGATGGAAAAGGATATGCTTCTGCCATTTGAAGATGGGGACGTGGATGCGGTCAATGCAGCTGCTCTTTCCGGGAAATTACTGCAGATGGCAAATGGAGCAGTCTATGATGAGAACCACAAAGTCCGCCATATCCACGATAAGAAACTGGATGCTTTGGAGGATTTAATCGAGGCAGCGAATGGAAAGCCTGTGTTAGTGGCTTACTGGTATCAGCATGATTTGGATAGAATTGTTGAACGGTTTAAAGCTGTTCCATTAAAAGCAGCAGGTGACATCCGCAAATGGAAAGAAGGAAAAATCCCGGTGGCAGCAATCCATCCGGCATCGGCAGGACATGGTCTGAACATACAGGACGGAGGCCACATTCTGATTTGGTTCGGACTTACCTGGTCTTTGGAACTGTATATGCAGTGCAATGCCAGACTGTGGAGACAGGGACAGAGGGAAACAGTAATGATTTACCATATCATCAACAAAGGAACATTGGACGAAGATGCCATGCGGTCATTGGAACAGAAGGACTGTGGGCAGTCGGCTATCATAGATGCAGTAAAGGCAAGGATTGGAGGTGTGAACGGTGCGAGCAGAAAGGATGATTAAGGAATATCCGAATTTGAAAAGGGAACTATCGGTGTTGGAATTTCAGTTAAGCCGATGTGAGGGAATTGATTATGACACCGTCATATCTTCCCTTACTTTCTCTAAGCCGGAAGGGGAAAGAGTACAGACAAGCGGTGTTTCGGATGTGACTGCAAGAGCAGCACTTGCATACCGTAAGGTGGCAGACAGGATGAGTGATGAATGGTTATCTTATCTTGCCGGACAGTACGGACAGATAAAAGAGGAACTGGATTTTTTTGAACATGCTGTACGTGGACTTTCCGGGAAATTACCGGAAATTGTATGGGATATGGCTGTGGAGCGTTTCACTTGGGAAGAACTGATGATGAAATATCATATCAGCCATACAATGGTGGCGAAATACCGGAAGAAAGCTATAAAGGAATTGGATGCGCTGTATGAGGAGAGGGACAGGCAGACGGAAAGTTTTATTTTGAGGTGAGGCAGTGAGACGAGGCGAGGTTTATTTTGTGGATTTTGGAAAAGACAAAACGACACATAAACAGTGTGGCATTCGGCCGGCAGTGATTGTGAGTAATAACCGGGGAAATGGTCATGGACCAACAGTAACGGTTGTTCCGCTTACAGGCAACATACATAAGAGACCTGAAATGCCAACCCATGTGCAGATACCGCTTTCAAGCTGTATTGGACTGAAAAGACCGAGCATGGCATTGGCTGAACAGGTCGATACTGTAGATAAGATAAAAGTAAAAGATAAAATCGGGGAAATACATGATAATCTTCTGATGGAGCAGATCACGGTTGCCCTTCAGATACAGATAGGGGTTTTTGAAGAATATAACTGATACCGGGTGGGATTGTGTGTCCCACCCTTAAATTATGCAACAGTTCGTTTCGTTAATCTTCATCTTTCATTTCTGGAATATGGCAGGAGCCAAGAAGCAGTTCTTTGCAGTCTGAAAAGCCGAGCATATAGGCAAGTTCTCCATAGCGTACCCAATTGGCACTGCGTTCATTGACATACTGGTCGATTAAACGCATCGTTTCTTCCGGCAGATTAAGAGATGCCAGTTTGGCAGCATATTCATCTGCTTTTTCTTTTGTCTGCATAAACGAAGTATCCTCTTTTGTAATCTTGTGCAATGCTTCTCCCATTCGGGTATCCATCAGTTGATAAAGTACGGATTTGTTATCCATGTAATCGCTCCTTTCACCATGAGGTCATATTAACTCTGAATTGGTAAGTTATCAACCATAAAGATAGCATTACCGAATATTTAAAAGTTACCCCCTTTTGCTGCTTTGGTGGTGTACTAAAGGTGTACTAAGTGTGTACCGTCCGGTGTACTGACATGGAGTATTTTTCGTGGTATATTGTAGGCGTGAAAGATTAGAGGTGGACTGAATCCTGTGTGGTTTGGTCTTTTTTTCTGTCTTTTACATTGGTATGGGTACGGGCTTTATCCTTTCACCGTACCCGGTACATAAGAAAGGAGCGTGGTGCTATGCCGAGGAAACCAAAGAAACCATGTAAGCATCCCGGCTGTCCGAAGCTGGTGGAGGGAATGTACTGTGAAGAACACGCTTTGCTGCATGGGCAGGAGCGAGGGGATTCAGCAGTGCGAGGGTATGACAGCAAGTGGAGAAAGGCAAGAGAAAGGTTTCTTAAATGCCATCCTCTTTGTGTTCAGTGTCAGAGGGAAGGAAGGCTTGTAAAAGCGACTGTGGTTGACCACATCAAACCGCATCGGGGTAATCCGATTTTGTTTTGGGATGAAAGGAACTGGCAGCCGCTTTGCAAGCACCACCATGATGTGAAGACAATGACCGAGGACAGGTATCAGGAATATAAATATTGATTGTGTATCATACACAAGGGTGGGGGTATCAAATCTCCACAATCCTGTGCAGGATTGACCGCCGCCCCCTCAAACGTGAATTTTCGCAGAATTAAGCAGGGGGGATAGTCTGGTGGTGTGATATTTTTCGCAGAATGTGTTTAAATGCAAGGGGAATCCGTCAGAGAGTTTCGATAAAAAGTATAGAAAAACCGTGTTTTTAATGGGTAAAAAGGCGCAAAAAGAGGTGCTTTTTTACCCATTTTTTATGCCCGTTTGAATGGAAGGATGTGAAAGGATATGACGGAGCAGCAGGCAAAGCAGATAAGGGAAATGAGGGAGCAGGGGATTGGTTACCGTTCCATTGCTCTTACAGTAGGGCTGTCCCGTGATATTGTGAGGAACTTCTGTAAAAGCAGAGGGCTTTCCGGTTATGGTTCGGCACTGACAAAAAACATACAGGAACAGGTCATGCTTGGGAAAGCGTGTCTGTACTGCGGTAAGGAAATGAAACAGCTGGATACCGGAAGACCAAAGAAGTTCTGCTCAGATAAATGCAGACGGGAATGGTGGAAAGGACACCCGGAACGAATCAACAGAAAAGAAAGTGCCATGTACCCTGCGGTGTGTGTGCGTTGCGGTAAAGAGTTCTTAAGCTACGGTAACAGGAAAAGGAAGTATTGCAGTCATGACTGCTACATTAAAGCAAGATTTTGGGAGGTAGAAGATGAAGACAGCGAAGCTATCAGTTCTGCCGATTAAGGACTTAAATCCGGCAGAGTACAATCCCCGTAAAAGATTAAAGCCGGGGGACAAGGAGTATGAAAAGATTAAGCATTCTATTGAAGAATTTGGATTTGCTGACCCTGTAGTGGTTAATTCCGATATGACAATTATCGGAGGTCACCAGAGGGTAACAGTAGCAGCTGCACTTGGTTATACGGAAGTACCGTGTGCGATTGTGGAAGTCAGCAAAACTCAGGAAAAGGCACTCAACATTGCGTTGAATAAGATTTCAGGCGAATGGAATCAGGAACTGTTGGCAGATTTGATTCAGGACTTGCAGGACTCGGATTTTGATGTCGGGTTTACAGGATTTGAACCGCCGGAGATTGAACAGCTTTTTTCAAAGGTACATGACAAAAAGGTAAAAGAAGATGATTTCAATGTAGAAGCAGAATTGAAAAAACCAACAGTGGCACAGACAGGTGATGTGTGGCTCCTGGGCAAACACCGTGTTATCTGTGGCGATTCTATTTTGCCGGAAACATACAACATCCTTATGGATGGAAGGAAAGCAAATCTGATTCTGACAGATCCACCGTACAATGTAGATGTGGAGGAGACTGCCGGAAAGATTAAGAATGACAATATGGCGGATGAAGATTTTTACAAATTCCTCTTTGCTGCCTTTGTGAATATGGAACAGAACATGGAGGACGATGCTTCTATCTATGTATTCCATGCGGATACCGAGGGATTGAATTTCAGAAAGGCGTTTGCGGATGCCGGGTTCAAATTATCGGGATGCTGTATTTGGAAAAAGAATGCACTGGTGCTTGGACGCAGTCCTTATCAGTGGCAGCATGAACCGTGTCTGTTCGGATGGAAGAAAGGCGGTAAGCATCAGTGGTATTCCGACAGGAAGCAGACCACCATTTGGGAATATGACCGTCCGAAGGCATCCAAAGACCATCCGACCATGAAGCCGATTGCTCTGATGGCATACCCGGTACAGAATTCTTCCATGATGGGATGTGTGGTTCTGGACCCGTTTCTTGGTTCCGGTTCGACACTTATGGCTTGTGAACAGACAGGGCGTATTTGCTATGGTGTGGAACTGGAAGAGAAATTTGTGGATGTCATCGTCAACCGCTATATGGAGATGAAAGGCTCTGCGGATGAAGTTTTTGTTATCAGAAATAATGTGAAAATTCCATATTGGGATTTAGGGAAGGAAGGTGAAGCCAATGCAACAGCTGACCTTCCTTGATTTATGTTCAGGCATAGGAGGTTTCAGACTTGGTCTGGAATCTGCCGGCCATAAGTGTATCGGTTATTGTGAATATGACAGATTTGCGAGGGCTTCCTATGAAGCAATGTACGACACGGAAGGAGAGTGGAAAGCAGATGATGTCACAAAACTTAAATCAGAAGATGTCCCCTATGCAGACATCTGGTGTTTCGGATTCCCATGCCAGGATATCTCCGTTGCAGGAAAACAGCGGGGACTTGTCGGAGAGCGAAGTGGGATATATTACAACATTATTGACCTCATCAAAGGCAAAGAAGAAAGTGATAAGCCCACATACCTTCTTGTTGAGAACGTTAAGAACCTGTTATCAATTAATTCAGGCTTCGACTTTGCCAGCGTTCTGTCTGAAATGGACGAAGCGGGGTATGACTGTCGGTGGCAGGTGCTTAATTCAAAAGACTTCGGAGTCCCCCAAAACAGGGAGCGTGTGTTCATTATCGCAAATCTTAGAAGCCGAGGTGGACGAGAAATATTACCTCTCTGCGGAGAAAACGCAGCAACTCTTAACCAACTTGTAGGTGGGATGCAGGGATACCGTGTATATGGCACGGATGGCATATCAGCTACCCTCGTTGGAAATGCTGGAGGTGTGGGCGCCAAGACAGGCTTGTATCTTATGGGTAATCTGAATCCGAGTGGTCACGGTCAGGGTGGAAATGTCTATCATGAAGACGGAATTGCACCAACGGTTACTGTAAACAAAGGCTGTGGCACGAGAATATTTATTGATCAGAGCAATCATGCTCCAAAGCTGACGGAAAATGCCAGATGCATAACTGCAAGGTATACTTCCGGGATGGTAAATCATACTGCAATGAATTCTGCAGTTATGGAAGTGCATCCGGTTCTGACACCAGAACGTATGGAGAAAAGGCAGAATGGCAGACGGATGAAAGAAGATGGAGAGCCGATGTTTACGCTTACCTCACAGGACAGACATGGTGTGTTTGTGTGTGAGAAAGTGCAGCAGAATGAGGAAACCATGCTTCGTGTCAGAAATGGTACAAAACAGGGGTATGACGAAGCACACGTTGGTGATGGTATCAGCCTTGCATATCCTGAGAGTGATACCAGAAGGGGAAGGGTTGGAAAAGGCTGTTCCCAGACATTAGATTGCTCCGGGCAAATGGGGACTCTTATGAAGTGCGGAAGAATCCGCAGGCTCACTCCGAGAGAGTGTTTCCGTCTGCAAGGTTTCCCGGATGTTTTATTTGATAAAGCAGCATCTGTTAATTCGGATGCACAGCTTTACAAACAGGCAGGGAATGCGGTGACCGCTACTGTGGCATTTGCGGTGGCAATGTCACTGCCGGAATCACGGGAAAATTAGTGAATAAATAACTTGCTATTTCCTCCATTCAGAGTGATATATGTAGTACCAAATTGAATGGAGGAAAAGCAAATGAAGGTAAAAACAACAGCAGAAAACAGAAAAGACGTTGTGAAAGCGATGGAGGAAATCCTTAATGTAAAAGCAAAATATCAGGGACCACCATCTTTTGGATACAAGGTCGGGGAGTATACAGTGGATCGTGATGGCAACGTGGAACACGAATCCGAGGAGGCAGCACTTACCATGCAGAATGAATTAGTAGCGAGAGGTTTTGCTGAAGGCGAAACAGACAGACTTAACATTGGGATTCCGATAGAGGGATTCACAGCAGAGGGTATTAAAAACCTCATTTACATGATTCACAGCAAACAGTACCTTTTGGAAAAAGCAGTTGGAAAAGAGGTATTCAGAATTTCCGATAAGCTGGTAGAGAGACTGGATGCGGAAGAAAACATACCGCTTGAGCAAGTGATACAGATTGCGGAAGAAGAAAGTATAGAGGGGCTTGCCTTTGGGGAGGACAGAATATTTTTCTGCGGATTTCTGCTGAACGAGGATGAAGCGAGAGCCTATGCTGAATTGGCAGCTTGTATGGCAAAGACGGCAAAGGAAGCAAAGCGAGTAAGTCCAAAGGCTACCATCGAAGAAAATGAAAAATATTACATGAGAGTCTGGCTTGTCAGAATTGGTCTTGGAGGTAAGGACGGAAAGGACACGAGGAAGGTATTTCTTTCCAGATTGAAAGGGCATACCGCATTCCGAACCGAGGAAGATAAGGAAAAATGGAAAGAACGAAACAGTAAGAAATCCACCGAACCTGCTGAATAGCAGAGGGGTGGATTTTGCCATAAAATACACAATTTCATATGGATATGAGCAGTAAATATTTGTGTACATTATGCCTCCGAATTAACTGGATAATATGTGCTTTTAGAGCGAATATGTACCTACCGAAAGGGAAAACAAACAGCCGAAAGGAAGGTACATAGAATGAACGAAAAAACAAGAATCCAAATTGAGGAAATGAAAAAACAGACCATTGGGGTTGAGGTGGAGATGTACAACATCACAAGGGAAAAGGCAGCGAGAACGATTGCAGAGTATTTTCATACCGAAGGAACGGTAAAGTACATTGGAGGAAGCTACAGCGCATGGGCATGCAAGGACAATAAGGGAAGAGAATGGAAAATCACAAGAGATTCAAGCATTCAGGCAGCTTCCGATGACGAGAAGGCAGAACTTGGAACACCGATTCTTACCTACGAGGACATTCCAGATTTGCAGGAGATTTTAAGACAGCTGAGACATAAGGGAGCAAAAAGCGACCCTGCCCATATGTGCGGAGTACACATTCACATCGGACTGAATGGCCACACTCCAAAGAGCCTCAGAAACCTTGCGAACATCATGGCAAGCCACGAAAGCCTTTTGATTTCCGCAATGAGACTTGACCGAAACCGAATCAACAGATACTGTAGAACGGTTGACCCTTCCTTCCTTGAAAGGCTGAACAGAAGAAAGCCAAAGACAATGGAACAGCTTGCAGACATTTGGTACGAAGGAGTATGGGGCAGCAGAAATCAGCATTACAACGATTCAAGATACAGAATGCTGAATTACCACGCTTGCTTCACACATAAAACCATCGAGTTCAGATGCTTCCAATTTGCCAACGCTGGCAACGGAAGAAAGGGCGGTTTACACGCAGGAGAACTTAAGAGTTACATACAGCTTTGCCTCGCACTCAGCCAGATGGCGAAAACGGTAGCGAGTGCCAGCCCGAAACAGCCACAGGTTGAAAATCCAAAATACGCAATGAGAACATGGCTTTTGAGACTCGGCTTCATCGGAGATGAATTTGCAACAGCAAGAGACATCCTTACCAAAAACCTTGAAGGGGATACAGCCTTCAGACACGGCAGAGCAGCTTGAAGGATTCAGCTTTGAGGCCACCGACCGCTTCGGCGGTCTTAAGGTGGTAGAAGGGAAGAACCCTTCAGAAAGGATGGACGAATATGAATAAATATTATTTAGCCTATGGCAGCAACCTGTCAATGGCACAAATGGCACAGAGATGTCCCGATGCAGTATATGTGGGGACAGCAGAACTTAAGGATTATCAGCTTCTTTTCAAAGGAAGCCAGTCAGGAAGTTATCTGACGGTTGAGCCAAAGAAGGGAAGTACGGTTCCGGTTTTGGTTTGGCGGATTAGTGAAAGGGATGAACATTACCTCGACCGCTACGAAGGTTGCCCATCATTTTATTACAAGAAAATGATGAGGGTGGAAATACAACCCTTTATTGGCGAGAAGGTAAACGGTGGAACGGAAGCAATTATTTATATCATGCATGAGGACAGACCGCTCGGATGCCCGACAAAGCATTATTATGATGTTTGCCTTGAGGGGTACTGCCGATTTGGATTTAAACAGACGGTTCTTGAACAGGCTCTTTACGACAGCGTTGGAAAAAGAGTCGGACAGCATTTACTGAAGGAGGTCGGATATTATTATGAGTAGCATGAGATTTCCAAGCAGAGAAGAAGTGGAGAAGGTGCGGAATGAGTATCCTAAAGGATGCCGTGTGGTTCTTGAGCGGATGGATGATATGCAAGCACCGCCAATTGGAACGGAAGGAACAGTAAGGGGTGTGGATGACACAGGTTCCATAATGGTTAAATGGGATAACGGAGCAGTCTTCATGTAGTTTATGGGGAAGACCGATGCAGAAAAATTTAGGAGGCAGATATGGAGCAGATAACAACCATTTGCTACGGGAAAAAGGATACATGGCAGTCAAGGGAGGAGGCACAAGCCTTCTTCCTGAAAGCGATGGCAGGTTCGGAAGGAAGCGAGCAGGAGAGATGTGCCACCATATATACACAGCTTTGTCTGGGAATGACTGAGTGCAGGGATGAGGTGGACTGATGACAGAAAAAATAAAAGAGCAGATACTTGCTGTCAGGGCTACGGGGCGGACCAATATGTTTGACACCAATATGGTTCAGGTAATTGCAAACGAGATGAAGTTTTATGAACTTGTGATTTTCATTGAGGAACACAAGGGAGATTATGCAAAATTCATACTAACAGGCGAGTGTTAATATAACCAATTTATACAGCAAAGGATTCCTACGGGAGTCCTTTTTTTGATGCCATGAAACGGAGGTGAGGACAGTGGCACAGAGAGGACGTAAGCCAAAGCCTACGGCAGTAAAGGTGTTGGAGGGCAATCCGGGCAAGAGAAGCCTTAATACGGCCGAACCGAAGCCTGAAAAGAAAGCACCACGCTGTCCGTCATGGCTTGAGGATGAAGCGAAAAAAGAATGGAAGAGGATGAGCAAGCAGCTGGAGCAGTTGGGGATTCTCACGGAGATTGATATGGCTGCCTTTGCCGGATACTGTCAGGCATATGCGAGGTGGAAAGAAGCAGAGGAATTTATCACGCAGCATGGAACGATTGTGAAGACTCCGAGTGGCTATTGGCAGCAGGTGCCACAGGTATCCATTGCACAGACCTATCTTAAGATTATGAATAAATTTTGTGAACAGTTCGGACTTACTCCTTCTGCGAGAAGCAGAATTGTTGCAGATACAGCTGAGGACAAAGAAAGTGATGAGATGGAACTTCTCTTGATTAAGGGAGGTGGCAGATAATGTATGATGTGACAAAAGCGGATCATGCGGTCAACTTTATCAATTGTCTGAAGCACACCAAAGGGAAATGGAGGGGAGTTCCGTTTGAACTTCTCTCCTGGCAGGATGAGATTATCCGCACATTATTTGGTACGGTTAAGGAAAATGGCTACAGGCAGTACAATACCTGCTACTGTGAGATTCCGAAGAAAAATGGAAAGTCGGAACTGGCGGCTGCCATTGCATTATATATGACCTGCGGTGACGGGGAATGGGGAGCAGAAGTGTATGGCTGTGCTTCCGACCGCCAACAGGCATCTATTGTATTTGATGTGGCTGTGGATATGGTGGATCAGTGTCCTGCTTTGAAAAAGAGAATTAAACCAGTGATGTCGGTTAAGAGGCTTGTGTATAAACCGACCAACAGCTTCTATCAGGTGTTATCAGCTGAAGCATATACCAAGCATGGTCTGAACGTACACGCTGTTATTTTTGATGAACTTCATGCACAGCCGAACAGAGAACTTTTTGACGTTATGACAAAAGGCTCCGGTGATGCCAGAACACAGCCTTTATATTTTCTGATTACTACAGCCGGAACAGACAGAAATTCGATTTGCTTTGAACAGCACCAAAAAGCTGTTGACATTATAGAGGGCAGAAAAATTGACCCGACATTCTATCCCGTGATTTATGGTGCATCCGATGAGGATGACTGGACGAGCGAAGCCACATGGTATAAAGCCAATCCTTCCCTTGGAGAAACCATCGATATTGAAAAGGTTCGAAATGCTTACATCAGTGCAAGGGAAAATGCTGCAGAAGAGAATATCTTCCGGCAGCTTCGATTAAACCAATGGGTAAAACAGTCTACCCGTTGGATGCAGATGGATAAATGGGATTCGTGTGCATTCCCCGTAAATGAGGAGGAACTTATCGGAAGAACCTGCTATGGCGGTTTAGACCTTTCGAGTACATCGGATATCACGGCATTTGTACTTGTGTTTCCACCAAGAAATGATGAAGAAAAATACATCATTTTACCATACTGCTGGATACCGGAAGATAACATGAGACTCCGTGTCAGAAGGGACCATGTTCCTTATGATGTGTGGGCAGCAGAAGGGAGTCTGGAAACCACGGAAGGAAATGTCATTCATTATGGTTTTATAGAGAAATTTATAGAGGAACTTGGTACGAAGTACCACATAAAAGAAATTGCATTTGACCGTTGGGGTGCAACGCAGATGGTGCAGGATTTGGAAGGTATGGGATTTACTGTTGTTCCTTTCGGGCAGGGGTATAAGGATATGAGTCCGCCAACGAAGGAACTTATGAAGCTGACACTTGAGGAGCGAATTGCCCACGGTGGGCATAAGGTTCTCCGTTGGATGATGGATAACGTGTATGTCAGACAAGACCCTGCCGGAAATATCAAAATGGATAAAGAAAAATCTACAGAGAAAATTGATGCTGCAGTCGCAACCGTCATGGCACTTGACCGTGCAATCCGTAATCAGGGAAGTGATGGCAGTGTGTACGATGCCAGAGGAATTCTGGTGTTTTAGGAGGATGACATGATTTTGGTCAGCATATTAGGCTTCTTTCTCATAAGGGAAGCAATCAATCAGGCATTGGAGGGATAGCAGATGGGAATAAAAAGTTTGTTTGGTTTCGGTCAGGCGAGGGATAAGCCTGTACGGAATTACAGCAATGGTGAGTATACATTCAATTTCGGACGAAGCACCAGCGGAAAGAGCGTCAATGAAATGACAGCCATGCAGACTACTGCAGTTTATGCATGTGTGAGGATTTTGTCAGAAGCAATCGCATCGCTTCCAATTCATGTATATCGATACAAAGACGGTGGGAAGGAAATGGTTTGTGACCACCCGCTTTATACGCTGCTCCATGATGAGCCAAACCCGGAGATGATTTCATTTGTGTTCAGAGAAACGCTGATGAGTCATCTTTTAATTTGGGGAAATGCATATGCACAGATCATACGAAATGGGAAAGGCGAGGTGCTTTCTCTGTATCCGCTACTTCCAAACAAGATGAGTGTGGAGAGGGACAGTAATGGAGTGCTGTATTATGTGTATTCCCGTTATACAGATGAGAATCCCAACATGAAAAAGATGGGAGATATCATCTTAAGGCAGGAGGATGTGCTTCATATTCCCGGACTTGGATTTGATGGTCTTATCGGTTACTCACCTATTGCAATGGCAAGGAATGCTGTCGGTATGACGATGGCATGTGAGGAATATGGTGCCAGTTTTTTTGCTAATGGTGCAAATCCCGGTGGTGTGTTGGAGCATCCGGGTGTGTTGAAAGACCCGGCAAAGGTAAGGGATTCTTGGAATGCAGTGTATCGTGGAACGACCAATGCCCACAAGATTGCCGTACTTGAGGAAGGGATGAAATACCAGCAGATAGGTATCCCACCGGAGGAGGCGCAGTTCCTGGAAACAAGAAAGTTTCAGATTAACGAAATTGCAAGGCTGTTTCGGATACCGCCACATATGGTCGGTGATTTGGAAAAGAGCAGTTTTTCTAATATTGAGCAGCAGTCCTTGGAATTTGTGAAATACACACTTGACCCGTGGGTAATCCGATGGGAACAGGCACTTAAAAAATCCCTTTTTCTGCCGGAAGAGAAAAAAGAGTTTTTTATAAAGTTGAATGTGGACGGTCTGCTCCGTGGAGATTATCAGAGCCGAATGAATGGTTACGCCATCGGCAGACAGAATGGTTGGCTGTCGACCAACGATATCCGTGAAATGGAAGATATGAATCCATTACCGGAAGAGGAAGGTGGCAATCTGTATCTTGTGAACGGTGCGATGACGAAGCTGAAGGATGCAGGAGCATTTGCCAAAGAGGGAACGAAAAGCACGTCAGAGGAAACCGAACCGCAGCAACCACCAGACAATAAAAACAGAGGAGGTCTACGATGAAACGAAAGTTTTGGAACTGGGTCAGAAATGAGGGGGAAAGAACCCTCTTTTTAAATGGAGAAATCTCAGATGAAACATGGTACGGGGATGAGGTTACCCCTAAGTTATTTAAAGACGAACTGTTATCCGGCGAAGGGGATATTACCGTATGGATAAACAGTCCGGGCGGTGATGTGTTTGCAGCTGCCCAAATCTACAACATGCTGATGGACTATAAAGGTCATGTGACTGTGAAGATTGACGGTCTTGCTGCTTCGGCAGCCTCCGTGATTGCAATGGCAGGAACAAAGGTGCTGATGAGTCCGGTGGCAATGATGATGATCCACAACCCGGCTACGATAGCCATTGGAGATACAGCAGAGATGAAAAAGGCAATTGAGATGCTTGATGAAGTCAAGGAATCCATTATGAATGCCTATGAAATCAAAACCGGATTGAACCGCACGAAAATCTCACATCTGATGGATGCAGAGTCCTGGTTCAATGCAAAGAAAGCTGTGGAACTTGGGTTTGCGGATGAAGTTCTCTTTGATAAGGGAAAAGAGGAAAATTCGGAAGAAAAGGAAGAAGAAAAGGAAGAGGAATTGGAAGCCATCCTGTTTTCAAGGTCGGCTGTTACCAATTCCTTTTTTAATAAGCTGATTCCCGGAAAGCCGGAGAAAAAGGTAAACATTAGCGAGCTTGAAAAGCGGCTCAGTCTGTTAAAGCCATAAGGAGGGCAATGAATATGAGTACAGTATTGGAATTAATGGAAAAGAGAAAGAAAGCATGGGAAACTGCCAAGGCATTTTTGGATTCCAGAAGGGGCAGTGATGGTCTGATTTCTGCAGAGGACAATGCGACTTACGAAAGAATGGAAGCGGATGTGGTGGCACTCGGTAAAGAAATCGAGAGATTGCAGAGACAGGCTGCCATTGATGCGGAACTGGCAAAGGCTACTTCCGAACCAATCAAGGATAAGCCGGGCATGAAGCCGGGGGATAAGGGGAGCGGACGTGCATCTGCTGAATACCAGACTGCATTCTGGAATGCGATGCGTAAGAAGAACTATTACGATGTCAATAATGCACTTTCCATCGGGGAAGATGCCGAGGGCGGTTATCTGGTGCCGGATGAGTTTGAAAGAAAATTGGTGGAAGGACTGGAAGAGGAGAGTTTCTTCCGTTCCCTTGCAACCGTAATCAGAACTTCCAGCGGTGACCGCAAGATTCCGATTGTTACGGGTAAGGGCGAAGCAGCATGGATTGACGAGAACGGACAGTTCCCTGAATCTGATGACAGCTTTGGTCAGACATCTATCGGAGCATATAAACTTGCTACCATGATTAAAGTATCGGATGAACTTTTAAATGATAGTATATTTGACGTTCAGGCATATATCGTGAAAGAGTTTGCAAGACGTATCTCCACAAAGGAAGAGGAAGCATTCTTTGTTGGTGACGGTGCCGGAAAACCTGTCGGTATTTTCAATGCCACCGGAGGTGGAGAAGTTGGTGTAACAACTACGACTGCCAACATCACATTTGATGATGTCATGGATCTGTTCTATTCATTAAAGGCTCCTTACCGTAAGAAGGCTAAATGGATTTTGAATGATTCCACAGTTAAGGCACTACGTAAGTTAAAGGATTCCAACGGTAATTATATCTGGCAGCCTTCTGTGTCTGTAGGTGTACCGGATATGATTTTGAACCGTCCTTATTACACTTCCACATTTGCACCGGAAGTGGCAGCAGGAGCCACACCTCTTGCATTCGGTGATTTTTCTTATTACTGGATTGCAGACCGTGAGGGCAGAAGCTTCAAACGTCTGAATGAACTTTATGCAACCACAGGACAGGTCGGTTTCCTTGCAAGCCAGAGAGTGGATGGAAAGCTGATTCTTCCTGAAGCTGTGAAACTGCTTAGTATGAAGTCTGCGTAAGATAGGGGGATGAGGGTATGCTTGTGACCGTGGATGAAGCGAAATTATATCTGCGTTTGGATGGCACGGAAGAGGATGCCCTCATTCAGACGCTTTTGGAGACAGCAGAAAGTCTGTGCCAGGATATTGTAAGAACAGATTTTGATGAAATGGAAGAAGTGCCGGAGATTGTGAAAGTTGGAATTCGTTATGCTGTGACCTATTTATATGAAAACAGGGAAAAGGCAGACTTTGATGAGTTGACTAGGATGCTTAAATTTCTGCTGTACAGTGTGCGGAAGGAGGAATTCTGATGCAGGTCGGAAGGATGAGATACCGCATAGAAATACAGGATTATAAAAGTACACAGGATGCAGACGGGTTTGAAACAAGGGAGTGGATGACAGTCCATACGGTATGGGCAGACATCGCTCCCGTTTCCGGTAAAGAGTATATGGCTTCCAACAGAGAGACTGCAGAAATCACAAATAAAATATACATCCGATTTCGTTCAGGAATTAAATCTACCATGAGAATAAAACACGGGGACAGAATTTTTGAAATTGAGTCCGTGCTTGGAGATAAGCGGAGCGGAATGCTTACCATTATGGCGAGGGAGGTGGCGCGATGGCAAAGATGACATTCAAACTGCCGGAAGAAACCATACGAAAGATGGAAGCACTGGGCAGCTATTATGATGCAGTCACAAGTGCGGTATTGGAAGAAGGGGTAAAGCCATTGTACGATGCTGCGAAACAGAGTCTTTCTTCCGTTATTGGTCAGGCGACAAAAGAACCATCGGAATCAACAGGTGATTTGCTTGAGTCTCTGTCTGTTACGAAACCTTACCAGTCTGCAGATGGGAATTGGAACATAAAGGTGGGCTGTATCGGTTATGACAGAAAAGGAGTACCCAACCCACTGAAAGCTGCTGTTTTGGAACATGGTCGTTCTAATCAGCCAGCCAAGCCGTGGGCGAAGCCGGCCGGCAGAAAGGCGAAGAAGGAATGCATCAAAAAGATGCAGGAAGCATTGGATTCGGAGGTGGAGAAATTATGAGTCTGAACAGCCGAATCATAAAGGCATTAGAACCTATGAAACTGAAAGTGACAGTTTCGGAGTATCCGGTTAATGATGAGGAAGGAAAACCTCAACAACCGGATACTTTTTTGGTAATCATACCCGGAACGGATGATTTCCCTGTATGTGCAGATGACCGACCAATCGTGGAGACAGAGGAAGTTGAACTGGCACTTTACTGTAAAGGAAATTATCTGAAGATGAGGGATGAGATTACTACAAGGCTCCTGGATGCAGACATTACGATTACATCCAGAAAATATATGGAGTTTGAAAAAGAAACAAAATACCACCATTACATTTTTGAAGTAATGGGAATAAGCGAATAGGAAGGAGGATTTGCCAATGGCAACCATCGGTCTTGATAAATTATTTTATGCGCCTATTACAGAGGATGAAAACGAGGAGGAAACCTATGGTACTCCGGTGCAGCTTGCAAAAGCGATTTCTGTGGAGTTGTCTGTAGAACTTGCAGAAGCAGTGCTGTATGCGGATGATGGAATTGCACAGATCATCAAGGAATTCAATTCTGGCACACTGACACTTGGTGTGGATGACATCGGACTTTCCGCAGCATCAGAACTGACAGGTGCAGAGATTGACAGCAATGGTGTACTGGTTTCCACATCGGAAGACGACGGTAAGCCTGTAGCAGTCGGCTTCAGAGCAAAGAAGGCAAACGGAAAATACCGTTATTTCTGGTTATACCGTGTGAAGTTTGCGGTTCCGGCTACCAATTTGGAAACAAAGGGAGAATCCATAAACTTCCAGACACCAAGCATTGAAGGAACGGTAATGCGCAGAAATAAGGTGGACGGAAAGGGCAGACATCCGTGGAAAGCGGAGGTCAGTGAGGATGATTCCGGTGTAAATACAACAACTATCGGAAGCTGGTATAAAGAGGTTTACGAGCCTGCTTATACAACTAAAGCGTCAAATGTATCGGAAGAGGATGCATAGAAACCGGGTAACCGGGATTTGAAAGGAGAAGCAGTATGTACAGTATAGAAGATAGAAGTCAGGTTATTACAATCGGTGGTGTGGAACACAAGCTGATTCTTACCACCAAAGCAACAAAGGATATTACCAAGCGGTATGGCGGTTTGGAGAAACTCGGTGACAAGCTGTTAAAGAATGCAACGATGGAGGAATCGTTGGGAGAGGTTATTTGGCTGATTGCATTGTTGGCAAATCAGGAAATCCTCATCCATAATTTACAGCACAGGGATGAACCGAAACCGCTTCTTACAGAAGATGAAATAGAACTTCTTACCAATCCGTATGAACTGGCAGAATATAAGGATGCAATCATGGCAGCAATGTTAAAAGGCACGAAGCGTCATGTGGAATCCATGCCGGAGAAAAATGAAAAGGGAAACGCACAGACCGGGCAGAGCCACCAGAAGTGAGCTTTGCCCGGTTCGTGTATATCGGAGTAACACAGTTACGGAAACCGGAAGAGGAAGTGCTTTTGACACCGCTTGGCGAACTTATGGATCAATGGGAACTTCACAAACAGTTTCTTGGAATTGCAAAGCCTAAGAGGGAGGTTTTCATTGAGGATATCATACCGGAAGGCATCTAAGGAGGTGTTTGGATGGCTGAGAGTTTCGGTGTCAAGATGGGAGTTGAGGGCGAGAAGGAGTTTAAAAATGCCCTAAAGGAAATCAACTCCGCTTTTAAGGTGCTTGGTTCAGAAATGAACCTTGTCACATCGCAATTTGATAAAAACGATAAATCCATCCAGTCCTTAAGTGCAAGAAACGGTGTGCTGACGAAGGAGATAGAAGCACAGAAAAATAAGGTGCAGACTTTACAGGCGGCACTTGAAAATGCTTCCTCTTCTTTTGGGGAAGCGGATAGCCGAACCAGAAGCTGGCAGATACAGCTGAACAATGCACAGGCTGATTTGAATAAAATGGAGTCTGAATTGAAAGCTAATGAGGATGCCATTGACAGACTGGGACAGGAGATGGAGGAAGCAGAAGAACAGACGGATGATTTTGCAGAATCACTCTCAGACAGCGGAGATGTGGCAGAGGATTCATCCGGTAAGTTCGAAAAGGTCGGTTCTGTTGTCGCAGGAGTCGGTACGGCTATCGCAGCAGCGGCAGCTGCCATTGGTGCTGCCGTTGTGGCAGCAGGCGTGGAACTGGTAAAACTGGGTGATGAATATAATAAGGCTGTCAATCAGATATCCGCATCCACAGGAGCAACAGGCACGGAATTAGAGGAACTTGGTGCAATCGCACAGAAGGTCTATACCAATAATTTCGGTGACAGCCTTGAGGATGTAGCAGAGGGATTATCCATTGTACAGAAAACAACCGGACTTGTGGGGGATGAGTTACAGAAAGCCACAGAGTCCGGTTTTGCTTTGCGTGATACCTTCGGATATGATCTGCAGGAATCGGCTCGTGCTGCCAATGCACTGATGAAGAACTTTGGTGTGACAGCAGAGGAAGCATATAACATCATTGCAGTCGGCGCACAGAATGGTGCAGACCAAAACGGGGATTTACTCGATACCTTAAATGAATATTCCGCACAGTATTCCGCATTGGGATTGTCAGCGGATCAGTTTGTTACCGGACTTATCAATGGTGCAGAAGCAGGTGTTTTCTCCATTGATAAAGTCGGTGATGCCGTTAAGGAATTTAACTTAAGGGCAAAGGACGGAAGCAATACAACTATAGAAGCATTTCAGGCACTTGGGATGAATGCAGATGAAATGACGAAACGGTTTGCTGCCGGAGGAGAGAGTGCCGAGGAGGCCTTCTTCGAAGTTGTGAATACCTTAAATAATATGGATGACCCGATAGCAAAGAACACGGCTGCGGTTAAACTGTTCGGTACACAGTTTGAAGATTTACAGGCAAATGTACTTCCCGTGCTTGCCGGGATGAAAGATGGGGCGGCTGCAAGCTATGATGCCCTGTCACAAATTAATGAAATAAAATATGCGGATTTGGATTCTGCATTGGAGGGAACGAAACGCTCCATTGAGGGTGTGTTCCTACCAACGGTAAGCCAGATGTCCGCAGGAATAACAGATGTATTTTCCACACTGGGAAATGCAATCAATGAAGCAAACGGAGATTTCAGTCAGATAAGTGTGGCAATTGGAACAGCCATAGGAGATGTGGCAGCCATTATCACAGAGCAGATGCCGATGTTCCTTGAGTTGGGACTTAATATCGTGACCTCTATCGGAGGTGCGATTCTGGAAAATCTGCCGATTTTGATTGAATCTGCGACAAATATTGTGCTGACTATTCTGAATTCACTGATAGCCGCCCTTCCTCAGATAACCGAGGGCGCTTTGCAGTTGGTGCTTACACTGGTCAACGGAATTTTAGCGAATTTGCCACAGTTGGTCGATGCTGCGATTCAGATGATTGTCACACTGGCAACCGGAATAGGAGAGGCACTGCCACAGTTGATTCCGACCATAGTCGATGCGGTGATTTTAATATGCACTACTTTGCTGAACAACATGGATAAAATTCTGGATGCCGCTTTTTCCATCATTACCGGATTAGCCCAGGGACTTCTGAATGCACTGCCGAAATTGGTGGCTGCTTTGCCTCAGATTATTTCGTCCATCATCAATTTCATAACCACAAATCTGCCTAAGATTATTGAGATGGGTGTTAAATTGGTGGTTCAGCTGGCGGTTGGATTGGTTAAGGCGATACCACAGCTGGTGGCAAGTTTACCTCAAATCGTGACAGCCATTATTTCCGGTATTGGAAAAGCTGCGACCTCTATTGTGAGTGTCGGAAAGAATATCGTGACCGGACTTTGGAGTGGTGTTTCTTCCATGATTTCGTGGGTAAAGAACAAGATTTCCAGTTTTGTTGGGGATATCGTTGGCGGTATCAAGAGCCTGCTCGGTATCCATTCACCATCCCGTGTGTTTGCTGGAATTGGTGACAACATGGCCAAAGGTCTTGGCGAGGGCTTCACAG
This sequence comes from Blautia glucerasea, assembly GCF_013304385.1. Lineage (GTDB taxonomy): Bacteria > Bacillota > Clostridia > Lachnospirales > Lachnospiraceae > Blautia_A > Blautia_A ammoniilytica. The sequence goes on from NZ_JAAITU010000022.1 coordinate 40,836, forward strand.
ATGAAATGGATAAGGTGTCAAAGGATATTAACAATGCCATTCCTACAGACTTTGATGTAGATGCAAGGGTGGGAGCGAATACACAGACTTCCGGTTCGGGAAGTGGCGGAACGGTGATTACTTATACCGGCCCGCTTGTGAGTGTAGCACAGATGGTAGTACGAAGTGAGGATGATATTCGAAAGGTATCACAGGGACTGTATAACCTGATGCAGTCGGGAACGAGGGCACAGGGAATTATACCAATCACCTAAGAAGGAGGAGAAGCATGGGATTTTCATTTCAGGGAATTCATTCGAAGGAAAAAAAGCTGAAAGCAAGAATTACGGGATATCCCATGCTTCCGGCTTTTAGAAATAATACGGAAAGCATACCGGGAAGGTCAGGGATACTGGATTTTGGAATGGAGTATTCTGAGCGTATCATTCCGGTGGAATGTTCCGTGTTCCCGGAGCAGGATTTTTCTGCTCTGGTACATAGAATAGATGAAATTAATGGGTGGCTGAATCCGTATAGAGGGGTTCAGCCATTGATTTTTGATGAATATCCGGACAGATATTTTATGGCGAGACTGAATACGGAAATCAGCATGGAAAGAGTATCACGGACAGCAGGTACGTTTTCTTTGGAGTTTATCTGTCCTGATCCATTCGGTTATGCCGTAGAGGATGAGGTGTTTTCTATCGCAGCAGAGGGCAAGACCACTGTAAACAGACAAAAGGGAAATCTTATATCTGAACCGATTTTTGAAATAAAAGCGATTATGGACAGCACCTCTTCTTATGTGGATATCGAAGTAAATGGGGAGTTGGTTCGTGTAAAAGGAAAACTTGCGGAAGGAGAAACCTTTGTACTTGATACGGCAAAGCTGACGGCTAAAGTTGTGGATTCCAATACCGGGGTAACATTGCGGAACGCTCTTTCACAGCTTGATGAGTTGGTGTTCCCGGAACTGAATCCGGGCGGTAATGAGGTTCTGGTTTCTGTAAGTGGTGCAACCTTTACGGAACTTACGATACAGGGAAGGAGCAGGTGGGTGTAATGGGATTAAAACTGCTTGTAAATGCAACCGAAGATTTCACAGGCGAATTTCGGAAAACAGCCAATACACAGGCACAGTGGAAAATGAATGATTCACCGAGTGGTGATGATACAACGCTACACGATTCGTCCGGTCATGCGAGAAATTTTACCATCAATGGATGGTCGGGAACAACAGCATCTACCCGTGCCGGAAAACTTGGGAAATTTTTTCGGTTCAATACCGTAAATCCAGCAACGGAAAAAACACATCTAAGGGCAACGAATACAGGGGATTTCTTCACAGAATTGGGAAAGAGAATCGTGGCAGGAGGGTGGATATACCCAACTACTTATTCGGTAGGGACAACATTTGTACCTATTTTCAGTACCAGAAGCGGTCCGGGAAATCCTCTGTTTTATCTTTCCCTTCGTTCAGGAAGATTGCGAAATATGCTTTATGATGCTTCTGGTACGCTGATTTATGACGTTATCGAGCCAGACCCGATGGGGGTGGTGCTGCAAAACAATGGTGCGTATTTTATTGGAACGGTCATTGATTTGGAGGCAAAGACTGTACAAAGCCTTGTTTGTGACAGAAGCACAGGGGATGTGTTTAAGACAGCAATTCGTTCTTTTACCGGGGAACTGAATCCTTCCTGTACTGCAGATATCGTCATGGGAATGTATGCAGACAGTTACTACTTTGCCGGAGGATTTGATGATTGGTTTTATGAAACGGATTCTAATCTGACAATTGATGATTTGGAAGCACACTTTCTTTCCGGTCTGTTAGCAAATGGTGCAGATGTGGACTCGTCTGTGGATGCCATATCAAATCCGGGCAGTGTGACCTTAAAGCAGACGGACGGTGTATATGCAGAAAGCGGTGTCCTTTATACAAGGATTTTAGACCTTGGGGAAGGTGGTCTTGCCGGAGAGGGAAAGATACAGCTTGTCGGTACGGTGGATGCAGGGATTACATCCATTTCGGAAGTCAAAACAAGAACATCTGACTCTTTGGAAGATGTATCTTTTTCAGATTGGGAAGCGGTTGGAACGGATGGAGTGATACAATCTCCAAATTTAAGATACATTCAGATACAGATGACGCTTTCTACAACAGATACGTCTATGACACCGGAACTGAGTGCAATTCAGATATACGAGACACCAAAGGCCCCCTATTCTAAATTGGGATATGCAAGGCCGGTGGTGTTAAGTGATGGTGGAATCAGGGAAGCAGTATTAGAAAATGCCTATGACATTATTGTTACGAGTGAATTGAACGGTTCTGACTATTTGGAATTTTCTATTCCATTCAAAGATGGGAAGCGATCATATCTCGATAATGAAAAGAAACTGCAGATTACTAAGGATATTTACCGTATCCGAACAGTCACGGATGATAAGGGTGAGGACGGAAAGACGGTAACGAGCATTTATGCGGAAGCTGCGTTTTATGACCTTGCATATTCTGAAAAGAAAAGTGAACAGACATATGAAGCGGAAACCGCAGAAAAGCCGATGGCTTATGCACTGCAGGGAACCGGATGGAGTGTTGGAAAAATAACGGTATCAACGAAACGTTCCTGGCAGTCCACGGATAAAAATGCCCTTTCCATGCTTCGTACCATTCAGTCCATTTATGGTGGTGATTTGGAGTTTGACAATGTAAATAAACAGGTCAGCCTTCTGACACAATCTGGAAGTAACAGTGGTGCTGTGTTTGCCTATCGTAAAAATATGAAATCCATACAGCGGGTGGTGGATACCAGAAGTCTTGTGACAAGACTCTATGCTTATGGTGCAGATGGTATGACCTTTGCAAGTATCAATAATGGAAAGGAATATGTGGAGAATACGGAGTATTCTTCAGAAATCAGGGTATCAACGCTTGATTGTTCCTCTTTTACCAATCCATATCAGATGCTTGAATATACCGAAATGCGACTGGCAGATTATTCTAAGCCGAGTATTTCTTATGTCATACAGGTAATGGATCTGTCTGTACTGACTGGGTGGGAGCATGAGAGTTTCGGTATCGGAGATGTGGTAACCGTGGATGATAAGGATTTGGGAATCCGAATCAGCACGAGAATTATTCGTATGGATTATAACGTGCAAGAGCCGTGGAAGACAGTCATTGAGCTTTCCACCAAGTTAAAAGAACTGGGTGATTCATCTGCTTCGTGGGAGAAGGCAGCAGATACTCTTTCCTCATCGGATTTGCTGGACAGACAGGAGATGAAGGATTTGGTGGTAAACAACCATCTGCTGAATTCCAGAGCAGATGATGGATTCAGCTATTGGCAGAATTCAGGTTTTGAGGTGGATGGAGAAAACGGTGCTTCCGGCAATGCAAGTTTTAAGTGTGTGGGAGCGTTGAATACCACAAAAACACTGTCACAGGAAGTATATCCGGCTACCAGAAGCAGCTACACAGTATCGGCAAGCATAGTAACTGAAAATCTGAAAAAGGGAGCGAATGGAAGGGTTGGCATTGAACTTATCATTGAATATGAGGATGGTTCGGAAGAAACAAGATTTGTAGAGTTGTATTAGGAGGAATGCACCATGTATTTTACGAGGTCGGCAGGAGCGGTCAGTGTTACCGGAATAGAAAAAGTGAAAAAACTGACGGTAAGGGTAGTGGTGCAGGACTGTACAGGAACCGTGCGTTTTACGGATGTTATGCTGCAGGGCGGTTCGGTAGCAACCGCATGGGTTTCCCATGTGTCAGAACAGAGGTACACCTTTGATGCACAGGAGGTGTGAGGATGGAGTTTATTCGATTTGCCGGAACAATCAATACACATGAAGAAAAGAAGGTGGCAAAGGCTACCGTAAATGTAATTTTAGAGAATTGTACCGGAACCTTTTATATAACAGATATCATGTTTCAGGAAGGTAAATGGCTGACCGGGTATGTGGTAAATAATCTGGAACTTTTGCAGAAAAAACGTGTGGATGGGGAGATAACACCTGTCCGCTTTTTTAATGGGATTGTCCGTTCCGGTGTTACAGCAGTGATTACCAATGACGGAGAAGTATCAGCCGGGCTGAATTATCACATCATTCCAAAAGATACGATGGCAGCAGGAGACATGAGTGTGGCTCATAATTACGGAAGTCACAAGCTGACTCTGCAGAGTGGTTTTTTGGAAGATGATGTTGTTGAAATTAATGCTGATGCAAGGGTGGCAACAAGGAATGGAAGCAGGATTAGGGCTGATGGATTTTATTCTTATTCGGCAGCAGGGGATAGTAAACATCAGATTAAAGTAAAGGACAGGAAGTCAGCACTTGTACGCATGTCTTTTCAGGAGATGGCATACGGGATTGGAGGAAAACGGATGTGAGAAGGGCAAGTAACCGAAATGTCATGGCATGGACATTCATGGGAAATACGAGAATGCATCAGGTGTTAAGAGAAAAAGGAAATAAGCTGTCTCATGTTGGTGTTTTTACCTTTGAGGTTTCAGCAGATGGAACAATCAGCGAGACGGGAACTGCGGTCAGTACCATCCTTCCTTATGTAAAGAAGTGGCCACATATTAAATGGCTTCTGACCATTATGAATCATGGTACTGCATCTATTTTTACAGCACTCAGAGAGAATACGAATGGCGCACAGGATACGTTCCTTTCAGAAATCGTGAGAATTATTGACAAATATCCGTGGTGTTCCGGGATAGATATTGATTTGGAACGTGGAGGGGAGTTGGCGAACCGAACAAAGGCAAATGCGCTGTTCTCACGGATTTACTCTACTGTAAAAGCAAAGGGAGCAAACCTTCATGTAAATATCTGCCTTCCGGGTATGACCAGTGTTGGCGGTTCGGTTGGCGGCGAGAATTGGTGCGTGTATGCCGATTTGGATGCATACTGCGACACAGCAGCAATCATGAGTTATGGTATGAGTTGGGCGGGTTCAGCACCGGGACCGGTATCTCCGAGAAGCTGGCTTGAAGGCATCTACAGTTATGCTGCCAATGCAATGAACCCGGACAAAATCATGATGGGACTTCCTGGATATGGATGGAGATGGCAGATATACGATACTACGGAGAATCTTGGCACGACTTATAGGGGAACAAGCCTTACCTATTATGCTGCGAAATATTGGATGGAGGGCTTATATAATCATACAGGGGATGCCCCACCGCAACCATTTATACCGTTCTTTTCTTATTGGGATTGGACGGATATGGTCCCTTGGGGACTGCTTCAGGTGTATGACTTCATGGAAGGATGGGATACGAGCAGGGAAATAGCAGAGCCGACAAAGCAAGAAACCTATAGTGGCAGAAAATATCTTACAACCTATCTGAAACAGCAGGAGGTATCCTTTGGAACAATCAGCGTTGACAGAGATGGTGTGCCGGATTCTTATTCTGGCAATGCAGTCATTGGGGAAGGATATGCGTCTGTTTTGGATGAAGAAGCGGTGCTGAAATACACATTTGAAGTACCAACAGCCGGAACATATGATGTGGCAGTTGAGATAGTCTATCCAAGATGGGATAAGAATAGCATCGGAATCAGTCTTGATGGGGACAGTCAGATGCTGTCGGAATCAAGGATGTATTTCTTATATTGGAGAAAAAAATTCTGGAGGATATTAAAAAGTGGAGTCAGCTTGTCAGCAGGAAAGCACACCATTACTGTGTCCGGTGGAGTGCCTGGGGTGGTTTTTTATGGCTTTCGGGTATGTTCGGATTTTTCACAGAAAGCGACTGCCGGGGAAGTGTACTATGGATTGAAGCCAAGAAAATTCATGGATGTGAACGGAGAAATGGTACAACCCGATAGGGCATTTAAGGTTACTGCAGAGGTACTTCGCAGAAAGCCGGAAAGTGCGCTTGTATGGTATGAAGATTTCTGTGATTATTCAGAAATCCCTACCAACTATTTTACAGTGCTTGACGGTTCGTGGAAGATTTGGAAGGATGAAAGTTCTGACCGTGTCCGTAAGTATTCGCAGCTGGAAGGCAGTGGAAAACTAGCACTGGATTACACCGGATTTTCTGAAATCCATGTGAGGGCGAGATTTGCCTTTAAATCATCGGGAGGTGGTAAGGCAGGAGTGTTTCTTGGAAGCATTTTCTGCTGTATAAATTACGATACCCAGTGTGTGGAATTGTATCAGGGAAGTAAGAAACTTGGCAGCTATGCATCTTCTTTCAGTAAGACCTCAAATGCAGATTTACGGAGTAATCCAAGCCTATATACCGTGGAAATGAGAATCCGTGGAAATAAGGTAAGAGTATATTCCGGTGCTGCCTACACACTAAGGTTTACAGCAACCATTACTGCAGAAACTGGATATGTGGGATTCATGGCGGAGAAGGGAGTGGTGTGTGACCTCTTGCGACTGGGTGATGCATGGTATTATGAACCTTATGAGTGTTTTGATATTACCTTCCCGGATGGAAAGCAGACTACTTTTGGAAGATGTACTCGTACCGGAATTTCATGGGATAATGAATTTGAATTGTTCCGTGTCAATTCTGATGTGGAGGAAATCAGCACAAGAAGCCAGGATATTTCTATGGATTACGACTTTTTCCATTCCCATGAAATGTCACTGGAATGTGGCAACGATTATGAAATGAAGGTAGTACCACATGATTTGAATGTCTGGCTTTCGAGGATGTATCTTGGAGATGCGGATGGTTTTTCTATTATGTATTACTCCGATGTGGACAGTATTGTCTATTGGGCAAATGAAGCAGCATACACCTATGGCGTGTCAGGGATTGCAATATGGAGTCTTGGTCAGGAAGATATGAGGTTATGGGACAGTATGCCAGATCAGATATAGTTTTGGAATCAAACAGCCTTTTGCGGGCTGTTTTTTTCATACCAAAAAACAAAGAAAGGCAGGTAACAGTTATGAGACAGGCAGTAACAACAGTGCAGTATGTATTTGCAGGAATAGGAGGCTTTATGGGTTGGTTTCTTGGAGGATTGGATGGTTTTCTGTATGCACTCCTTATGTTTGTGGTCATCGATTATGTCACCGGGCTTATGGCAGCATTCGTACAGAAAAAGGTATCCAGCGAGGTTGGTTTTAAAGGCATCTGCAAAAAGGTGGCAATCTTCTGTCTGGTAGGTATCGGCCATGTGCTTGATACGCAGGTCATCCAGAACGGAAGTGTACTCCGCACCGCAGTCATTTTCTTTTACTTATCCAATGAGGGAATTTCCATTATTGAGAATGTTGCCCTTATCGGACTTCCGGTTCCAAAGAAGCTGAAAGAGGTATTGGAGCAGCTGCACGAAGAAGCTGATGAGAAAAAGGAGGATGAGTAATATGGCAATAAAGGTATGTCTGGACGCAGGGCATTACGGTAAATACAACCGCAGCCCTGCGGTTTCGTCTTATTATGAGTCGGACATGACTTGGAAACTTCATAATTATCTTAAGAAGGAGTTGGAGGCATTTGGTATCGGTGTGGTAACCACAAGGACAAATCAGAATACGGACAGAGCATTGTATGAAAGAGGTGCGGCTTCCAAGGGCTGCAACCTCTTTATTTCTGTCCATTCCAATGCTGTAGGCAATGGTGTAAACGAAAATGTGGATTATCCGGTGGCATATGTCCTTTTAAATGGAAGCAGCACGGATATTGGTCTAAAGCTGGCAAAGGTTGTGGAGGCAGTGATGGGAACTGCACAGAGTGGAAGAACCGCAACACGTCAGGGTACAAACGGAGAATACTATGGAGTGCTTCGTGGAGCAAATGCGGTAGGAACACCGGGTATTATTCTGGAGCATTCATTCCATACCAATACAAGAGCAACAAAATGGCTTTCCAGTGACAGTAATCTGCAGAAGCTCGCCAAAGCGGAAGCAGAATGTATTGCTTCCTATTATGGAGTAACGAAAAAGGAAGAAACTGCTCTTACAAAGATTATGGGTAACGCAGTGGCAACGGTGGAGCAGATGACAGCTTATATTAAAGAAAAGAATCCAGATGTTGCACAGTCGGTTGTTGATATGATTCCGCTTTATCTTTTGGAAGGAAAGGCAGAGGGTGTCCGTGGTGATATTGCCTTTGCACAGTCCTGTCTGGAAACAGGTAATTTTGGATTCTCCGGTTCTGCAGTTACACTCGACCAGAATAATTTCTGCGGCATGGGAGTGACTTCAAATGGAATGAAAGGAAATCCCTTTGATACACCACAGCTTGGTATCAGGGCGCAGGTTCAGCATTTGAAAGCCTATGCTTCCACAGTGGATTTAAAGAGTGAATGTGTTGATCCACGCTTTAAGTATGTCACAAGAGGCTGTGCGGAATATGTGGAGTGGCTTGGACAGAAAGAAAATCCAGACGGAAAGGGGTGGGCAGCAGGAGCCGGATATGGTGCAAAGATTATTACAATCTTAAATACAATGATTGGAATTAAGAGCGAGACAACAGAACCGGAGGAAGTCTGGTATCGTGTGCGTAAGACATGGACAGATGCCGCCACACAGAAGGGTGCATTTCACAGTTTGGAAAATGCCAAGAGGTGTGCGGATGAAAATGAGGGATATTCCGTATTTGATGAATCAGGTAAAGTGATTTATTCCAATGATACATTTACACCGTATCTTGTGAGAGTATCCATCGAAGATTTGAACATCCGCAAGGGTCCGGGAACAGACTACGATAAAACAGGTAAGTACACCGGAAAAGGTGCTTTCACTATTGTGGAAGAAGCAGAAGGCAAGGGTGCGAGCCTTTGGGGGCTTCTGAAATCTTATCAGAAAAATCGTGACGGATGGATTTCACTGGATTATACCGAGAGGGTTTAGAAGCAAGCCGGACAGAGACAACAGGTTTCTGTCCGGCTGCTTTTTTCGGCTCCTGACAAGTTTGGACAGAGTGAAAAAAGAGTGGGTGGAAACCGTAGAATTGCTTGACTTTACAGGGATTTAGAGTGATTTATATACTACCAAAAACGAAAGGAGTACTTATTTATATGATGATTGCAGGAACGATAAATAGAGTAGCTTTTTACTGCAGAGTCAACCATCGTGACAGAGACTATGAAAAATATCTGGACGATGTAATGAGACGGTTGGAAGAAGAATATGGAAAACAGAAATGGGATTTGCAGATATTCTTTGAGGAAGCTTCAGGAGCCGACCCGAACAGAAAAGAATTTAATCGTCTGAAAGCGGAAATCGCAGCAAAGAAGATAGATGTGGTGGTTACCATGAGGGCTGCCACGATTGCCCGTAACTGGGGACAGTTTATGGAGTTCATGCTGATTTGCAGTAAGAAAAATGTGGAAGTGGTGTGTATTGACAAGGTAGAGGATGCGCAGGCCATTTTCCGAAGAATTCAAGAGTTTAAGAAAAGGTTTTTTGAAGGAAGTGATGTAACGTGCGAGTAAAAGTGATTAACAAACGACCAGCTTCGGTCTTACAAAAGAAAAGGGTTTGTGCTTATGCCAGAGTTTCCACAGACAGCAGAAGACAGGAAGACTCTCTTGAAAACCAGATGGAAACTTATGAGAGAATGATTACCGGAAATCCGGAATATGAATTTATCGGAGTATTTGCTGATCAGGGCATATCCGGTTATTGTGAGAACCGCCCACAGTTCCAGAGAATGATGGAAAAGGCAAGGGCAGGAGAGATTGACTTAATTATTACAAAATCCATATCGAGGTTTGCTAGAAATACCGTCACCGTTCTAAAGTTCGCAAGGGAACTGAAGGAACTGGGTGTCGGTATTTTTTTTGAAGAACAGAACATTAACACTCTATCAGGGGACGGTGAGATGATGCTTGCCGTCCTCGCTTCTTTTGCACAGGAAGAAAGCAGAAGCATGAGTGAAAACAATAAATGGTCCATTCGGAAGAAGTTTGAGAGAGGAGAAGTGATGATTACCACATCCCGCTTCCTCGGTTATGACAAAAACGAATATGGAGATTTGATTGTGAACAGAAAGGAAGCGGAAATTGTCAGTCTGACTTTTGACCTTTATCTGCTGAATGTCGGCTCGTCAAGGATTGGGGAGCTGCTTGATTACCTGGGCGTGAAAACAGTGACGGGAACAACATGGGAGAGCGGGACCATCAATGGGATGCTTTGCAATGAAAAGTACAAAGGGGATTTTCATCTGCAGAAGTATTACACCCCTGAAAACAAAAGAAACCATACAAGGAAAAACAACGGAGAAGTGCAGAGTTATTACATTTCGGAAAATCACGAACCAATTGTATCGCCGGAGGTATGGGAAAAGGTGCAGGAAGTCAGGGAACAGAGAAAGCGTGACAGGAATATCGGGCAGGACAGCACAATGAAGTTCCAAAACCGCTATCCCTTAAGCGGAATGCTGATTTGCCCTTACTGCGGAAAAACACTCCGGCGCAGACAGGTTTACAAGAAGAAAATCCAATGGCTTTGCAGTACCTACATTGAAAAAGGAGTCAAGGCATGTAAAGGGATAAGGATTGATGATGCCGAATTGCAAGGTTTGAACATTACGGAACAGACAGTGATTGAGGAGGTGGTTAAAAATGGCAAGAAACATTACTGTTATACCAGCAAGGCAGATTTTGACTGCGGAATCAGGAACAGCACAGTCAGTGCAGAAATTGAAGATGGCAGCGTACTGCCGAGTGTCAACCGACCAAGAAGAACAGTTATTAAGCTATGAGAATCAGGTCAATTATTACACAAATTATATTAGCGAAAATCCTCTTTATGAATATGCAGGGACTTATGCGGATGAAGGAATTTCGGGAACCAATACCAAAAAGAGGGATGAATTCAACCGCATGATTGCTGATTGCAGGGCGGGGAAAATAGACATGATTATTACCAAGTCCATTTCCCGATTCGCAAGAAATACGCTGGACTGCTTGAACTATGTGCGAGAATTGAAAGATTTAGGGATAGGGATTATTTTTGAAAAGGAAAATATCAATACCCTCGATGCAAAGGGCGAAGTGCTGCTGACCATTCTTTCCTCACTGGCACAGGATGAGAGCCGGTCCATTTCAGAGAACTGCACATGGGGAATCCGTAGAAGGTTTGAAACAGGAAAACACAAAATGAGTACAAAGCGTTTTCTTGGCTACGATACGGATGAAACGGGGAAGCTGGTAATCAACAGGACACAGGAGCCGATTGTAATTCGGTTGTATCAGGAATTCCTGGACGGAAAAACAACCGATTACATCAAGAGGATTTTTGAACGAGAAGGCGTGAAAAATTGGGATGGCGGTACGAAGTGGCAGTCCACAACCTTAATGAGTATGTTGGAAAATGAAAAATACAAGGGTGATGCCTTGCTGCAGAAAAGTTATACGGTGGATTTCCTCACCAAGAAACGGACGCAGAACAAAGGGGAAATTCAGATGTTTTATGTGGAGGATGACCATGATGCCATCATTTCAAAGCGGATATGGGAATGTGTACAGCTTGAAATAAAACGCAGGAAAAAGTATCTGGAGGAGCATGGGACAAACTCCTATTCCCACCGGCCGGAAAGCAATCCATTTGCATCCAAGATAATTTGCGGAGACTGCAATAAGGTTTTTGCACGGAAAGGCTGGCGGAGCAGCACGGGTGTTGACCGTAAGGTATGGCAATGCAGTGAACGGTACAAGGTCAAAGGAGTCATGGGATGTGTCAATCGCCATGTGGAGGAAGAAACGCTGATAAAGGCTTATCTGATGGCTTGGAACGCATTGGTGGAGAACCGAGAGGATTTCATGGAGCAGTGGACAGAACAGCTGCAGAGCGAGAACCTATTGGAAGGTTATCGGGCAGAGAAGTTCATAGAATACACCGATGGAGCAGAACCTCTGACAGAGATGGATACGGACTTCATGCTGAAAACACTGGACCACATCAAGGTTTTTGAGGATGGAACATTGTTGGTGGTGTTCCTGGACGGAACGGAGATTGAATGTAAAAATGAAGAAGAGTAAGAAAAGATGCCGATTGGGAGTTGCGATTCCTGATCGGCTTTTTTTCTTGTTCTTTTGAAGATGGTAAAATAAATGGGAATATGGTAAAATAATGTAGAAATTAAGGTGTTGAGTATTTTTAATATATATAATTATACAAACCGTTACTTGCTACAGTTATTAGTGAGGATATGAATTGAAATTAATGAAGGGGTTGAAGATATGATTTTATCTGATAATGAAACCAAAGTTGATTTACTTAATAATGAAGCAATAGCAAAGACAATAGTTTCTCTTATTAAGGATAGTAAAGAACAACCGATTTCTATCGGTATTCATGGGGACTGGGGTGCTGGTAAATCCAGCATTCTTGAAATGGTAGAAAATGAAGTGAAACTGGCTTCTTCAGTGTCAGGAAAGAAGTATTCTTGTATCCGATTTAACGGTTGGAAACACCAGGGATTTGAAGACTCAAAAGTAGCTTTGATGAGTTCTATTATTTCAGAGCTTGAGAAGAAAGAGAAACTTGGCGTTAAGTCTGGGGAAATATTAAAAAAACTGTGGAAAAATATAAATTGGATGACTGTTGCTAAGACTGCGGGTAAAACCGCTTTAGGAATTGCGACAGGTACAGCACCGCTTACGTTATTATCTTCAACAATGGATATTTTAAAATCAACCGTAACTACAGAAGAGGGAATTGCTGGAGCAATTGAATCTATTGGAGGTTATTTAAGTGACGCAAAAATCACAGAGGACATATCAAGTAATAAAGAATTTTCAGAGTTTCAGGAAAATTTTGCCGAACTGCTAGAAGATGCAGCTATTGAGAAACTTATTGTTTTAATTGATGATCTTGACAGATGTTTACCTGATGTGGCGATTAATACGTTAGAGGCTGTAAGACTGTTTATGTTTACGGAAAAAACAGCATTTGTAATTGCAGCAGACGAGGGAATGATTCGCTATGCGGTTAAAAAACATTTTCCCGATGCAACAGATGAAAATAAGTTTAATGCAGGTGAGGCCTTTGCAAATAAGTATTTGGAAAAGTTGATTCAAGTTCCGTTTAGAATTCCAGCATTAGGTGAGGTAGAAGCGTGTATATACATAATGCTTCTTATGGTGGGTTCTGTTTTGCCAGATGAAAATGAAAACTATAAAAAGCTGAGAGAAGAGGGATTATCTAGAATCAGAAAGCCTTGGAATGTAGAAAGTCTTACGGTTGATGACGTGAAAGAAATTCTTGGAAATGATTATGAAAAGTCATCGAAGGAAGTATTAATTGCCACTCAAATATGCCATTTATTAGCACAAAATACAGATGGAAATCCTAGAAAGATAAAAAGGTTTGTAAATATGCTCTTGTTACGTTATGAGATTGCTAAGAATCGTGGCTTTGGAGACGAACTGGAACTTGCGATTTTGGCAAAGATGATGTTGGCAGAATACTATGAACCAGATTTTTATAAGGCATTACCTAATCATTTGGATTCTGAAGGGAAATGGGATGAAGTTCCTGAAATACTAGCTGATATAAAAACTATGGTCGAAGATAAGAAAACAGTAGAAGCAAAAGAGCGATGGTATGATTTAAACAAGATTTGGAAGTGGATTACTACAGAACCAGAAATTACAGATAAGGACTTAAGACCGTATTATTATGCATGTAAAGAAAAAATGGATTATTTTTCAGGTAAAACTTCTAAAAATGATCTATCAGAAATAGTTGAGCTACTTTTTAGAGATGAAATGATTATTGTAGGTCGTGTTGAAGATTTGAAAAATTTGACAAATCAAGAATCAGATCAAGTGTTCGGAATTGTTGCTCAAAAAATTATGGAAAAAGGGCAATTTGATATGAAACCAAAAGGGATTGATGGTTTGATTGTATTGGTACAGAATAAGCCGGAACTCCGTAAAAGTTTAGTTGATTTTATAGATGCTATTCCTGTAGATAAGGCTGGAGTGTGGATTATACATGGCTGGGATAAAGCAATTCCAAAAGATTGTGATGAAAGAAAAGGAGTAAATCAATATTTTGATAAATTGAAAAGCAGTGGGACGGCAATTGTTAAAGCAGCTTTAAAGAAGATGTGAGGTAATTAATAAATGGGAACATCAACACATAATGGAGGACAAAAAGGTGGAACACCTTTGGTACCGTCATGGTTAGAGCAACCAGATGTAAATCCACAAAATGAAAATGGACTTGGTCCCGATGGTAGTCAAATTCCACCAGTGGGTGATGTGGATCGCTTTAGAACACCACGAGGAGAGTTCACGAGGTATATAAATTCAGGAGGACGGGATAGCAGTTTAGGCCGTAAAAGTGTCTCTAATTACATAAGAAATTCTTTGGGTGGTAGTTCAAATGCGACACAGAGAATGGGAGCTGCTAGAAGCAGTTCTGCAAGATTATTAAATGTTGCAGGTGTATTTGCTTCAGGTGGTGCAAGGGCTGTTGAACAGTATCTTTCTATAGAGAATCTCTCACATAAGACAGCTAGTGACGCATTTATAGCTATTACAGACTTTATCTGTCCAGATGGGGGACCACAAGATGAAGGCATTGCGAGGTCGGCTTATATTTCCGCAATCGAAGAATCACCAGAAATAGCTACAATTAAATTTGAGGATTTGACTTCAGAGCAGATTATGGTGATTGTGGAACGCACCATGGCAAATGCGATATTTAATAGAATCACGAATGATATTGGTAACAAGATTATATTGTTGCCGCAAGAACGAGCTATATCAGACAGATTAATTGTTCAAATGAAGGATTTTGTTAAGGGTTCTGTATCGGATGCTGTTATCAATTTAGATATCAAGGCTGGAAATATTCGACAAGGTGATTCTTTAAGAATAGTGGACCGGGTGTATAAGGCAGCGTTTGAAATTATGGTAAGTGCAGGTGAAAATGAATGAGTCGATATAAATTAAGAGCAAATTATGATATTGAAAATATAGATTCGCAGAAAATGGATGGCACAGTTATTGTTGATGTCCCTATGCTTTCTAATGGCGAACTAAACTATGGATTAAGCCACATTAAGAAAAAATTATATGAAGAAAATGTGTATCCCTCTGAAATTGGATTTGATATCATGTCGCTTGCAACAATGGTTTATATGGCTGATACGCGAATTGAGAGAGTGGTGCATGGACAGGACTCTTGGACGAGAGAAATTGAACTAGAAATACCGGTATCAAATGTAGAGATATGGGACTCACAGATTCGTACGGTTGAACGTATGTTAAAATTTCTTACAGGAGATTTATGGAAAATTACGTTGTCGAGTAGAGCATGGCAGTTTAATAATTTGGAGGAAGTAAGAGAAAAATCAAATAAATATGATGAAGTATCATTATTCTCTGGTGGAATGGATAGTCTTATAAGTACCATTAATTTGATGGAGAATAAGAAAAATACCTTGTTAATAAGTCATGCTGGAGAAGGACTTACTAAAAATGCTCAAAAAAATATTGTGAATAAATTTGACTTGTTATATCCAGATGTTTTACATACATGGTTAGATTTGTGGATGGTGTTTCCACGTGATTATATTCCGGCAGGTGGTAATGATAACAATACAAGGAGTAGATCATTCCTATTTATCGGTTATGCCCTTTTTGCAATGACTGGCATGGATAATATCAATGAACTGTTAGTTCCGGAAAATGGTCTGATTGCTTTGAATGTACCATTGGATGAAACAAGAGTAGGTTCATTTAGTACAAGAACAACGCATCCATTTTATCTTTCTTTGTGGAATGAATTATTAGTGGGATTAGGGTTAAATCTATCAGTAAAAAATCCTTATTGGAATAAAACAAAGGGAGAAATGGCAGGGGAATGTAAAAACAAGGATGTTCTTTATGAGACGATGAAATTATCATTCTCATGTTCTTCACCAGGAAAAGCAAGATGGAAACAACTCAGTCAACAACATTGTGGTTATTGTGTTCCTTGTTTAATTAGAAGAGCTGCAATGCATAAAGCGTTTGGGGATGATGGAACAGTGTATACCGAAACGTCTATTTATGAAATGCAGAATAAAAATGCAGAAGGAATGGGAATTCAATTGCGCTCTTTCCAGTATGCAATAGATAAAATAAAACAGGATAGAAATCGTGCTTTATTTTATATACATAAGCCAGGTCCATTACCGCAGGATGATGAGTATTTGAGAGAATTAGCTGATACATATATACGAGGATTATTAGAAGTAGATGCTTTTATACAGGATAATTTAGCACAAGAGGATGAGAATAATGATTTATGATGCACATTGTCATTTAGATTTAATGGATAATATGCTAGAGTTTATAAATGAAATACAGAATTCTGATATGAATTTATTTGCGGTTGGAACTACACCGAAGGCATATAGTAGAGAAATACAATTTTGCAAGAATGCTAGAAATATTCATGTTGGTTTAGGGATGCATCCGCAATTAGTATCTAGTGGCTATGATGATATGCAGTTATTTAAATCTCTCATTGAAAAAAGCCATTATATTGGTGAGGTGGGATTGGATTTTAGTAAAGGATATATTCAGACCAAAGAATTACAAATAAATATTTTTAGTGAGATTGTTAAGTTATGTGAACAATACAGTGAAAAAGTGATTTCTATTCATTCACTTAAATCGACAAGTACGGTAATTGAAATTTTAAGAACATACAAAAGACAAAAGAGTAATAAATATATATTTCATTGGTTTACAGGTTCTATGCCACAATTAGAAAAAGCGATTGAATTGGGATGCTACTTTTCAATAAATCCGGGAATGTTGAAAACAAAATCGGGAATGGAAGTGATAAAAGCTATACCAATTGATCATGTGTTGTTAGAGACGGATGCACCATTTGCACTCAAAGTTCAACACATAGATGAAATAGAAAAGGAACTCAAAAGAACCATGTCGAGGATATCGGATGTAATTGGATTCGACATATCTGATATAATTAATAAGAATTCAAAAGAAGTGTTTTGCTACTGAATATTTAATGAAGAAACATTGATAAAGGCTAACTGATGACGTGCTACTAAGAAAGGATACTAATAGGAGTCACAATTTCTGGTTGGCTTTTACTTAATCTTCTATGATAGTGAAAGATGTTGGATATGGTATGATAAATGTGCGAGTATGCTTAGAGGTGATTTAAATGTATAACTTAACAAAATGTGCATTGTGTGGAAATGAAGCAGAATTGGAATTGAGCCATACAGTGCCAAAGATGGCTGTAAGGACATTAAAGAAAACAGCAATAGGTAATATTCGGAGTACAGAGAACCCTAACAAAACCATACAGGATAGCGAGAAGTTGTACATGTTGTGTGGAGATTGCGAGGATTTATTTAGTGAAAAAGAAACTTGGTTTGCTAACAAAATATTTCATCCTTATTTAAAAAAGGAGAAAACTATTTTTGACTACGATGAGAATTTGGCTTACTTTATAACTTCTGTTAATTGGAGAAGTCTTTATTTGGATATTTTAGATTTTGTTGAGAATTCAGTGGTTGGTATAGATGCGTTGGAATGTTTGATTGAATCTGAAAAAATAATGAATGAATTCCTGCGAGGAAAACGTAATGATTTAGGGAAAATAGAAAATCACATTTTCTTTTTTGATGACATAAAAGAATTATCTGTTGGTGCGAGCAATTTTGCAGATTTGAAACCGCATGCGACTTTTCATAGAGGGATAGGTAGTTACACTTTTTGTTACGAAGATGAAAAGACCTATGGTACTTTAACAAATATGATGGGAGTAATACTTGTTACTCTTTATCATAAAGGGCAAAGAGAAGTATGGAATAATACAGAGATTTTGAATGGCGTGGGGCGTATTGAAGCGAAAGATCAGCAGATACAGAGTGTTTTTGGAAATGAGTTAATACATATCATGGAAACAGCAAAGAAAGCATCTGAAGCTATGAGTGTAGCACAACAAAAGAAAGCAGAGGATAGAATAAAGGCTGCTGGAGAAGATGTAAAAAATTATTCAGTTTTTCAAGACTGGATGAATGATATGGATTTAAAGAACAGAATCACAGATAAGTGATACAGAAGTGGGGGTAAAGGCTATCCCCATAAGAGGGGTATAAACCTTTTCGCAAAAGATGACGATTTCGCTATTTAGTATAAGAAGTAACTTTCACCGCACGTTGAGACGGTTGTACTGCTTTCCCACAAAAAGCCAGACGGACATATCAACGTAAAAGTTGAGTTTGGCGAAGGTGAGGGAAAAGTTCCGCTTGATAATATCGCTAAAAGAGCCGAAGAGTACAAGCCCAAGGAACGAGTGACCTACAAAATGATAAAGGAGTACATAGAAGCTAAATACGGCTTCAAAGTACATACCGCATATATCGCAGAGGTAAAGAGAGATTTAGGATTGCCGATGTATGATGCTCCTAATGCGGTAGAAGAATTGAAACAGCCGAGGAAGCATCCGACAGCGGAGAAAGTGGAAGCGATAAAGGATGCGTTGAAGCATTTTGAAGTGATTTAATGAGGATAGGCGTATCATTAGAAATAGTGGTACGCTTATTTTTGTACCTTTTTGCAGATTTGTCCTTTCCCCTGCTTTCCAATATAATGAAGCTAAAGAAGTGGAGGTGTGCTTATGAGAGAGAAATTTAATCATCTGTATTTGGATAGCCACGAAAGAAAACTTTTGATACATAGCCTTGTAGAGTTAAAAAATCAACTTATTCAGCAAGGCAGATATACGGATTGTATTGACGAGCTTATTTTTAAGGTCATAAATGCACCGACCAAGAGAATGAAAATTGAATATGTCTAAGGCAGATTACAAAGCCGCTTATTCTTATTGATTTTAAGAGTAGGCGGCTTTTTTGCGTTCTCTGGTACTGTTGTTTACATAGCCACCTTGACAAAGTGGCTAAATCTATGTGAAAGGAGGACGCATCTATGTCAAATTGCAAAGTAATTGCTCTGACTAACCAGAAAGGTGGTGTCGGAAAAACAACCACAGCGGTCAATCTGGGTGTAAGTCTGGTGCAGCAGGGTAAAAAAGTCCTGCTGATTGATGCCGATGCACAGGCAAATCTCACGATGGCTCTGGGTTATAACAGACCAGACGATATTCCCATAACGCTCTCTACTGTGATGCAGAACATCATAGACGATAAAACGCTTGATGCTTCACAGGGTATTATCCATTACAGAGAGGGCGTTGACCTGCTTCCGTCAAACATTGAGCTGTCGGGCTTTGAGGTAAGGCTAATCAATGCAATGAGCCGTGAGCGTGTGCTGAAAATCTATGTCAATGAGGTTAAAAAGAATTACGATTATGTGCTTATTGACTGTTTATGTGGTTAACCACATAAACAGTCTAATGCGGAGTAAATTATTATGCTGGGTAACTATCCGCAACAGTAGTAA
>NZ_JAAITU010000023.1 GCF_013304385.1 Blautia glucerasea
ATAAATATGGGGTATTTCAAAAGTTAATCAGCATAATAATTTACTCCGCATTAGATTGTTTATGTGGTTAACCACATAAACAGTCAATAAGGACATAATCGTACTTGTCTTTTACAAGGCTCAGATAATTCTTCAGGACGCTTTCTCGGCTCATCGCCGTTACAAGCGTCATTTCCAATGACGATAGGCTGAGATTGGACGGTACAAGGTCTACCTTCTCTTTATGTTGCAGGATACCGTCAAAGGGATTTTGCTCCTGCTCCGATATGATTGCCTGAAGCTTCTCTGTCAGCGTTACGGAAAGGCTGTCGCTATCCCTCCAGCCGAGACAGGTCGTTAAATCTCCCTGCGGATCAGCGTCAATCAGAAGCACCTTTTTCCCTTGCATAGCAAGTCCAATGCCTAAATTAACCGTAGTCGTGGTCTTGCCCACACCGCCTTTTTGATTGCATACCGCAATCGTCTTGCAGTTTGACATCTCCGGCTTTACCTCCTTTCATAGATTTCACAGCCTGCCTCAATAAGAGGCGGCTATGTAAAGACCGCAGCATTTGTTCTCAACACCCCCTGCGGAAAGCGATTTGCTTTGTACGGGAAGCACTAAGGTTACGGTTTGCGAAACCGTATCATAGGAATCTCACCTCTGCCGGGTACTCCGCCAGCTCCGTAGAGAAGTATCATTATCATTCTGACTGTCATTGCCGTTTCAGTAGCAAGCTGAATTTCAGGTCGGGGATTCTCGCTCGTTCTCCGTATATCAATAGGAAAAGTCACGGCGTACCCACCTTCGGGCTATTCATCAGAACTAATGTCCTTAGCGCCTGTCTATTCAATTTTCAAGGTACTTTGAAGGGGGAAATCCCCTGCGGGAAAATAACCCCTTCACTCATTTGGACAAAGGGGGGCAAAATGCACACCCAAAATCGCCCCTTTTCCGAAAAAAATTTGAAAAAAATTTTTTGACCTTGAAAATTGCCCTAAAAACGCAAAAAAGCCGCCTGCTTCTCCGTAAAGAAACAAGCGGCATAACTGCGGTTTTATTCAGATGTATTGCACGGTCATCTTTTTCTTTCGTGCTTTTGTAAATTTGATAAGGACATCATCTACTGCGTCCGTATATCTGCCTTGTGCTATCAGATTATTTTTAAGGGCGATTAACGCCTGCAAAACCTGTCCGTACTCCTCGTCATCAAGATAGATATGAAATTGTCTGTCTTTCATCAAATCGTCTCCTTTATTTTATCTGTCCTTTTCTCCATTCAAAAAACCTCTGCCGGATAAACACTGTATCCTCATCTTCATTCGAGGTTATGAAAATATGTAAGCTGCGAAACGCTTTTTTGATTTTCATAGCGAAGTCTATTTCGCTGTTTCCTAATGTATATGGGATTTTAATCAGTTTGATCTCCCGCTTCCGGCACAGATATGCTTTCAAGGTTTCTACATTCTCTGTCCGACTAACCGTTTCAATCGCTGCTTTTTCTTCAGGTAAATATATTTCAAGAGGTATGCCGATAATCTTATCCGTATCCATCTGTACCTTTATGTGCTTCTTCGCTGCATAATACATAACCGCCAGCTTTGGAAAAACCGTCAGATAGTCTTTTTCACACACCTTACAGCCTTTTCCCTCAATCGCTCTTTCTGAAATTTTTGCCTTCCACGAGTGTCCGAGCGAACACTTCCACCATACACTCTGCATTGAATTCCTTGATATTTTGTTTGGGAAAATATCTTTGTTCCTCTCGTAATCCCATTCCGAAAGAAGATGTGTATCCGTCGTTGCTAAATCATTATACCCTGTCATAACCGCCCGATCTGCACAGACAGGACATACCGTTCCTTTTACACGAGCATATACGACTGACTGCCATTCATACCCGCACTCTCTGCACTTCCACCAGACATTTCTGCGGGACTTTTCGTTTATCATATCAGGAGTAAGAGGCAGATTCCTATCCGACCATTCCTGTGCAAGCTGAGGGTGTGTCGTAGCGAAATCATTAAATCCTTTCAGCAGAAGTTGACCGCTGCAATAAGGACACCCGCTTCCGCCTGAACGAGTGGAAATGAGCGTGTTCCATTCGTGACCTTTGCTGCACCGCCACCATACCTTCCGATTTGCAAAGACCGTAACCATATCAGGCTTTAGTGGGTAATTTCTCTCAGACCACTCAGAAGCGATTTGAGGGCGCTGTGAGGCAAGGTCATTAAATCCTACTAAGATTTTATTATGGGAGCAATACGGACAGCCTGTACCGTTTAACGCCCTGCTCTTAACCGTTGCTGTCCATTCGTGACCATATTTATCCTGCCAAATCACTTTTTTATGAGAGCCTGTCGTTACCATTGTCGGTTTCAGCGGATCATTCTTACTCGACCATTCATCAGCCAGCTCCGGCTTCAGCGTTGCCAGATCATTGATACCCTCTATCACTCTTGCGCCTGAGCAGATTGGGCAGTTTTCGCCGTTTGAACGAGCTTTAACACTTGTCTGCCATTCGTGACCGCAAGCGCCTTTCCACCAAACGACTTTGTTTGAGCCGTATGTAATCTTATCCGGAGTAAGCGGCAGGTTTTTATCCGACCATTCCGCAATAAGTTCAGGGTGTACCTCTGATAAAATATTGCTCATACTTAATCCTCTCCTTCCTCTGCGATTAGCTTCATTATATTGGGAAAGCGTGGATTGGTATAGTTTGCGATAATGGGTAGTAAAACTATGAGAAAATACAGAAGCCCCTGAGAAGCTATAACTTCTCAGGGGCTGTGTGAAACTAAAAATTATGCGATTTTTTTGTTGCTGCACCGATTTTAGCACCGATTGGTGTAAAATTGGTGTATTTGTGTAAAATCCGAGGTTTTCGGAAAATGAAGTACATCTCGTTTTAGTAGAGCTTTGCGCCCGCCGGAATATGGTCATCTACCATTAGAAGATGGAGCTTTTCTTCGCCTTCTTCGTGGTGTACCGCACTAATCAGCATACCGCAGGAATCAATGCCCATCATCGGTCTTGGCGGAAGATTGGTAATAGCGATACAGGTCTTACCAACCAGTTCTTCCGGCTCGTAATAGGCGTGAATACCGCTTAAAATCGTGCGTTCCGTGCCTGTTCCGTCGTCCAGCGTAAATTTGAGCAGCTTCTTGGACTTCGGTACGGCTTCGCAGGCAAGCACCTTGACTGCCCGGAAATCGGACTTGGAGAAAGTCTCAAAATCTACGAAATCCTTGAACAAAGGCTCGATCTCCACTTTGGAGAAATCTATCTTTTCCGGCTCGGCTTTTGGGGATTCAATCGGCTGAGAGTTTACACCAATTTCGTCCTTTACACCATTCAAGGGTTTCATTGTGGGGAACAGCAGCACATCACGAATAGCTGCGGAATCTGTAAGGAGCATACACATACGGTCAATACCGAAGCCGATACCACCTGTAGGCGGCATACCGATTTCCAATGCATTCAGGAAATCTTCGTCTGTATGATTGGCTTCCTCATCGCCCTGAGCGAACAGCTCTTCCTGAGCAGCAAAACGTGCTCTCTGGTCAATAGGATCATTCAGCTCGGAGTAGGCATTTGCCATCTCCCAGCCATTCATGAAGAACTCAAAACGCTCTACATAATCTGGATTCTTCGGTTTTTTCTTTGTAAGAGGAGAAATTTCAATAGGATGATCCATGACAAATGTAGGCTGGATCAAATGCTCCTCAACATACTCTTCAAAGAACAGATTCAGGATGTCACCCTTCTTATGGCGTTCCTCAAACTCTACATGATGCTCTCTTGCAGCTTCTCTTGCCTCTTCCAGTGTATGGATCTCATTAAAGTCCACACCAGAATACTTCTTAACTGCGTCTACCATGGTGATTCTCTCAAATGGCTTGCCCAGATCCATCTCCACACCATTGTATACGATGGTAGTAGTGCCCAGAACTTCCTGTGCCACATAACGGTACAGATTCTCGGTAAGATCCATCATGCCATGATAATCTGTATATGCCTGATAAAGCTCCATCAGTGTGAACTCCGGATTGTGACGGGTATCCAGACCCTCATTACGGAATACACGGCCGATCTCATAAACTCTTTCCAGACCGCCTACGATCAGTCTCTTCAGATAAAGCTCCAGTGAAATACGAAGCTTGAAATCCTCATCCAGTGCATTAAAATGAGTCTCAAAAGGTCTTGCAGCTGCACCGCCGGCATTAGATACCAACATAGGTGTTTCTACTTCCATAAAGCCCTGTCCGTCAAGATAACGGCGAACTGCACTTAAGATCCTTGAACGCTTGATAAATGTATCCTTTACCTCTGCATTCATGATCAGATCCACATATCTCTGACGATAACGGGTATCTGTATTGGTCAGTCCGTGGAATTTCTCTGGAAGGACCTGAAGGCTCTTGGAAAGCAGTGTCACCTCGGAAGCATGAATAGAGATCTCTCCGGTCTTTGTGCGGAATACCTGGCCTTTAATACCAATAATATCGCCTACATCCAGCTTTTTAAATGCTTTGTATGCATCTTCTCCGATACTGTCTCTTGCCACATAAGACTGGATCATGCCCTTCAGATCCTGCACATGGCAAAAGGATGCCTTACCCATTACACGCTTGGACATCATACGTCCGGCGATTGTTACATCTTTTCCTTCCAGTTCTTCAAACTGATCCTTAATATCCTGGCTGTGATGTGTCACATCATATTTAACGATTTTGAAAGGATCCTTTCCCTCTGCCTGCAGTTCAGCAAGCTTCTCCCTGCGGACCTTCAGCAGCTGGTTTAAATCTTGTTCCTGCTTCTTCTGCTCTGCCACTTTCGTGCCTCCCTATCTTCTTAAAAATTTCTGCCGCCCATGGGCCTTGCGCCTCTGAACGGCAGATAAAGTGTTATACGTTTCTCTGAATCTCAAGAACCTTGTATTTCATAATACCTGAGGGCATCTCTACCTCAACCACATCTCCTGTATGCGCACCGATCAGTGCTTTACCTACTGGAGACTCATTGGAAATCTTGCCCTGAAGGCTGTTAGCCTCTGTAGAGCCAACGATTTTCAGCTCAATGTCTTCTTCAAATTCATAATCATGAACCTTTACCTTACAGCCTACATTAATCTTGTCAAGGTCTACCTCATCCTCAACAACAACCTCTGCATTCTTCAGGATCTTCTCGATCTCTTCGATACGTGCCTCAATATCTCTCTGCTCATCCTTTGCAGCATCGTACTCTGCATTCTCAGACAGGTCACCCTGCTCTCTGGCCTCTTTAATCTTACCCGCAACTTCTTTTCTTTTTACTACCTTTAAATCATGCAGCTCTTCTTCCAGTTTTTTAAGTCCCGCATAAGTTAGTAAGTTCTTCTTTTCTTCCATCTGCCTTACTTCCTTTCAATCCGGATAATACGTTGTTATTCTTATAATCTATGCCACTCCGGTTATTACATTCATTGTCTGTTCACTGTTTTTCTGTATTTTTCAAGATAAAAAAGGGTACAAAAATCCCAGTGTATTCACAATTTCTGTATTATAACGAAAACCCCACTTTTTGTCAAGTGAGGTTTTCCCAGTTTTTATCCTTCCGGAAAAAGACGTTTGTACTGCATGTTCACTTCCTGCAGCTGAAATTCAAAATTCTGTTTGTGCTGCTGCACCAGGGTAGATAAAATAATCCCTGAAAACAGACAGATGATCGCAGACAGGATCACAAAACAGATCACGATCAGGCTTGGAATCTTAGTCACAACCCCCATGCTTAAATATTTCATAAAGATAGGGATAAAAAAGCCAGTACCAAGAACAAATAAAATGGCTGCAATCAGCGAAAAGAACTGCATTGGCCTGTAATCCTTATACATACGGATAATGGTACGGATCACCTTAAATCCGTCTGTATATGTATTCAGCTTGGACTCGCTGCCCTCTTGACGGTCACGATAATCAACGATCACATTATCAACCTGCATATTCTTGTCAATGGCATGGATCGTCATCTCTGTCTCGATCTCAAAATTCTTGGAAAGAACTGGATATGTCTTAACAAACTGGTAACTCATTGCCCGGTAGCCAGTCATAATATCCTTGATCCCACTGTGGAATAAACGGTTAATGCTTCCACGCACAATGCTATTGCCAAAATTATGGAATGGGCGCTTGTTCTCAGTAAAATATGTGGAAGAAAGCCGGTCTCCAACCACCATATCCGTCCCTTCATTCAGCACCTTGTCACACATCTCTCTGGCATACTCTGCCGGATAAGTATCATCTCCATCCACCATCAGATAACACTGAGCGTCAATATCCCTGAACATACTGCGGATCACATTGCCCTTACCTTGCTGATGTTCATAACGCACTACTGCCCCAGCCTTACGGGCTATCTGGTCTGTACCATCTGTAGAATTGTTGTCATATACATAAATCGTAGCTTCCGGAAGCGCAGCCTTCATATCCTGCACAACTTTCCCTACAGATTTGCTTTCATTATAGCAGGGAATCAGAACTGCTATTTTATCTGCCATGAAAAAACCTCCATTGTAAAAATTCAAGAATGCCTCGGCATTCTTGCTGCGAGGTGCGCGTCATGCAATTGCATGACATACTTCTCCTGCGCACCTCTGCAATCCTGCCGGAGGCTATATCAGCTGGGGGATTGACTCCCAGCTGATATATCTGTTGACAGTATACCATACCAGAGATAAATAGCAAACAAAAATTCATCGCCGTTCACCTCATTCACTGTAACAAAAAATTCCCCTGTGCCAGGAATTGTTATTTACTTTTTTCTTTCTTATGTTATAGTTAAAGAAAACAAAAGAAGAGGCTGATACATGCAAAGCCTCTTAATTTTTACTATGAAGATCCCGGACAACAGCCATAAATAAGCTATGCCTTCATGAGCGAATACATGGATATTGGATGGGCCAGGCCGTATGATTATGGAGGAAAAACATGAACAAAAAGCGTGTAGGCGTGATCACATTCCACGATTATGACAATTACGGGGCGATTCTCCAAAGTTATGCCCTTCAGCGAAAGCTTAAAGAAATGGGCACTTATCCAGAGATTATTGATTACCGCTGCGACTATATCAGCAATCCCTTCCGTCTTGTAAATCTTAAGAAAAAAGGACTTTTCAATTATATTTACGGTGCCATCGGACACATCTGCTATATCCCAAGACGGAGGCAGTGCAACCTATTCCGGAAGCACATGCGCTACAGCCAGCCGGTTTCCAGAGGCAATATGGGTGCTGTGGCAGGCAAATACGATATTTACATTGCAGGCAGTGACCAGATCTGGGACTATAAGCTGACCAATTTCGACACAACTTATTTCCTTGATTTTGTAAAAAAAGGCAAGAAAAAATGTAGCTATGCAGCTAGCATCGGTGAGCATGAGCCACCGGAACAGTACCGTAAGAAATACAGCTCCCTGCTGAAAGATTTTGATCAGATTCTGGTACGTGAGGATTATGGTGCCGATATTGTGGAGAGCCTCACCGGCAGCCGTCCTGGCATTACCTGCGACCCTACCCTGCTTCTTACAGCAGACGAATGGACATCTTTATTAAAAGAGCCCCGATGTAAAAGCAAATATATCCTGGTTTATCAGCTTGGGATCAACAAAGAACTGGTGGACTTTGTGCGCCGCCTGAAAAAGAAAACCGGCCTGCGTGTAGTTTATATTCCTTTCCCGCTTGTAGGCCTTATGAACTGTAGCTGCAAGATCGCCATTGGCCCTGCCCAGTGGATGGGACTTTTCAAAAACGCAGAATATGTAATTTCTGACTCTTTCCACGGTGTGGTTTATTCCCTGCTTTTTAACCGCAACTTTTTTGCCATGGTCAATGGCCATCATATGAACCGCAGGGTACAGCAGCTACTGAAAATGGTTGGCCTTTCCCACCGTACCATCGAAAACGTAAGTGATGAAGAGCTTACCCAGCCTATTGATTTTACCTTTGCCAATGAAGAGATCGCCCGGTTCCGTGAAGAATCCCTGGCACAGCTTCGCAGCCTGGTAAAGGAACAGGAGGATTGATCTGCAAATATGTTTACCGAAAATCTAAAAAAAAGCGATTGTTGCGGGTGTATGGCCTGTGCCAACATTTGCGGCAAATCTGCCATTACAATGAAGCACGATAAATGTGGTTTTTATTATCCTATCGTAGATGAGACCAAATGCGTAAATTGTGGCCTTTGTCAAAAAGTCTGTCCTATGGAAGACACTTTCACAGGTGTGGATGCCTCCCCGGATATTTATGCACTTCGTAACCGGGATCCCCAGATTCTGAAAGGAAGTTCATCCGGCGGCATGTTTACACTGCTGGCCAAGTGGGTCATTTCCCAGAATGGAGTAGTATACGGAGTTGCCTTTGACAAGGATTATAAGGTTCTTCACATGCGGGCACAGTCCATGGAAGAGGCATCTGCTTTCTGCACTTCCAAATATGTGGAAAGTGACCTATCTGAAGTTTACGTTTCCCTGTCACAGGATCTGAAATCTGGAAAAACTGTACTGCTGACCGGCACTCCCTGTCAGATCGCAGGCGTTCAAAAATTCCTTCGTACCAGGCATATTCCTACAGATAACCTGTATACCTGTGACAATATCTGTCACGGTGTTCCAAGCCGGATGCTATGGAAGGATTATCTTAAAATCCTGAAAGAAAAATATATTGCAAAGGATGACCGGATCACAGGGATCAACATGCGCAGCAAGCGGGTTTCCTGGAAAAAGCAGGTCATGGATGTAACCCTTGAAAAGGGAAATCTGGAAAGCGTTATGGAGGACTTTTCCTTCAACCGTTTCTTCCTCAGCCTTTATGGAAACCGCCCTTCCTGCTTCCATTGTCATTATACCAGCTATAAGCGGCCAGGTGACTTTACCCTTGGAGATTTCTGGAATGTGGAAAACGCAGGCGTTACCTTTGATGTGGAAGGCGGCGTGAATTTGGTACTTGTAAACACTCCCAAAGGCCAAAAGCTGTTTGATCAGCTAAAGGAAGAGGCAGATTACCAGTCTGTTTCCAAAAAAGCCAGCTGGCAGCCTCATCTGGAATATTCTGCGAAACCGCCTGCAAAGCAGGCTGCATTCTGGCATGAATATACCGAAAGCAACGACAAGGAAATGATAATGCGTAAATATATGCAAGGCTCCTTCCTTACAAAAGTGATCCGCAAGGTTACTCCGTTTTTACGTAAAACCGGTCTTTACGGTTTCGCTGGAAAAATGTATAAAACCCTTCTTGTAAGAAAGAAATAAGTGAGAAGTATTATGACTTACAATAATGCAAAGACCGAGAATAATCATGACTTGCAAATAGAAATATCCGGAAAGGAATGTGACTTACCATCGAATACGTGAATCAAGAAAAAAATGTTAAAAAAGCCTTTTTGTGGAATATGATCGGAAGTACCTGCTATTCAGCATCTTCCTTTCTTTACCTGCTGATCGTTACCAGACTATGTGGTGTAGAACTTGCCGGTTTTTTCTCCCTTAGCTATGCTACAGCACAGCTGCTCCTCCAGGTCGGCCGATATGGGATGCGTACCTTCCAGGCCACTGACCTGGATCACAAATATCTTTTTTCTGAATACAAAGTGTCCCGTGTATTTTCCTGTGCTGCCATGATGCTTTTTGGTGTCATTTACAGCGCCTACAGCTTTTCAGGAGAATACATTGCCATCAGCATTTTTGTTATCATGATGAAGATGATCGATGCAGTAGAGGATGTATTTCACGGCAATCTGCAGCAGAACTACCATGTAGAGCTTATGGGGAAAATGCTGGCTGTGCGTAATGTATATTCCGCAGTTTTCTTTACTCTGCTGCTTTATTTCACCAGGAATCTTTATCTGACCTGTGGTGCAACAGCCATTACATCCCTGATGCTGTGTCTTCTGGTAAATTCCTGGGCTGTGCAGCATATTTCCTCCCGGCAGCCGAAACGAAGCTTTCAGTTCTCCCATGTGCTGGAATTACTGAAAATGTGTACCCCGCTGTTTGCAGGTACCTTTCTTTCCCTGCTGCTTTACAATGTACCCAAGTATGCCATGTCCAATGTAATGACAGATGAATATCAGACCTATTACAGCATTTTATTTATGCCCTCTTTTGTGATCACACTGATGTGCGAATTTGTATTCAAGCCTATGATCACCACTATTGCAGGACTATGGTGGGATAATGATCTGAAGAAATTTGTTCTGTACGTAGCCCGTATCATCGGGATCATCTTCCTTTGCTGTGGTGGTATCGTCATTGCCGGGCATCTGCTTGGAAGGACTTTGCTGGAGCTGATCTATGGAGTAGATCTTTCTCCCTATAAGCTTCACTTTATCGTACTTCTCATAGGCGGCGGTATCGGTGCTGAGGTGTACATGATCTACAATATCCTGATCGCCATCCGTAAAGGAGGCTGCATCCTTCCGGTCTATGCACTGACTGCCCTGATCACCATTCTCCCGGCAAAGGCTATGGTACAGAAGCTAGGGATCATGGGTGCATCCCTTAATTATCTGTTGTCCTGTTCTGTTTTATTTATTATGTTTTTTGCCATTTTGATCTGGGTGATCCTGAAGAAAAAGAAAGCATTATCTCATTGATCTTTCTTTACAATAGGCTGTCCTATACGCAAACAGCTGCTTTTTTGAATAATCACTTTATATCCTTATAGAATTACAGGGGACTGCATCTGCAGTCCCCCGTTTGTTTGCATATCATGGATCTGTCTGCGGCTTTGCTGCAGGTGTGATCCCTTGCCTCATAATTATTTCTTTTTTACTGTAACAATACACTTGGCACTGATCTTCTTGCCAACCTTTACAATGATCACAGCTGTTCCCGCTTTCTTTGCAGTGATCTTTCCAGTCTTGCTTACAGTTGCCACTTTTTTATTAGAAGAACTGTAAGTTACCTTTGTCTTGCAGGTAACAGGTGTTACAACTGGTTTCAGCTGATAAACTTTCTTTTTCTGCGGTTTCAGCTTCAGTGTCACTTTTTCTGGTACACCGGTAAGTGACCATGCAGCTACACTGCCTTTCTGTACATTCACCTGAATGGTCTTCTTCTGTTTCTTCGCTGTTACAATGGTGATAACTACCTTTCCGGTTGACTTCTTGGAAGCCTTCAGCTGAATGGTGTTCTTTTTCAGCTTCTTAACTGCTACGATCTTCTTATTGGAAGAAGCCACAGACTTGATACTGTCTTTTGATGCCAACGGAATCACCAAAGATACTTTCTGATTTCTCTTGATTGGAAGAACATAAGGCTCTGTCTGTGCTTTTTCAGTTGCGCCACAAACGCTGCAGGCTCTTGTCTGCTCACCAGCATCCACATAAGTAGCCTCTTTGGTCACTGTCCACTGGCCCCAGGTATGTACACCTGTTGCAGGGATCACTTCTGTCTTTGTGCCGCCGCATACTGCACATTTTGCTTCTTTTACTCCTGCCTCTGTACAGGTTGCTGCCTTTGTTACTACCCACTGGCCCCAGGTATGTGCGCCTGTTGCTGGGATCGCTTCTGTCTTTGTAGCACTGCATACTGCACATTTTGCTTCTTTTACTCCTGCTACAGTGCAGGTAGCTGCCTTTGTTACTGTCCATTCACCCCAGGTATGTGCTCCTGTTGCTGGAAGTACCTGATCCCTTGTATCTCCGCAGATCTCACAACGCTGTACACTGGATCCGTCTACACCACAGGTAGGATTGGTAACAGTCTCATCTTTCCACTGATGATCGCATGCTTCCTCTGACTGTCTTACAAAAACAGCAGCCTCATCCACGCCGATCAGTTCATCACCCATCTTCACTTCGGCTTGAACCCAAAGAGCACCCGGCATACCCAGTTCCTGATAGATTTTCCACAGCTTTGCGCCATAGAGAGTGAGCATGGTGCCATCTGCACTTACTGCATAATTATCTCCAGGAATCATGATTTTTTCGTCGCCTCGATATCCATACAGACTCCAGATAATTTCCGGCATCTTATCTGCCGGCATCCGAATCTTAATATTCAGCATGCAAATCTCATTATTATAGATCCAGCTATTGCTAAACTCCGGATCCCTCAGCTCAGAGATTGTTACATCCTGATCCTTGTTTAAGATACGGTCGAAATGAATCTCTTCTTCTGCTACATCTTCCCAGAATTCATTGCCATAACGGTCACTATGGAGTTCCTGTGCTACCAGTACGATCTGAGTCTCAGTGCCTGATATACGTACCAATGCCGGGATATCCTGCTCTGCAGTAGCAGGTGTTCTTTCCCATTTCTCACTATCATATTCCACACGCCAGCGAACATTTTTATTATCCAGTGTGCCTGTGATCTTTTCTCCGGTTTCAGGATCAAGACCTGCATATTTAACTGTAGGATTATACTGGTTCAGATCTACCACAGAACCAACTTTATTACCTATATCACCATTGTCATCCCAGCCTTCCAGTTGTACATTATAATGCAGGTTTCTTACAGAAATGTTGATATCAGTATACGCATCCCAGTCCGGATAGTCTTTTTGATCCACATCATCAAAATGTGTTGCCCTAGATACAGCCCTGAAGCCAACACCAAATTGACCTTCGTCTTCGCTCTTTGTTGCCTGCACAACTGCTTTATTTTCGCCCATTTCTATAGAGGCGAGATTTCCAGGAACACCTCCGTCCATCTCTATATAATATTCATTGGAAGGTACCTCTGTTTTCTCAGTATTACCATCTTCGCCCTGTACTTCTTTGTATACCTTGAAGCTGATCTTCTGGTTTTCTCCTTTCAGCATCTGCCAGCCGGTTTCAAACTCAGCTTCCAGTGAATAAATGGTGTCATGTACCCAGATATCAAAGGTATGTGTCTGCGCGTCACCGTGAATATCATTATAGGTAACTGTCACCCTGGTACCGCCGTACTTGACTCCTGTAAAGAGATAACCGTCGTCCTTTTCTTCGTAGGATACGGATGGCTCAGGATCGTCCTCCTCCAGACTCTCTATCTTTATTCCTTTGATCTTGCATGGAACAGGCTCACCAGACGGATACTCACTGTTTTCCACATAACAGTTGAAATCCTTGCTAAGCCAGAAACGATTTCCCTTAAACATCTGAGTACCATAGCTAGGATACTGGTAATCCTCTATGGCATCTCTTGAGTATATGCCTGCTCTCTCCTCAAACACCTTTATACCATCTGTTTCAGGTGCTCCTGCTCCTACATAGACACGAATCTCAATCCACTGTCCCTCCTGCAGATTCTTCTGGACCTCTGCCAGAACCTTTCCATTCACATGAAGCTTAGAAGCATCTTCTGCATCCACGTGCCAGGATCCGGCATCGATCGTTCCCAGCTGATCCCCATCGTTTTCAGACCGAGTGCCTACTTCCCAGTCGATCCGGTAAAGTGCTTCACCTTTATCCTTCAGGTTCTCTGTGTTAAGCTGAAGTACATAATCCTCTTCGTTGTTGAATACATAGGTGCCGCCCTCCTCGCGAAGATTCTCGAACCATACGGAATAATCAAGCTCGTCAAACCAGAAGTTTCTGCGGCAGATCTCATCCAGCCCACCATTTTCATTCTTAATGTTGGCAATCAACGCTATATTTGTACTCTCGATTCCCAGTCTGGTAAACCGTGGGAATATGTTTCCTACCGGAGATTTTGCAGACCAAAGATTCCAATCAACTTCCCAGGTATATTCAACATCGTCTCTTATTGTTTCCTGGTCGCCTTCTACATGCCGGGTGGAGATTCCCAGGTTGTTCAGATTAAAAGTACCGCCAACCGGAGGATTTGGCGCTTCTTCTGCTACAGAGATATAATCGTATCCATCACACACGTCAAAATAAAACTCATTCTCAGCAACAGGCACCAGCTCACCCTGCTCGTTCTTTATGGATGCCCTCACCCGGATAGAAGTCTCACCTCGGTTTTCGCCATCCGTGCTCTCTACATGAATATAGGTTTTGCCATCCTTCTGGATAAAGGAAACATCCTTCAGGAAATCATAATCGATCAACTCGCCATTTTCATTCTCAATTAGTTCCAGAGAGAAGTCCTCAATGTCTTCGCCTCCCATTTCCTGGTCACTGTGTCTCCACTCATGATGCAGGGTTACAGGCAGATCCATAGCAGTTCCCGGAAGCATGGAATTATTGTCATTAGGATAAACCGCATCCAGGTTGTACATATCCTTTTCTACATAAAATTCTGTCTCATGTACCTGCGTCGCTCCAGAAATATCCGTATAGGAAATGAATGCTTTTACCTGACCCGGACGATTGGCATTAAGATTCCATCCACCCTCATGTTCTGTCACTTCAAAAATATCGTCATTGCCTTCCAGTTCAACACCGGTGATCTGGAAGTTAATTGGTTCTCCCCCAATATGTTCCTTATCCTCTACATAGCCTTCGCCTTCTTTATTGATCCAGATATTCTGATCTACAAGAACGGATCTATAGTCATTCTCAAAATGGTACTCATACCAGGATTCTGCAAGATCCAGACCGGCTTCATCTGTATACAGAACAAATTCACACTGTGGCTCATCACTCGCACCGGGAATATAACCTACTACCTCTGTGCGGATCACAAAATGCCAACCCTCTTCCAGCTCCTGATAAGCCTTTGCAAATCTGGCACCGTTAATGTAGAGCATGTTACCCTCTGACTTCCAGAAAGCCGTCTCATCTGTGCCAATATATGGGATAAAGGAATCCTTTTCTGTGTCTTCTTGTATTTTACCAACAGACCAGCGGACATAATAATATTCGCCATTGCAACCAAGTTTATAGACTCCAAACTCCACACAAGAGTTTTCCTCATTATCATATACAAAAGTATAATTACCGTCATCGTCGCCTCGCAGATTCTCGAAATACATATCATAATCCAGACAATCAAAACTGTACTCCCTGCCGCAGATTTCTTTCCACTCACCAGCATCATTCTTTGCCTCTGCCGCAATATAAAGATCTGCATCATCAGCTGTCTTGCGGTATACTATAGGAAAATCTGCCGCACCATCACTTACATTTTTCTTCACATACCACATATTCTCATCCGGCTCAACCAGTCGGAAACGTACATCCTCCCGTACTTGGGGTACTTCTGCCCCAACTGTATAATGCAGTACCTTAAGTCCAGACAGATACAGCTGCTTACCTGCCCCTAATTCACTGTTATCGTCCAGCAGCTTCTGTGGTGCAAGCACATCATATGCAGATATCCGTTCCACCATCCGCACCCTCTTTTGCTTTCACAAGCAAAGAGTTATCCTCAGGATTAATGGTAACATCAATCAGATTGCTGTCATATGCTGTGCCGTCTTTAAGCTCCAGCTCATATTCTATAGCATTCTCTTCATCACCATTCTCTCCACCAGCATTCTCTCCATTATCATTCCCTGTATCCACGTCAGGTTCTGTTTCCGCAAGATTGATGACTTCTCCATCACCGCCATCGCCTTCATTATCATCATACCATTCAGAAACAGATGTGAAAATCTTCATCTCACTGCCTGGAAACATATGCCAGTCTCCACTTTCATATTCCGCATACAGCTCATAGTGGACAGAGCCTCCGTCATCTGGCTCTTCTCCCTCTGCCGGATTCTCTCCCTCTACCGAATCTCCTGCATTATCACTGAGAAGATCCACATCCTCTACCTCTTCACAGGTAAACTCTGCCGGCTCCTCTGTACTCTCATCTGCCGGTGCTGCCGTAAACGAATCCTCCGGTACATCCTCCACATCCTCTACAGATGTTTCCCCTGAAGGTATCTCTTCTGCCTGTGATACCTCTCCTGCCTGCTCCTGATCGGAAAACTCCTCCACATCCACGATCTGCTGATCCGCTTCTTCAGCCAATGCCATAGATGGGCAGCTTCCTGCCACCATGGAAAAGGCCAGTGTCCATGCGCCCAGACGCTTCCATACTTCCTTATGTCTCATGCACATCCTCCTTTTCTTGTCAAGCGGATATCCGCCATCCGCTTCGCTGCTTGCACATAATCAAATCACTGTCCTGCAGTTGATCCAGTTATGCTGTTGATAGTTATTCGCTCTTTGAGCATATTTTCACTCAACAGGTTAGTTACATTCATAATAATGGTATAAAATTCATTTTTCAACCAATAATCCGGAATTTATATTATACAATCTGCACAAAAAATCCTGTCTGCAAGCTATCTTTACTTACAAACAGGATTACAAGATTTCTGATCTATATGATGAGGACAGGGTCAAAAGGTCTAAATCCACCTGAGCTTGCTCATAAGTGGATGAAAGACCTTGAGACTCGCCCCCAAAATTATGCGTGTCTTATCGGAAGCTGATACTTCCTGTATCCCTGAAAACCAGAAAGTGCCAGAACAAGCAACAGTTCCTTCTGGGGTGCCCGCCAAGCCTCCTCAGGCTGAAACCATTCGTGAACCGTATGGGTATCTCCCCCATCTCCTGCACGGCCCAGTGCCACTGCAGGAATCCCCAGGGAAATAGGAATATTGGCATCTGTACTGGATGCGTCATGAAATACCGGTGTATAGCCAACAGCACTTGTGGCATCCCAGGCTGCACGGACGATCAGCTCATCCGGCTTCTGTGCCCCTGCCGGACGTCTGCCTTTTTCCTCAAAGATCACTGTTACCTTCTCTTTTGTATCCCACCGGGCATTTTCCTGGCTGACAGCATCTTCTGTCACCTGCTTAAACTGTGCGGACAATGCAGATAATTCTTCTGCACTGTCAGATCGCAGATCCACCAGCATAGAGCATCTCTCAGGAATACTGTTTACAGAAGTGCCGCCCTCCACAACGCCTACATTAAATGTGGTCTTAGGCAGCTTTTTTACCTGAAAATCTGCGATCCGGCTGATGGCCCTTCCCATTGCGTGAACAGGATTGGGAAGTCCGAAATCACTGAAGCTGTGACCGCCCGGTCCTAAAAATGTTACCAGATATCGTTCGCTTCCGGTGGCAGTATGGATGATCCCACCGGGAACCACATTATCTACCGTGATAAAACCATCACAGGCATGTGGATCCCTGAAAATGTATTTTACACCTTTCAGGTCGCCCAGACCTTCCTCGCATACATTGGCGCAGAAGATAATATCTCCTTCCCCATGGATATCCAGAGCCTTCATAGCCCTGGCCACGCTGAGGATCTCTGCAATGGCTCTTGTATCATCATTGATCCCAGGACATGTATACCGGTTTCCCTCTTTTTTGATGGTCAGGTCAGTACCTTGTGGAAATACCGTATCTGTATGGGCTGCTATCATCACCACCGGTCCTTTACCAGTCCCCTTAATGGTGCCAAATACATTGCCCACCCGGTCCATACCAACATTGTCCAGACCTATCCTCTCCATCTTATCCATAATGCAGACTGCCCGGTCCTGCTCAAAACCGGAGGGAGCCGGAATCTGTACCAATTCCAGAAGCTCCTTAAGGGTACAGTCATCATCTTCCTTCAGATATGCAAATGCTTTCCGGATGATCTCCATATTTTTCAGCTGTTCCATCCCGTTCTCCTTTCCAGTTCGTCCTGCTTATTCCGGTTGGATCAGCTCCAGCAGCTTCTCCAGCTCTTCATAAGAGGATATATTATTGGATTCCCGGCGCAATGCAGAGCTGTGAGGCAGCCCTGCTGTATACCAGGCCACATGCTTCCGCATCTCCCGGATACCCATATATTCTCCCTTCAAGTCGATCTGCGCCCTTGCATGCCGCAGGATCATCTGGCAGAGCTCTTCTCTGGATGGTCCCGGAAGCAGTTCACCAGTAGTAAAATAATGATTCATTTCCCGGAAGATCCATGGATTCCCTTCCGCTGCCCGTCCGATCATGATCCCATCACAGCCCGTCTGCTTCATCAGCTCTTCTGCCTTCAAAGGAGAAGTCACATCTCCGTTGCCGATCACAGGAATCTTTACTGCCTCCTTCACCTTACGGATGGCATCCCAGTTAGCCTGACCGGAATAATACTGCTCCCTGGTCCGTCCATGGACTGCAATGGCAGAGGCTCCCGCATCTTCGATCCGTTTGGCGATTTCCGCCAGATCCACAGCTTCTTTTTCAAAACCAATACGGATCTTTGCAGTCACCGGCTTATGGATGGCAGCCACAATACTCTTTATGATCTGGGAAATCCTTTCCGGATCCTTAAGGAGGGCAGAACCTTCCCCGTTATTCACTACCTTTGGCACAGGACAGCCCATATTAATATCCAGAATATCAAAAGGCTGTTCCTCGATGCTGGCAGCCACCTGAGCCATTAATTCCGGCTCATTGCCAAAAAGCTGCATGGATACCGGATGCTCCACCGGGTCGATCTCCATCAGCGCCTTGGTATTCTTATTGTGATAGGAGATAGCCTTTGCGCTGATCATCTCCATGCAGATCAGGCCGGCTCCCTGTTCTTTACAAAGCCTGCGGAAAGCCAGATCTGTAACACCTGCCATAGGGGCAAGCACAAAAGGATTCTCTATTTCAACATTGCCTATTTTCCAACGGAGCTCCATGAAGTCTACTCCTTAATGCCAGCCGGATCTTCTCCCAGGAAAAAGACCCTGTAATATAATTCCAATGATTCCAGAAGTTCACTTTTCTGCTGACGGAGCTGCTTGATCCGCAGCGCACCGCCGATATCGTCATATCGTCCGTCAGCCTCCAGTGCCTCTGTCTTAAACTGAAGATCTCCGTTCTGGTCAAACTCCAGTGTAAAAATTCCTCCGATCTCCTCTGTAAAAAGAACGCACATGATCTGCAGTTCTTTCTTTACATGATCCGGGAGAGATGAAAAATCTTCGTTAAAATAATATTTCTGCTCATATGCGCTTGCACCGCAGAGCACAATATTGTCCTGATACATCTGTTCATTCCTCTCCTGCAATGTATACTGATTCATTTAATCCATTGCCCTAGTACAGTGAATATTAAGTAACCACCATATTGACTTGCCTTAATTTTCACTGTACTAATCATACGTAGCTGTAAAGACCTCGCACAGATACTTCCCCTGCATTCACAGTAGTATAAGTGCCATCCTGCCGCTCTACGATCAATACGCCAATGTCCGTGATCCCTCTGGCGATCCCTTCAAAAGAATTCTCCCCTGCGATCACACGTACAGGCTGATCCATATTGGCCAGCAGTTCCTCATAATCTTCCCTTATAAGGCTTAAGTCACAGGTCTTGGCAAACTTCTCATAATTCTTCTCAAAAGCCTCCATCACCAGGCCGGGAACCAGGCTTCTGTCAAACTCATGGCCTGCTTCCAGATAAAGGGAAGTGGCTTTATCTGCCATTTCCTCCGGAAACTTCTTAATATTTATATTGATTCCTACGCCAATGACCACGTTGCGGATCTTGTTGCCCTCCACAGCCATCTCTGTAAGGATCCCACAAATCTTCTTATGGGATGCCACCACATCATTGGGCCACTTAATAGTCGTATCAAATCCCAATTTGTTTACTGCCTGTGCTACGGATAATCCCATAACAATGGTAAGCATGGAAGCATATTTCGGCTCGAACTCCGGCAAAAGCAGCAGACTCATCATAACCGAGGTGCCCCGTGGTGCCTGCCAGGAACGGCCCAGCCGTCCTCTTCCTGCACTCTGATACTCTGCCACAGCCAGCGTACCGTGAGGAAATTTCCTGTCAGCCAAACGCTTTGCCATCAGATTGGTAGAATCTGTTCTTTTCACAAAATGGACGGTTTGACCCGCCCATTTTGTATGAATATTTGCTGAAATTGTATCTTTATCGTATAAAATATCCATTATAATCCTTCCGGTAATCCCAGTGTTGCAGCCATCACAGCTTTGATGGTATGCATACGGTTCTCTGCCTCATCAAATACCTTTGACTGTGCAGACTCAAATACTTCATCAGTAACTTCCATCTCGGTAAGGCCGAAACGCTGTCCCATTTCCTTGCCGATCTTTGTCTTAAGATCATGGAATGCGGGCAAGCAGTGAAGAAAGATCGCCTTCTCTCCTGCATTCTCCATCACATGCTTTGTCACACGGTATGGTGTAAGATCTTTGATACGCTCTTCCCATACCTCATCCGGCTCACCCATAGATACCCACACATCTGTATAAATAACGTCTGCATTCCTGGTACCTTCCTTTACATCCTCTGTAAGAGTTATAGTTGCTCCGGATTCCTTTGCATACTCATGGCACTGTGCCACCAGTTCATCATTAGGGAAATACTTGCTGTTTGTGCAGGCTGTAAAATGCATACCCAGCTTGGAGCAGGCAACCATCAGGGAATTGCCCATGTTATAACGGGCATCGCCCATATATACAAGACGGATCCCCTGCAGATGTCCGAAATGCTCATGGATGGTAAGCATATCTGCCAGCATCTGGGTAGGATGATACTCGTTGGTCAGGCCGTTCCATACCGGGACTCCTGCATATTTTGCCAGTTCTTCCACAATATCCTGGCCGAATCCACGGTATTCAATACCATCATACATCCTGCCAAGAACTCTTGCTGTATCTGCAATACTCTCTTTCTTGCCGATCTGTGATCCAGTAGGATCCAGGTAGGTGCTGCCCATGCCAAGGTCATGTGCTGCCACCTCAAAAGAGCAACGGGTTCTGGTGCTGGTCTTTTCAAAGATCAGGGCAATATTCTTGCCTTTGTAATACTCAGTAAGCTCACCTGCTTTTTTCTTTGCTTTCAGTTCTGCAGAAAGCTCCAGAAGATAAATGATCTCCTCCGTTGTAAAATCCTTTAATGTAAGAAAATTCCGTCCTTTTAAATTCATAGTCATTCTCCTGTAGTATGTCTTTGCTCTGTTATGCCGGATCTATCCTTGTCAGATTCTTTATTCGGTCTTCTTATCGTCAGTTACAATTTCCTTCAGGGAAGAAGCCAGACCTGCTATTCCCTGGATCTCAGAAGGAATAATGATCTTGGTTGCTTTGCCGTCTGCTACCTTTGTAAGTGCTTCAAAGCTCTTCAAAGTAAGAACTGCATTGTCTGCCCCTGCTTCTTTGATCATACGAAGACCTTCTGCATTTGCCTTCTGTACCTTAAGTACTGCTTCTGCCTGGCCTTCGGCCTCTTTGATCATGCGCTCTTTCTGAGCTTCTGCACGAAGGATGGCAGCCTGCTTCTCAGCCTCAGCATCCAGGATCGCAGATTCTTTCTTACCTTCTGCCACAAGGATGGTGGATTTCTTCTCTCCTTCTGCGATCAGGATCGCTTCTCGTCTCTCGCGCTCTGCCTTCATCTGCTTTTCCATGGCTTCCTGGATCGCAGCCGGCGGGATGATATTCTTCAGCTCTACACGATTCACCTTGATGCCCCATGGGTCTGTGGCAACATCCAGGGAGGCACGCATCTTGGTATTGATCACTTCACGGGAGGTAAGTGTTTCATCCAGCTCCATATCTCCGATAATATTCCTAAGTGTGGTGGCTGACAGATTCTCAATGGCCATGATAGGATTCTCCACACCGTAAGCATACAGCTTAGGATCTGTGATCTGGAAAAATACAACGGTGTCGATCTGCATGGTTACATTATCTTTTGTAATCACAGGCTGAGGTGGAAAATCCACTACCTGTTCTTTCAGGTTGACCTTTCTGGCAACTCTCTCGATAAAAGGCACCTTAAAATGTACACCAGTGCTCCATGTGGCACGGTATGCACCAAGGCGTTCCAGCACAACTGCATAAGCCTGGGGCACAATGCGGATACAGGATGCCAGCACCCATAATGCCAGAATAACGATCACCAATAATGCCAAAATTCCTCCCATAAATTAATCCTCCTTTTTCACCTTCACAATTAATTTGACCCCACGGACTTCCGTGATGGTAACTACCGTCTTCTCAGGAATGATCTCCTTGTCATCCGATGTCCTTGCCAGCCATTCAATATCATTGATGCGAACCTGTCCGGTCTGTGCCAGATTGTCAATCTTCTGGATCACTACTGCGGACTGACCCATCAGGCTGTTCACATTGGTACGGACCATGCCCTTATTCAGACATTTCTTTAGTACAGGTCTGGCCAGAATCAGAAGTATCAGAGAAACAGCCAGAAACAGTAAGATCTGCAGCCATTCTTCTGCCCCCATGCCTGCAGCAAGAGCAGCCACCAGAGCACCTCCTGCAAACCAGATAGTGGTAAGCTGCACCGTCACGGCTTCAGCTACCAGAAAAAAAGTAAGTATTGCCAGCCAGATAAAGACTTCCTGCATAGAATCTCCTCCTTATCCTCTCCTCTGCCTTGCAGCCTCATACATAAGGATCCCGGCAGCCATAGCCGCATTCAGGGATTCTACCTGCCCGTTCATTGGAATCCGTATCAGACAATCCGCTGCCTGCGACGCCTGATCCGTAAGTCCCTTTCCTTCATTACCGATCAGGAAAGCAGTTCCTCCCTGATAATCCTCTTTATCATAGGTATTCCTGCCCTGCAGATGAGCTGCAAAAAGCCGGATATGATGTTTTTCCAGCTGTTCTTTTAATGATACCACACTTTCCACGTATAGAAAAGGCATTCTGTAAATAGAACCCATGGTGGAACGTATCACCTTGGGATTGGTAATGTCCACACAGGTTCTGGTAAGAAAGATCACGTCCACTCCGGCGCCCTCGGCTGTACGGAAGATCGTTCCTGCATTGCCCGGATCCTGCAGATCCTCAAGCACCATCACCAGTGGGTGCATTTGATCTGCTGCCCGGCTTCCCCAAATGTCTTCTTCTGTATAGGAAGGCTTCTTAAGAAGAGTAAGGATACCCTGCGGTGTCTGAGTATCGCTCATCTGTCTGAATACGGAATCTGAAACCACTTCACAAGGAAAGCCTTCGGCATGGCTCATCAGCTCAGTATCCCCAGTAACAGACTCGGCCAGATAAACTCTGGAAACCCAGTCAGCCGGAGCTTCCAGGAACATCTTCCTGCCCTCTGCCACAAACAGCCCCTGCTCTCTCCTTGCCTTTGCCTTTTGATTTAACTGTATTATATTTTTGATCTGTCCGTTATTCACACTGGTTATCATAAATCAGGAACCTTCCCCTTAGTTCAGTCTTTCCAGTACTTTATTTTTGCCTATAGCCATCAAATGCCAGTCTGCTTCCAACGGCTTCATCGGGTCCAGATTAATTTCTACATCATCCCCTACCTTGATGGCGATAATATTAATATCATGGCTCTCACGAAGCTGCAATTCCTGCAGGCTTTTGCCTATCCACTCCGTCGGCACAGGAAACTCTGCCATACTGAATTCAGTGGAAAGCTCAAATACATCCAGAAAACCTCCGGACATCAGATTTCTTGCCACACGAAGTCCCATGGACTGCTCCGGATAAATCACCCTGTCTGCGCCGATCTTCTCAAGGATCTTGCCGTGAAGGGCATTCATGGCTTTTGCCAGAACATAGGGTACTCCCAGCTCCTTGGCTTGCATAGTGGCCATAATACTGGCTTCCATATTCTCAGCCACTGCGATCACTGCCACATCCACATTCTGCACACCCAGAGCCCGTAAAACTTCAGGCTCACGCACATCTGCACGAACTGCATAAGTAACCTTATCTGCAATCTCCTGGATATTTTCTTCCCTTGCATCAATTGCCAGTACGTCACAATCCGACTCTGCCAGTGTTTCTGCCACTGACATACCAAATTGTCCAAGTCCGATCACTGCATAGCTTTTTTCCTTCATGTCATGTCTCCTATCCAATCATCACATCTTCTTCTGCAAGATGGATATTCTCTGATCTGCGCTGTTCTCTTGCCACCACGGCTGCACCTAAAGTAAGAGGGCCGATACGTCCAAGATACATGGTCAGCATTACAATGTATTTCCCTGCCAGACTCAAATGTGGCGTCAGCCCTCTGGACAAACCTACTGTTCCCAGGGCTGAAGTTAATTCATAAATAACGTCCATCAGATCTGCCTGTGGCATCGCTACAGCCAGAAGCATAATCATGATCAATAAAACCAACAAAGACATCCCTGCTACCACAAGGGCAGAACGGATGTAGCTGCTGCGAATCTTCCGATTGTGGCTTTCCACATCCTTATCACCACGAAGATTGGCCCGGATGCTAAGCACTAGCACTGCAATGGTCGTTGTCTTAATACCACCGGCTGTACCCATAGGGGATCCTCCGATGAGCATCAGTACCAAACACAGCACAAAGGTAGCATTGGTAAATGCTGCCTGATCTGTTGTGAAAAATCCGGCGGTTCTGGTGGTCACAGACTGAAAAGCAGATGCAAGCAGCTGCCTGCCTGTAGACATCCCTGCAAAAGTATCCGGATTGTTCCTTTCAAACAAAAAGATCAACAGCGTACCTCCAATAACCAGGATCAGGGTTGTTTTTAATACCAGCTTGCTTTGCAGACGAAGAGTTGCATAAACTTTTTTCACTGACAACTTGTGATTCTGTTTTGCCTTTTTTATTTTTTCCCAAATATCCCACCACACAATAAAGCCAAGACCCGAAGAAATAATCAGAGCCATAGTGGTAAGATTCACCAGCACATTTCCCTGATAAGGAGCCAGACTGGTCTCGCCCAGAAGATCGATCCCTGCATTGCAAAATGCTGACACTGCT
The DNA here is from genome assembly GCF_013304385.1 of Blautia glucerasea. Taxonomy (GTDB): domain Bacteria; phylum Bacillota; class Clostridia; order Lachnospirales; family Lachnospiraceae; genus Blautia_A; species Blautia_A ammoniilytica. The sequence continues at coordinate 24,593 of NZ_JAAITU010000023.1, forward strand.
GTAAACACCGCATGAACCATTCCCTTACGGAAGCCAAACTGAGGCACAAAACAAAATGCATACAGCACTGCGCCGGTCCCTTCTGCAACCAAAATACAAAGTACGGTTTTTCGCACAACTTTAACCAGTCCTGACATCTGATCCAGGTTATAGGACTCCTTGATCAGCCTCCGGTTCCGCAGGGAAATCTTCTTGTGAAGTCCAATAAACAGCATACTTGCCAGAGATACCACTCCTATACCTCCGATCTGGATCAGTAAAAGGATAGCCGCTTTGCCTATTGTCGACCAATGGGTAGCTGTGGTCACTGTCACCAGGCCGGTTACACACACGCTGGTAGTAGCCGTAAATAATGCATCTGCAAAAGAAGTGCTTTCCCCCGGTGCGGTGCAAAACGGGAGCCAGAGAAAAAATCCTCCTACAAAAATTACCCCCGCAAAGCTGAGGGCAATTATTTGTGCTGTTTTCAATTTATGAAATTTTTCCTGTAAACATCGTCTAAAACTATTTCTGTAATCCATGTTTGTCATAATTATGGGAAAGGGATTTACAAACCTCCCACTGATATTCTGAAACGCTCTTCTGCATAGCAAGTGCCTCGTCAATATCGAAGTCCACAAAATCTCCATGACGATATCCAACTACTCTGCAGCTCTTGCCTGCTACCAGAAGGTCTACAGCCATTGCCCCCATCATAGATGCATACACACGGTCCTTACATGTAGGGCTTCCACCACGCTGCATGTGTCCAAGGATAGTGGCACGGGTCTCAATACCTGTAGCTGCTTCGATACGTTTTGCCATAGCCTGAGAATTACCGATACCCTCTGCATTTACGATGATATGATGCTTCTTGCCAAGCTTACGGCTCTCAATAATGTTGTTGATCAGCTTCTGCTCATCATAGTCGTATTTCTCAGGGATCAGCACATCCTCTGCGCCGTTGGCAATACCGCACCATAATGCCAGATATCCGGCTCCACGGCCCATAACCTCGATAATACTGCATCTCTCATGGGAAGTAGAGGTATCACGTACCTTATCAATTGCTTCCATAGCTGTATTAACAGCTGTATCAAATCCGATGGTGTACTCTGTACATGCAATATCCAGGTCGATCGTGCCTGGTACACCGATGGTATTCACACCAAGGGCAGCCAGCTTCTGTGCTCCTGCAAAGGAACCGTCTCCACCGATCACTACCAGTCCGTCAATACCATGCTTCTTGCAGATCTCTGCGCCTCTCTTCTGACCTTCTGCTGTACGGAATTCTGCACAACGTGCTGTATAAAGGATCGTACCGCCACGCTCAATGGTATCGGATACATCCTTCGCTGTCATATCTATAATCTCTTCATTCAGCAGTCCATTATATCCCTTCAGTATACCTTTTACATTTAATCCGCTGCTAAGTCCACGTCTTACCACTGCACGGATTGCTGCGTTCATTCCAGGAGCATCACCGCCGCTGGTAAGGACACCAATGGTCTTAATTTTTTTCTCTGCCATAATAATTACTCCTCCATCTTCTGAGTTCCTTGAGATGCCTGTATTCTCTCTGATACAATCTACATCTCGGGGTTAATCCTTTTCTACACATATTCAGCACTAGTTTATAGCATCTTTCTGTTTTTTTCAATACTCTGTCCCTGTTTTTTTTCAGAAGCTTTTTATAAACTTTACATTAGAAACTTTTTAAACTTTACATTAGAAACTTTTATTCAAGAATGCCTCGGCATTCTTGCTGCGAGGTGCGCGTCATGCAATTGCATGACATACTTCTCCTGCGCACCTCTGCAATCCTGCCGGAGGCTATATCAGCTGGGGGATTGACTCCCAGCTGATATACTTCATAAGAAGCTTTTTACAAATTTCATATCAGAAGCTTTTCAGTGCACGCTCTACCACGCGTACATTCTCACTGCCATATTCCCTCCGGAATTTTTCCAGCCATTCTTCCTGCAAAGCTACCCTGTATCCGGCCGGCAGCTTTTTCATTGCTTTTACATCCTTCAGATAGATCACAACGGAAGCATTGCCCGGAACTGCTCTCAGTTCTTCCATCAAATGTGCTTCCCGGTCTGCATATGCATCCCTGTCATCAAACTGCAGCCAAAGCTCCCTTGGCACTTCTTCAAAGGTACGCACCCTTTCCAGGATCAGCTTGCTGGCCTTATCATCTTCAGCGGATACCCGTCCCTGGATCAGCACACGGGCATCTTCATCCAAAAGGCTCTGATACTTTTCATAATCCCTTGGAAAAACCACTACTTCCACAGTACCCACCAGATCCTCCAGGGTAACAAAGGCCATCACCTTATTATTCTTGGTATATTTAATGGTTTTCTCGGTCACCATACCACCAACTACAACCTTCTGGTTATCCATTACCACGGAAAGTCCAGTCTCTTCATCCGGCTGAAAATCTGTGGTCTTTGCACTGATGTTCTTTTCAAGTATGCCTCTGTACTGTTCCAAGGGATGTCCGCTAAGATAAATCCCCAGTACATCTTTTTCAAAGGCCAGGATAACTTCCTTTGCATATTCTCCCACATCTGGCATACTGATCTCATAAGCCTTCTTATCTTCTTCACCAACCAAGTCAAACAGGCTCATCTGCCCTGCCATGCTGTTCTTCTTATTCTGGCTGATATGATCCACTACCCGGCTATAAACCAGCATTTTCTGCTGCCGGTTGCCTGGCAGGCAGTCAAGTGCCCCTGCCTTGATAAAATTTTCGATGGCGCGTTTATTCACCTGCCCGCTGTTTCTTTCGATGAAATCACTCAGTGTACGGTAGATTCCGTTTTCCCTGCGCTCCTTCACCAGCGATTCGATCACAGGCCTGCCCACACTTTTAATAGCGGAAAGGCCATAACGGATCCTTCCCTGGTCAACAGAAAAGCCACGTTCTCCGTTATTAATATCCGGAGGCAAAATCTGAATTCCCATCTGGCGGCATACCTGAATATACTCTGCCACTTTGGCTGGCATTTCAATCACGGAGGTCATAAGCGCAGCCATAAATTCCACAGAATAATAATATTTCAGATAAGCCGTCTGATAAGCTACGATTGCATAAGCTGCCGCATGGGATTTATTAAAAGCATATTTTGCAAAATCAGTCATTTCATCATAGATCTTATTTGCTGTCTTCTCAGAGATCCCGTTGGCAATACAGCCAGGCACTCCCTCCTGCTCATTTCCATATACAAAGTTCTGCCGCTCTTTTTCCATGACAGAAGCTTTTTTCTTGGACATTGCACGACGCACAAGATCACTTCGTCCTAATGTATAGCCTGCCAGATTACGCACGATCTGCATAACCTGCTCCTGATATACGATACATCCGTAGGTTGGGCTAAGGATTGGCTCCAGCTGCGGGCAGTCGTAGCGAATGGTATCCGGACGGTTCTTGCCACGGATATACTGGGGAATAAAATCCATCGGGCCCGGACGATACAGGGAAATACCGGCGATCACGTCCTCCAGGCTCTGAGGCTTCAGTTCCTTCATAAAGTTCTTCATACCAGAACTTTCCAGCTGGAACACGCCATCTGTACGACCTGTGCCAAGGGATGCCAGAACCTTGCTGTCATTATAATCAATGTGGGACATATCCAGGGTGATCCCCTTATCTTTCTCCACCATTTTCGCTGCATTCTGGATCACTGTTAATGTACGAAGCCCAAGGAAATCCATTTTCAAAAGGCCCAGTTCTTCCAGCGTAGTCATAGTAAACTGAGCTACAATGGTGCCGTCCTGGGCTCTGGAAAGAGGTACGTATTCATCCACCTCTTTCTGGCTGATCACAACACCGGCTGCATGCATGGAGGTATGCCTTGGAAGTCCTTCCAGGCGCTTTGCCATATCGATCAGATGGTGCACATCCTCCTGCTCGTCATAAGTTTTTTTCAGCTCCGGATTCATTTCCAGTGCTTTATCAATGGTAATATTCGGCTCCTGGGGAATCATCTTTGCAATGGTATCCACCTGGGCATAAGGCATGTCCAATACACGTCCCACATCCCTGATCACACCACGGGCAGCCAATGTACCAAAGGTAACGATCTGCACTACACAGTCCTTACCGTATTTGCGAACCACGTAATCGATCACTTCCTGCCTGCGCTCAAAACAGAAGTCCACATCAATATCCGGCATGGATACTCGTTCCGGATTCAGGAAACGCTCAAAAAGCAGATCGTAACGGATAGGATCCAGCTGGGTGATCCCCAGGGTATAAGCAACCAGGCTTCCAGCTGCAGAACCTCTGCCCGGTCCTACCATGATCTCATGATCCCTTGCATATTTAATAAAGTCCCACACGATCAGGAAATAATCCACGTATCCCATATTTTTGATTGTGGTAAGCTCATAATCCAGACGGCTTTCCAACTCTTCTGTCACCGGATCGTATCGTTCTTCCAGGCCTTCCCGGCACAGCTTATTCAAATATTCCCAGGAGGTATATCCATCCGGTACATCATATCTGGGCAGCTTTGTGTTGCCGAACTCAATATCCACGTGGCACCTCTGTGCGATCTTGTGTGTATTTTCCAGAGCCTCCGGCGCATAAGGAAACAGTGCTGCCATTTCTTCTTCTGACTTAACATAATACTGTCCGCCTTCATAACGCATACGGTCTGTATCTGTAAGCTTCTTGCCGGTCTGCAGGCAAAGCAGGATATCATGGGAATCTGCGTCTGTTTCATAAGTGTAATGCACATCATTGGTGGCAACCAGCTGGATCCCTGTTTCCTGGTGCATCCGCATCAACTGCTGATTGACCATCTGCTGCTGTGGAATCCCGTGATCCTGAAGTTCCAGAAAAAAGTTCCCATCTCCGAAAATCTCCTGATATCTGAGGGCAGCCTTTTTGCCATCCTCATACATTCCTTTCTGAAGATATCTGGCAACCTCGCCAGCCAGGCAGGCGCTTAAGGCAATCAGCCCCTCATGATACTCCCGCAGAAGTTCCAGATCCACTCTTGGCTTGTAGTAAAAACCTTCTACAAAACCCTTGGATACGATCTTCATCAGATTTTGATAACCCTGGTTATTCTCAGCAAGAAGCACCAGATGATAGTATCTGTCATCTCCGCTTCCTACTTCCCTGTCGAACCTGGAGCCGGGAGCCACATACACTTCACATCCAAGGATAGGATTGATGCCTGCCGCTTTTGCCGCACGATAAAAGTCGATCACTCCATACATAACTCCATGGTCTGTGATCGCAGCACTGTCCATTCCCAGTTCCTTCACTCTGGACACATATTCATTTATCTTATTTGATCCATCCAGCAGACTATATTCTGTATGGACATGCAGATGCGTGAAAGCCACTGTGTGTACCTCATTTCCTGTTTATATTATTTCTTGCCTCTGTTATTTTTTGTATATTCTTCTCTCTTTAATCTCTATTTTGCCTTCTTTCAGAAGGTGCCCAATTGCCCTTTTGAATGCATTTTTGCTCAAGCCGAATTCTCTTTTGATCACTTCCGGGGATGCCTTATCATAAAAAGGAAGAACCCCTGCAAATTCATCGATCACGCTAAGCACGGACTCTGCATCCTCTTCGATCTGCAGGTATGCTTTCTGGCGATCTGTGACATTCATCTTGCCGTCTTCTTTTACTTCTGTTACACGCAGATCCAGAATCTCTCCCGGACGGTATTTCCCGGCAGCCTCCCTTGCGGGAATCAGTGCAGAATACTTGTCATCAACAGCCACAAATACACCAAAATTACCGCTGATCTCATATACACGGCCTTTTACCTGGTCTCCCACCACATAAGGTGTGCGTGTAGAAAGATAATGATATACTTTCATGGTAGCGCAAAGACGCTGGCTTTTATCAATATAAAGAGCCACCAGTACGTCTTTCCCTTCCTGCATCCTGGTGGTCTGCTCATGATATGGAAGCAGAAGGTCTTTTTCCAGTCCCCAATTCAGGAATGCTCCGATCCTTGTCACCTGGGAAACCTTCAGAACTGCAGTCTGCCCTACCTGAAGCATGGGCTCTCTGGTGGTAGCGATGAGACGGTCTTTGGAATCTTTATAAATGAATACGGTCAGCTCATCTCCTGCTTTCGTGCCTGCAGGCACCTGTTTGGCAGGGAGTAGTACAGAATCTTTGCCTTCTTTATCATCCTTTTCAGCCAGATATACACCGAAATCCACTGTTTTTACTACAGTCAGTGTCTGTTTTTTTCCTAATTCAATCATGGGTTCTCCTTATTATATATTTTTACGAAAATGATTATTGTCAGTATAGCACACACACAATGTAAAAGATACTCTCAATCCACATGGGCCTAATTGTTGGTTTGCTCTTTTTGCAGCATTCCCCCAATTTGCGGTTGAATAGAATACTATTTAAGTGTGTCTGCGTATTGCAGAAGCCGGCGTGTATCCGCCCATCTGGCATCGCTTGTAGGGCCTCCCAGTGTAACGGAAATATAGGTCTTTCCATTTCCGGCCTGGATCATACCAACAAAACAATGGCCAGCTTTACGGGTATAGCCTGTTTTGATCCCGTATACTCTGTCCATATTGCCAAGAAGCTTATTGGTGGTACGGAATGTATAGGTATTGCCGTTCAGGCTGGTGATGGTCCCTTGCTGCCGTTTTACGATTTTTCGGATCATAGGCTTCTTCCATGCATAACAGGCGATCTTTGCCAGATCCCGGGCAGTTGTATAATGGTCCATCCCTGCATCCAGTCCGTTTGGTGTGGCAAAATGGGTATTCTTACATCCCAGGACTGCTGCTTTTTTATTCATCAGCTTTACAAATTTAGGTACTGATCCGCTTACATGCTCTGCAAGTGCTACTGCTGTATCATTGTGGGATGGAATCAGCAGGGAATAAAGAAGATCCTTCAGTACAAAGCTTTCCCCTTGCTGCAGGTACAGCTTGGTAGGCTCCTGGGCTGCTGCATTGGCAGATGCAGTCACCTTCTCGGTTAGTTTGCAATTCTCCAAAGCCAATATAGCCGTCATCAGCTTGGTGGTGCTTGCATTTGCATGGCGCAGATCCGGGTTCTTGGAATAAAGCACTTTTCCAGTGTCAGCCTCTACAAGGATCCCACATGGACTGCTAAGGGAAACAGACGGGCCGCTTCCTGTCATCCTGCCATTAGAATCAAACCTGCAATTCACACCGGAGATCCGTTTCGTTCCTGTGGTCAGCTTGCCCTTTGCATCAAAATAATAGGTATAACGGCTGCGGATCCACCCCTGGCTTCTGCGGCCGTCGCTTCGCAGATAATAGGTCTTCTTTCCATTTTTGTAGATCCATGCATTTTTATACATGTATCCTTCTGATTTCTTCCCAAAGTAATACCACCTGGTACCGATCTTGTGCCAGCTGTACTGCCTGACCCCTTTTGCAGAAAAATAATATGTTTTCCCCCTGACAGATAAAAGGCAATCCTTTGCCATCTGTCCATCTTTGTCATAATAATACCAATTTCCATTTCTGGCGGTAAATCTGCCCCCTGTAACCTTTTCAATATTCTTTACGCTGGTCACTTTTGCAGAAACCGGCACTGTCGCTCCCAGAAGCAGTATCAGCATTACCAGAAGACACAGCCTGTATATGCCTGCTCTTTTTCTCTCTTTTCCTGTACTCATCATTTCCCCCGCTTTAAAGTAAAACAAAATATCAGTTCTATTTATTTTCCTATTTTCCCCAATTTTAGTCAAGGCATTTTTCAGGGCAAAATAAAAAAGGCGTTCTATCTCACACGCCTTTTTCTCAAAACTTCTGTATAGCATTATTGATTACGGAATCTGGAAAGGAAATCCCGTGTAAGAGCATCTTTCGGATCCTGGAAAAGCTTTTTCGGCTCTCCCTCTTCTACGATCACTCCATCAAGTCGAGCCTCGTATTATTAAGTCCTATAATTTTTTATGCAATAGAAACATTACTGAACAATTGTCTATTACACATAAAAAAATCGCAACAGGCGCAATTTACCAATTCACCGCGCCGTTGCGATTCATTCACGTAATAACCCTAACCCCTGGTAAAGTCAAGGAGAAATATTATACGATCTCTTATATATCCAGTTCTGGGGGAACATCCAGTTCCTCGGATACATATTTCCCATTTTTCTTGCGCTGCCTTACGCATTCCGACAAAAGATACTCGATCTGTCCATTCACTGAACGAAAATCATCCTCCGCCCAGGCAGCGATCTGATCATATAATTTTGCTGAAAGTCTGAGCGGAATCTGTTTCTTTGCCTTAGTATCTGCCACGATTAATACAGACTTCCTGAATTAACAATAGGCTGTGCGTCACGATTGCCGCAAAGTACTACAAGAAGGTTGGATACCATGGCCGCTTTCCGCTCCTCGTCCAGTTCTACCACACCATTCTCATTTAGTCTGTCCAGTGCCATCTCCACCATACCAACAGCACCGTCTACGATCATCTTCCTTGCATCAATGATCGCAGATGCCTGCTGCCTCTGAAGCATAACGGCTGCAATCTCCGGTGCATATGCCAGATAAGTGATCCTTGCCTCAATGATCTCAAGTCCTGCGATCTCAACCTTCTGCTGAATCTCCTTACGGATACGCTCGGCAACCACTTCACTGGATCCTCTAAGGCTGCCTTCATCTGCGATACCGTCTCCTGTAGTGTCTACATTAGGAGCCACATCATATGGATAGATCCGTACAATATTTCTCAGGGCACTGTCACACTGAAGGGACAGATATTCTTTATAATTATCTACATCAAACACAGCCTTTGCAGTATCTACCACACGCCACATAACTGCAATACCGATCTCGATAGGATTACCCAGACAGTCATTGATCTTCTGACGGTTATTGTTCAGAGTCATGATCTTCAGTGAAATCTTATTATTTGTGATCTGAATTTCGCTGCTTTCTTTCGCAGATGCGCCAAGAACACTTGCCAGGGAACCTTTCCCGGAACCTCCGTCTACATCGCCGCTCTGGTTCAGCTTTGTCTTAGCTGCCGGATTCACACTGCTGCAAAATGGATTGACCCAGTAAAAACCATTCTCCTTCAAAGTACCGATATACTTACCAAATAAGGTCAATACCAGTGCTTCCTGGGGCTTCAGGACACGCAATCCTACAAAGGGGATCCAGCCTATAGCTGCCCATACAATACCAACAACCATAACTGGGATCACTTCCTGAACCGCACCAAATGCGATAGCTCCTACCCCCACTGCATACAGCAGGAGAAACAGAAGCATCATGGCCATGCCATTTTTCTTGTTGTTTAATACTTTTTCTTTCATTTTCTTTTTCTTCCTCCTAAAATATCAAATGTATTTTGATATTTTGATGATATCATTTTAATATCATATTGTCAATAGAGACTTTTGCAACGACCCTCCATATTATCTTTCTTTTAAGAACTCCACCACTTCCTGATACAGCGGAATAGACGGTGCTGCGCCTGGACGGGACACTGCGATTGCAGAAGCTGCAGAAGCCATTTCCAGACATTTTGGAATGTCCTCACCAGCACACAGACCTGCAAGGAAATATCCGCAGAAGGTATCTCCTGCAGCTGTAGTATCCACTGCCTTTACACGGTAAATATCATGGGTATAGGTTTCCTCACCCTTCTTGCAGAGAACCCCTGCATCTCCAAGAGTAAGTACGATTACTGCTGCCGGATATTTCTCGGAAAGGATCTCCAGCACTTTCTTGTAATCCGGATTCGCCTCCTGAATCCCTGCGATCGCTGCACCTTCCACTTCATTAACAATAAAATAATCTACACAGTCCAACGGCAGATCTTCCATGGACTTTGGAATCGGTGACGGATTAAATGCCACCTTCAGACCCAGTTCATGTGCCCTCCGGATCATATAAGGAACCTCATTTACCTCATACTGCATCAGCACAACGTCCCCCGGCTCTCCCTTTTCTGTAAGAACCTTGTCAATATATTCTTTAGTAAAGTCACGGTTGGTGCCGCCATATACAATGATACAGTTATGTCCTGTACTATCTACCTGGATAATAGCATGGCCGCTCTGTCCTGGAAGCACCTGGATCTGAGAAATATCCACGCCTGCATCCTTCATAAAATCAGTGAGCATAGCACCATCTTCTCCTACCGCTCCTGCGTGTACTACGCATGCGCCTGCTCTCGCCGCTGCCACAGACTGGTTCAGACCTTTGCCGCCTACATTCAGCTGGATGCCATCTGCCAGTATGGTTTCTCCCGGAAGTACAAAATTCTCCACCTGATATACCTTATCAATATTCATAGATCCAAATGAAATGATTTTCATAAAATATTCCCTCCCAATTCCCGTATTTCATTGACATTTTCTTTTTTCCGGCTTATGACGAATAAACCATTTTATACAATAATACCATATCAGGAATAAAAGCTCAAAATTTTTTCATAAATAATTCCCAAAATCGAATGTGTATACAGCCCACATCATCTGCCTTCCCTCCAGCAGTCTTATTTCGCCTGAAATTCCACGACAGCATAAGATTCACCCTCTTTTGTTTCCAATGCCACCACTACTTTACCAGGCTCTGTATGCACTCTTGGATAAAATACATCCCCAAGCACTGCCTGTTTCTTATACTCTGCACGCATCTGGTGGATCTTAAAGTCCTCCGGCAGATAATCCGCTGCGATCCGGATATACTGGCAATTATTCACATGATGATGGGTGTCCAGGTTGTGCTTCTGCACAGTGAATGGCTCCTGATCTGTCATCTCCTCCGGAAGCTGGATCTTCCTGGAAACCTGCTCCATTTCTAAGGGCTCTTCCAGCACATATCCACGGCAGTCCTCTTCTGTAAGCCTTGCAGGCAGCCCGGTGTTTGTATTAATGTTGATCCATCGGGAATTGGCATAAGCCAGCCTTTCCCCATTTTCACCTTCAAGGACAAAATTACGCATCCCTGTAAATCCCTTAAAGGCATACGGCTTAGTAAGTGCTGTGATCTTTTCTCCCAGCATAGGATACCGATCGATCACTACCTGCCAGGATGCCAGCACCCAGGCACGTTTTCTTTCTTCTACTGCCAGCATTCCCTGTCCGATCTCTTCCGATTGGAAAGTACAGCAATCCTGAAAATAATCAAGAATCGCCGGCAGTGTAAGGCATTTATCCTCACCAATTTCACTGTATCTAACCTTTCCTTCAAAACGATAACTCATAATTTTAATTCTCCTTTTTCTGTATATATGCTATTTTCTGATGCAAGTTCTATTTTCCCTCTGTCTCCATTCTTTTCAGCTCCGGAAATACAGTGAAAATCATAGTAAGAAAACAAAGGCTGCCGCCGATCACATTAGATACCGGTTCTGCCAGAAAAACTCCATCTGTACCCATCTTCAGCAGATAAGGGAGGATATAAGTAAGTGGTACTACGATCACAACCTTACGGAGAATAGAGAAAAATACAGCCTGTTTTTTCTTGTTCAGAGATTTGAATACAGTCTGTCCCATATACTGAAAATCCATAAAGATGAATGCTGAAAAATACTGTTTCAGTGCTGGAATTGCGTCTTCTAGAAGCATATGGTCCGAACTGAAAATGCTCATCAGCTGTTTGGGAAAGAAAATGATCACGCTCCACATCACCGCTGTATAAAGAAGGATCATCACACTCATGGTGAAGATCGCACGGCGCACATGCCCGGATCGGTGGGCCCCATAATTATAGCTGATAATAGGAGAAGACCCTTCTGTCAATGCATAGATCGGCGTTTCTACCATCTGACGTACACTGGATATGATTGTCATTACGGATATGTATACATCGCCACCGGTTACAGACAGTACGTTATTGCAGCAGATCGTTACCAAGCTGTTGGTAAGCTGCATAATAAAGCCAGCGGTTCCAAGACTGATAATATTTTTGCAATATCCTATGCATCCTGATAATTCTTTTTTCTTTAAGAGCCGTACTTTTAATTCTGCTTTTTTGTGCAAAAAAGCGATTACAAACAAGGCAGAGAAAATCTGCGAGATCACCGTAGCGATCGCTGCACCGCAGACCCCCATATGTAATACAAAAATAAAAACCGGATCCAGCAGAATATTCAATACTGCACCTACTGTCACCGAGCACATCCCGGCCACCGCGTATCCCTGTGCATTAATAAACGGATTCATTCCTGTAGCGATCATCGAAGGCAAAGTACCCAGCAGATAGATCAGCATATAGGGAAGGGCATATCCAATCGCTTCCTGGGATGCCCCAAACAAAATCAGAAGCGGCTTCGCCGCCAGAAGACCAGTTGTCATCAAAACCAGTGCACTGCCACACAACATGGTAAAGGATGTGTCCATGATCAGCCTGGCTTCCCGGTCATCTCCTTTTCCACGGCTGATTGCAAAAAGAGGTGCACCGCCGCTGCCAAAAAGATTGCAAAATGCCATAATGATCACGATCACCGGAAAGCAAAGTCCTACTGCTCCCAATGCTTTCGTCCCTGTTTCCGGGATCCTGGCAATATAGATCCTGTCCACGATGTTATAAAGAAGGCTGAGAATCTGGGCTGCCAGCATGGGGATGGCTGTACCCAGGATGTTTTTTGTAATGGTTCCGTTTTCAAAATCTACCCGCTTCATATTACTTTTCCCCTTGTTTTTTCTATATATAATTGCTATTTTTATTATGAATGTTATAATTGTAATAATGTAGGGCAAAAGACCTTTGACCCTGATCCACATTGATAAACATATCACAAACAAAGGAGTTATACAATCATGTTCTCATCTTCTACACAGCCTTCAAATCTGACTCCCAGGTATTCCTGTATCCAGTTTTTCTTCTGGATCGTTTTTGTTACCTTGGCCAATTTTGCCAGCGTATTTCTCCTGAATACCGGCTTCACTAATACCCAGATTGGTATTATCATCGCTTTGGCAGGCGTTGTTTCTGCACTTTTGCAGCCAACCGTTGCCAGCTATGCCGACAAGAACAGCAGCCCATCTCTGAAAAAGATATGCATTTTTATTTCACTGATTGCCCTTGTTTTGTCAGCATTTTTGTTGTTCTATACACGTTCTCTGCTGTGCACTGGAATCTTTTACGGAAGCTGCTTTGTGCTTATACAGCTGCTTACCCCTATGGTCAACTCGCTGGGAATGGAAAGCCTGAACCAGGGCAAAAAGCTGAATTTCGGCATTGGCAGAGGTATGGGATCCCTGTCTGCTGCCGTGATCGCATCTACTCTGGGTATCCTGGTAGACAGATTTGGAATCAGAGCCATCCCTGCAAGCATTTCCATTGGGCTGCTTCTTTTTCTTTTTTCCTTGTGGATTTTCCCTTTCCGGAAAGTTCCAAAAGAACACCAACAAAATCTGACGGCAGCAGAAAAAGCACCTGGATCCGGTGCTTTGTATTTCTTTCGCAAATATAAAAAATTTACCATCGTACTGCTTGGTTCTATCATGGTGTATGTAAGCCATGTGCTGATCAACAGCTTTGCATATCAGGTCATTGTAGAAAAAGGAGGATCCAGCACTGATATGGGGATCGCTATGGCTCTTGCTGCCATAATCGAGCTTCCTACCATGTTCCTTTTCGGCTATATGCAGAAAAAGATCCGCTGTGATATATGGTTCCGCAGCTGCGGTATTTTCTTTGCGCTGAAAACCCTGTTTTCTCTGCTCGCCCCTAATATGACTGTATATTATATCATTCAGATCTTTCAGGCCTTTGGCTGGGCTTTGATTTCTGTTTCCTCTGTATATTACGTAAACTCCATTATGGAGCCACAGGATGTGATCAAGGGCCAGGCCTATTTCACCATGACCTACACCATCGGAACAGTTCTTGGGGCACTTCTGGGTGGCTGGCTTATCGATCTGGCAGGTGTTTCTGCCATGCTGATCTTTGGTACAGCTGCCGCTTCCATCGGCGCAGTGCTTATGCTTTTTGCTACCGAGAAGCCTGCAGAAGCTACTTCCAGATAACCCTACCCTTTTTCACAGTCATTGCATAAGTTTTATCCCTGCGCATCCGGAACGGATATCTGATCTCTGACACCAGGAACAGATTCTGATCTGAATGCGCTCTTTGCATACTGCAGTCACAGATCAGCCATCTGGACCCGATCCTGACCTCACACCATCCATGTGGTGACAGTTGCACATAGGGACCTCGTGCCGTAACACCGCCTACTGCCACCCGGCTGTCATATCCCAATACTCTGGCAATATATGCCATAGCCGCTGCATAATAGTAGCAGCTGCCTCTTTTTCTGGTAAACATGTACCTGGCACAAGATTTTATATTCCTGGCAGTAGGCACTTCCGTACCCATATGGAAATATGAAAATTTCACCAGTGCATCATAGCACTGACGCAGTCGCTGCCTTGTCTTATTCTTTCTTGATGAATTCTTCAACACAAAATCCACGGCCTGGCGGATCTCTCCTGCCTTTACCACAGTACCGGTTCTGTCCACATACACATAGCCTTTTCTCTTTGTACCTGTGATCCTGTTCCTGACAGCAGCATTTACCTGCACTGTTCCCACATCTGCCCCTGCCAGCAATACTGCTAAAAGACACACCAATATTAAAATCTTCTTTTTCATGAGCATCCGGCATCCCACCATCCGGTCATCACATTTAGGATTTCCTGATCCGTCTGGCGCATTCCAACCCGTCCGATGTACCCCATAGCCTTAATGGTTTGTTCCACATCCTCTTCCACGATCCCGTCTCCCGGAAGAAAACTTTTGTTTTCCATACTCAGATGAAAGGCCATGATCGCCGCATTTACCGAGGATGCAATCTTGGCTGCACAAGAAGGCTTTGCGCCATCACAGATGATGCCTCCAACATTTCCCAGTGTATTGATGATCGCAGCCGAAACCTGACTATAATCACCGCCATACATATAAGTGATCCCTGCTCCCACACCGCAGGCAGAACATACAGCACCACAGTAAGCCGACAGACCCCCTATGTAATATTTCTGGTGCACAGCAGTAAGATTACTCACCACCAGTGCACGATACAGCTTCTCTTCCGGCACATCCCATTCCTGAGCATAGACAAGCACTGGCATAGAAACCGTGATCCCCTGATTGCCACTTCCGGAATTAATCACAACCGGCATGGAACAGCCGCCCATCCTGGCATCACTTCCTGCTGCCGCCCTGGCACATGCACGGGCAGCTACTGTACCTCCCCAGGCATTCTCCAGGGTTTTCCCGATCTGTGCCCCATAGGGATGCTCCAAGCCTTCCTGAGAGATCGCTGTATTTAACCGGATCTGCCGTCCAATAATATCACGGATATCTTCCATACGTACACAGTCTGCAAATTCCAGGATCCCACGTACAGAAAGCTCTCTTCTTTCTTCTTCCGTACTCTTTCCATCATTTTTCAGCTGGTCATAGAGAACCTGCCCATCTTTTAGGACTCGCACAATATTAGTATGTGTTTCGGAAATCACTACCACTGCACTATGTATTCCTTTTTCCACATGGGCTTCTATATAGATCTTCTCTGTGGTATCTGCCAGGGCAAATGTACAGATCCCATCTGCCAGGAGTGCTGCTGCCTTTTCTCTGTCATTGGCTGTCACACTTTCCAGAACTTCCAATTCTTTCGAGGCATCTCCACCTACAGCTCCAAGAACTGCTGCTGCATTGATTCCTTTCATCCCGCCGGAATTAGGAACTGCTGCACCCTTTGCATTTTTGATAATATTTCCGCTGCACCGGATATGAATAGATTCCGGGCACTCTCCCAGCACCTGTGCTGCCTTTGCTGTCGCATAAGCTACTGCGATCGGCTCCGTACAGCCCATAGCCGGTATCAGCTCCTTTTTCAGAATATCCAGATAATTTGCATACTGTACTGCATCCACTGTATTTTCCTCCTGTTACATTGGCCATCACCTTAGGTAAATCAGGGCTTCCCCTTTGCCCTGAAGGCTCCTTCTCTGGCCTTATTATAACACAATCACCAGCCGCCTCCAATATCTGAAAACGCAGTGATCAGGCAATCAATACCCAGGAGCAGTAAATACACTCCCATAAGCACTCCAATGGAAAAAACAGAAAATCCAGGGTTTACGATCATCAGCACTGCCAGCACCAGCCCTGCTGTATTGATGACCAGGCTGAAATAATAATAAGCATTACCAGCCACAAAGCGTACAATATTCAGATGGGACAGTCTGGAAATACAATGTGCGATAAACCAGATAGGCACTAAAAGCGCAATGATCCATTTTCCTGCATCCGGATGTACCAATAGCATAAACCCTGCCATAACGCTTAAAAGTCCGGCAATCAGGGATACAGAAGGTCCAAATCCCATATGCTGTTCCATCTTTACATAAAAAACAAGATCTCCGATACCAGTTACCACAGCCAGAAGTCCGTACAAGATCACAAAACCTTCCAGAATACTGCCAGGATGTACACAGGTAAAAATTCCCAGAAGGATCAAAAGAAGTCCTTCAATAAATTCCAGCCATCCAAAACCAGAACGTCTTCTCATTTCTGTCCGCCTCCTTCTTCATTCAAAATCTGCATAAACTCATCTCCTGTAATGGTTTCTTTTTCATAGAGAACCTTTGCAAGCTGATCCAGCTTCTCCCGGTTATCCTCCAGAAGCTTTTTCGCTTTTTCATGCTCTTTTCTTACAAGCTCTACCACCTTGCGGTCGATCTCTTTCTGGGTATCCGAAGAACATGCAAGAGATGTATCGCCGCCCAAATACTGGTTATTTACAGTTTCCATGGCAACCATGTCAAATTCCTCACTCATTCCGTAGCGGGTGATCATGGCTCTTGCCAGTTTGGTTGCCTGCTCTATATCATTGGATGCACCTGTGGTGATCTCTCCAAATACCACTTCTTCTGCTGCACGGCCGCCGGTAAAGGTGGCAATTTTGTTCAGAATCTCCTGCTTTGTCAGAAGATATTTATCCCCCTGTTCTACCTGCATGGTATAACCAAGCGCACCGGAAGTCCTTGGAATAATGGTGATCTTCTGTACAGGTGCAGAATTTGTCTGAAGGGCAGCAACAAGGGCATGACCGATCTCATGATAGGAAACCACTTTCTTTTCATGGTCTGAGAGCACGGCATTCTTCTTCTGGTATCCGGCGATCACTACCTCTACGCTTTCCTCCAGATCCGCTTCCTCTACTACAGTTCGACCACTTCGTACTGCACGAAGGGCAGCCTCATTGATAATATTGGCCAGTTCAGCACCGGATGCTCCGGATGCCATTCTTGCAATAGTATGGAAATCTACATCATCGGATGCATGGATCTTTCTTGCATGAACCTTCAGGATCGCTTCCCTGCCCTGGAGATCCGGCAATTCTACCGGCACTCTCCTGTCAAAACGTCCTGGTCGGGTCAGTGCAGGGTCCAGGGATTCCGGACGGTTGGTTGCTGCCAGGATGATCACACCATTATTTCCCTCAAATCCATCCATCTCAGTAAGCAGCTGGTTCAGAGTCTGCTCCCGTTCATCATTTCCGCCCACCTGACCATCACGTTTTTTACCGATAGCATCGATCTCATCAATGAATACAATACACGGAGCCTTTTCCTTTGCCTGCTTAAAAAGGTCACGTACCTTGGAAGCTCCCATGCCTACAAACATTTCCACAAATTCAGAGCCGGACATGGAGAAAAACGGCACATTCGCTTCTCCGGCCACAGCCTTTGCCAGCATAGTCTTACCTGTACCTGGAGGGCCTACAAGCAAAACTCCTTTTGGCATTGCAGCACCTACCTGGGTATATTTCTCAGGATTGTGAAGGTAATCTACGATCTCAGCCAGGTTTTCTTTTGCCTCATCCTCACCTGCTACATCGCTGAAATGGATTCCTTCTGTTGACTGCACATATACTTTTGCATTGCTTTTGCCCATTCCAAAGCTTAAGGCATTCTTACCACCTGCCTGCTCGATCAGCTTCTTGCTCATGTACTGTCCAAGCAGTACAAAGATCAAAAGCGGAAGAAACACAGTCAGCAGAGTACTCATCAGCGGAGACATGGTTGTGTCAATCTCTTTTGTAAATTCTGCCCCACTTTTATGAAGACGCTCTGTCAGGGTAGGGTCCTCCATAACGCCTGTTTTATATATCTTATCTTCATCCTTATTCGTAAATACGATCTGATTATCTTCAATTTCTACTTTACCGATCTTGCCATCATCGATCATGTCCATGAATGTTCCATAATCCACTTCTTTCACCTGACGTTCCATAAGAACAGGTGAAACAAACAGATTAAAGAGAAACAGTACAAGTATGACGATCCCATAATAATACATCAACGGCTTTTTCGGTGATTTCACTTCTTTCATGATCTGTGTATCCTCCTTTTTTATTCCTTTCTGAGCCAGAAATTCCTGTAATTTTTCAACTCCTGCTCCGGTTGTTCTATATTCTATCGCACAGGCTACCGGTTTTCAATAAACAGATTTCCTCAAATGCACAAAAAAGACATAAAAAAAGAGCATATGTGCACTTTTGCATATATACTCTTTGCTTATTATACTTGAAGCCATTGCCCCACATCATTTTAGCTATATTTTTTCACAGCTCTACAGCTATTTCCACGTTCTTGCCACAAAATGCAACTCCATATTTATAAATATGATCTATACCAGCAGCTTTTAAATCTATATCATATTTATTCTCATTTATCTGCCGTAAAGCTGTCTCAGAAAGCTGTTTTAACTGTTTTTCCGTACAGTCTTTTCCTGCCTTTAATTCTATCAGGATACCTGGCAGCCCTTTACTTAAAGGTTTTAACTGGATATCATATCTGCCATCCCCGGATTCCCTGTTTGAAGTTGCGAATGTACCTCCTACTAATGCACATAAACCTAACATGAATCCATGATAGAAATTCTCCCCAGCTGTATCAAAAAAACTGACAGATTGAAGCAGCATCGTCTGGATTAACTTCTGAAGTTTTTTGCAGTCTTCGGTAAAAATTGCTTCCTGAACCTGGATTGCAGTAGGCTGGGGAATCAGCCTTTCAAGCTTCTGCAATATTTCTTTACGATACACTACCGCAATTTCCTGATTCGGCAAAGCCACCTGGCACATAAAATCCCCATTAAAAGATAAAGTTGTACTCACAGCTTTTAAATATCCGGTAATGAGAAGAAAGCTGTAGATCGTTGACGGATTATTTTTAATCTGTGGATAAATCACCCCGGTATCAATATACGTGATAAAACTTTCGCCGTTAAGCAACGCTGTTAAACGGATGTACATTTCTGCATCCGCTTCACCAAGAATCTCACCAATAATATCATTACTTCCTGTTGATACCCAGAAGGCCCTTGGTTCACATTCATTGCTGAAATAATTAATGACAGACCAGGGATTAAAAATCTCTGTTTTACCAAAGCAATAGCCATCATACCATTTACAGATCTCATCATACTTGTCAGATGCCCCATAATAATCGGCCATCTTTTTTACTTCATCAGCAGTAAAGCCAAAATAAGAACTGTATTTATTATCCAGCACAGAATAAATGGCAAGATTATTCATTCCACTGAAGATGCTTTCTTTTGCTACTCGCAAAATCCCGGTAAGAAATCCGAAAGATAAATTCTTATTATCCTTAAATCCCCCTTTCCCATATTTTTCTGCAGATATTCTGCCGCTTTTGTATAGGCAGACATGGACAGTCCCATGTCGCTCCCATTTTCACCGCATCATATACAAGTCCTCGGATCTCTGAAGCCTTGTCAGCCATAAATTCCCGCTGTTCCCCTTATTTTTCCCACCATGCAACTGCCCGGATAGGAGATCCGTCACAGTTTTCCAGTTTTAAAGGAAAACAGCTGAACCAAAACAGATCATCTCCACAGAGTTCCAAATTTTTCAGATTTTCAATATTCACGATCTCTTTTTCTTTAAAAAGCTGTTTATGTCTTGTCAGATTCTCATCTGCGATAGGATCCAGGCCGATCACATCAAAGCCGATCCCTTTATAATTGCCAGCCAGAATATACTGCATCACCTGCTCATCCAGGCAGGGATAATCCCCGAAGTAACTGTCTGTTCCCCAGCGCTTATCCCATCCAAGATAAAAAAGGAGAAAATCAGCCTGTGCACTTTTTTCTCCATATTTCATAATCTGCGCCATTGTGATAGGCTCCCCTTCTTTCAGGCCACAGCAGTCAATCACCAGTGCTTTTCCAATAAACTGCTCTGCCGTGAACTGATCCAGGGTGGTCCGTCCTGCATACAGATGAGCCGGTGGATCCATGTGTGTACCTGTATGAGTAAACATACACAGCTTTGTTTCTTTAAATCCATCCTTTTCATAACTGTTTGCAGGCAAAAACTGGGGCGGCTCTGTCCCCGGATAAACCGGCATGTCTGGCCGGATGGTATGTGTCAGATCAATTACTTTCATATTCATGTCTCCTCCCTCAGGTGCTCTCATATTATCTAACCATATTTTAGCATGTCTTGCGCCTGATGTGGAGAAAAACTTATTCGTCATGATTTCCCTGATAAATATTTTTTCAATAAAAATGTGCAGAAATATGGAAATGTGCAAATCCCATCCTCAATTCCTACGTTGCTGTCTGCCAGCTTTATCCCCCAATGAATATCACTGTACGAATCACTGGATATTAACTTTCGCAGGGATCTTGAACGATTATTGTTTGCTTTTACTTCTACTGGTACCAGTTCATCCTTCGTTCTCACAAAAAAATCTTCTTCCAGAGTCGCACTCTCTTTTTTATAATAATACAGCCCTAGCCCTTGTTTTATAAAGGCCTCTGCCACAAAGTTTTCATATAAAGCGCCTTTATACACTCCCAGATTTTTATTCGCTCTCAGATCTTCCTGCGCCTCTTCATCTAAGGATGCGATCAGCAAACCGGTATCTGGATAATAAATCTTATATTTTGACTCATCATAATTTCCCTTCAGCGGAAGTTCCGGATAGTTCAAGCAGTAACATATGGATATTACTCCCGCATCCTCCAACCAGGTTATACATCCCATATATTCCCGGCTTCTGGCCTTTTTATCTATTTTGCTCAACTGAAACTTCTTATTTTCTTTTGCAAGCTGTGCAGGAACATTTCGATATACACTTACAATTTTAGTCTGATCCAGACCCTCTGCGTATTTCCGGATATCTTCCTCATAATCCAGCTGGATCTGTCTTTGGATTTCCAATGTTTCAGAAAAAGTGCCTGTTTCAATATACTTTTTGACAACAGCCGGCATCCCACCTAGAACACAGAAGTCCAGAAACAGCTTTTTATAAACCGCTAATTCCGTATCAGAAAATGGAACTCCATCCTGCATATGCTTTAAAAGATTGTCAATATGAATTTCTGTATATCCCTTTGCCCACAGAAACTCTTCAAAATCCATGGAAAACATTTCGTAATCTGTTTTGTATCCAACACTGTTGCTATGAATTTTCTTGCAGTTAATTCCAAGTAAAGAACCACTGCATATCACATCAAATCTGCCATCCAGCTTAAACGCTTTCAGAGAAGTTGCAATATCTGGAACTTCCTGCAATTCATCAAAGATAATCAGGGTTTTGCCTTGAATAAATTTTTTTGATGGATCCAGCAGAGATATATTTTTTATAATTTCATTAACCCCATAGCCATCACTTAATATTGTTTTGTATTTTGGTTCAAGTACAAAATTAATACTTACAATGTTTTCATAATTTTTCTGTGCAAAATGAAAAATGGACTCTGTTTTGCCAATCTGCCTTGCGCCTTTTACAATTAGCGGAAGCTTATCCTCACGATTTCTCCATGCTAAAAGATAATCGTCTATTTTCCTTCTTAAATACATCGTCTGCTACCTCCTGATGTTAGTATATCACGTTTTTGTCTCTTTTCAATTTGGTTTTCACGTTTTTATCTTCTTTTTATTCTGATTTTTCACGTTTTTATGCGTTTTTTGCAGTAGTATTTCACGTTTTTATAAAATCATTCAAGAGAAGCACTTTCTATTTGTAATTCCAACAATACCGCAAATAATATGTCCGAACCATTTCCACGCAAAAATCCGGAACAATGCGATGCACTCTCACATTATTCCGGATTATGATGTCTAATGATTTTACTTTACCTTTTGTATTGCATTTCACTGTTTATCTGGACGCAACCAATCCTATAACCCCGATAATGAGCAGCAGCGGAAATGCTACTGAAAGCAGTCCGCCTGCCACCATAACGATCAGTATCAAAGGAAGAAATACAATATTTAATACAAATTTGGAAATTCCCCAGGCTGCCTTAAGCCCAAAACAAAACAGTTTTCCAAACACACCGAACATACAAAAAACAAATAATAATGTAAACATCTCTGTGTCACTCCTTTAAAATCCTTCAATATCTTTTAATATCATCAATATCTCTGCAGCTGCCTTAATACATCTTCCACCCTGCGGATGGCTTCGTCAATCTGTCTGCGCGCCTTGTTGATCCTGTCCTGAACCATCAGATCCACAAATGCATTGTCAAAAAAGACATCTGCAAAAGTCAGAAGATCACTGGTTTCAATATGCAGGTCATATATCATACTTACGTCTCGCAGTTCTCTGCTGAAATTATCCAGATCATATCTGGCCTGTTCCATACACTGTCTGGCATGCTGCATCTTGGACTGCTTCACCATACTGGAAAAGAATCCTCCTTGAAAAATATCCCACAAGCCCCAGTTCCTTGCACTTGAAAGATTATCCTGTGCTGCCCGGAGGCTATGTAATGCTCTCTGACCTGCCTCAATGGCTTCTCTTTTTTCTTTTTCTATATCATATCCCATGATGATTCTCCTTATTGTATACTACCTTTTCTTCCTGCTCATATCATACATTATATCGCTGTTTGTTGCTGAAATAAATCCATTTTCTGAATTTCTTTCTTTTGGTAATGCGTCCTACATAAATAAAATCATTCTTACCAGTGTTCCAACCACAGTTACGATCAGCCATTCATTCTTTATCATTTCTTCTTCCTCTGCTTTCATATTGTGCTGGCTTGAAAACCGATTTATCTTTTATCCCAAGCCTGTTGCTGTATTCCGGATTTTGTCTCATCTCTTCCAGTATCCGTACCATCCTTCTTCTTTCGATAACGTCCATACTTCCTTTCTTTTTTATTTCCTTGCCGTCAACTGATAAATCCAGTATAATAAAACACAGCACAAAAATATACATCTGCTTTATTGAAATAACAGCACATATTTCTCTGTTTTGGAGATATAGGGAGGAGCCAGTATGGGGAAGCAATCTACCCGTGAGAATAAAACAATTTATCAGGTCTGCCGCGAAGAGCAGGGACTGACCCGTGAAAAAGCCAGCGAAAAAATGATCGGTGTATCGGCTTCAAGAATTGAAAAAATAGAATACGAACTGCAGGATCCTACGCCATATGATATCGTCCAGATGGCTGACTGTTACAGGCGGCCGGATCTGTGCAACTATTATTGTTCCCACAAGTGTACCATTGGTGACAGATATGTACCTGAGATTGAGGTTTCCGAGCTCTCCACCATTATCCTGGAAACCATTGCAAGTCTGAATGAGATCAATCCTCTTACCAGCCGCCTGATCCAGATTGCCAGAGACGGGAAAGTCACGGACGATGAGATCCATGATTTTGCATATATCAGCCAAAAGCTGGATGAAGTTTCCCTGGCCATTGATTCCCTAAATCTGTGGGTAGACAAAACCGCAGGAGAAAATAACCTTAACATAGAGCTTTTAAACAGAGAAAAAGAAAACTTAAAATTAAAGTCAAAAAAGGGCGGTAATTAAACCACCCTTCTCCATCAATCCGATTGCCTTGGATCTCCTTGCCTGGATCTTAATTTACTTATATCAAAATCCTGTATGATTCCGATCAGCTGTCCGGATATGATCACCGTCAGAAGTGAATACCCGATCCGCTTCAGTGGAATATAGCTGATAGACAGCATAAGCACCACAAGATCGCTGATCAGATACACCCACTGTACCTTAAGGCCCGTTAAATGGGATACTCCCATTGCAAGGGCATCATCTCCGGAAATAGCACCTCCGATCCTTACACATGCCCCTGCTCCAACACCTACGAATATTGCTCCTACGACAGATGCCACCAAAGGCATGTTATAAAGCTGAGGCCATAAGGGCTCAAACTGTTCAAAGATACGGTATGCCACAGAAAAGCTTACTGTGGCTATACCTGAATAGACAAGAAATATACGTCCCAGTATTTTCCATCCTAACGCATAGCAGATCACATTGGCTACAAAATTCGTAACCGCAGGCGATATGCCAAACCAGTGCTCCAGCAAAAGGTTCAGACCAATCACGCCTCCTTCCGTCACCCCGGAAAGTGAATGGACATGATAAAGGCCAAAGGCCAGAAACGTGCTGCCCAACACAGCAATGATGCAATTTTTAATTTTGATATCTTTAAAAAGTTTTTCCCTCAATCCCAATTTTTACTCACCAATCTTTTCTGTTATTTCTCGCTGCCCTATCTTTCTGAGCAGCAAAAATACTCCTCACATGACAGAGCGTGTAAAGACTATTATCCCCTATCATGACCAAATCGTCAAGCAAAAACCGATTATTGATTCTTTTATCCTACCAGCCCAGATCCATCAGCCAGTTATTTAATCCACGTTCCCTTTCCTTTTCAGCTGTAAGATGTTCCGGATGGGTATATTCTCCCTTAATATTGCCATCTACAATATAAAGGATCCTGCTGCATCTAGCGGCAACCTTTGCATCATGTGTAACCATTACAATAGTCGTACCCTCCCGGTTCAGTTTTACCAGTTCGTCCATTACCTCATTGGAAGAGGTACGGTTTAAAGCTCCTGTAGGTTCATCTGCAAACAGCAGTCTTGGCTGATTCATCATACTTCTGCAGATACAGGCTCTCTGAAGCTGTCCGCCGGATACCTCATTCACATCATTATCAGCGATTTCAATAATACCCAGCTTACGCATCAGCTGTTCTCCTCTTTTTTGCTTCTGGCTTCTGCTTTCATCTGTTTTTTTGCTTTCTGCAGCCGGAAGTATGATATTATCCAGGATAGTCAGATTTTTCATCATATACATCTGTTGAAAAATAAATCCCATTTCATCCAGCCGAAGCTTTGTCAGTTCCTTTTCACTAAGAGTAGTCAAGTCCTTTCCTTCAAAAAGCACCTGTCCGCCTGTTGCACGATCCATCCCGGATATTGCATACAAAAGCGTGGATTTTCCGGAACCCGAAGGACCCATGATCGCCACCATATCTCCTTCATTTACCTGAAGATTTACATTTCTAAGTACGTTGTTCTGTCGTTTATCTATAACATATGTTTTGCAAAGATTCTTTGCACAAAGTAATGCTGCCATTTTGATTTCCTCCCTTTTTGCTACTCGATGTTTGCTGTATCATTGCTTCTGGTCTTCCGGATATGCAGGGCGGTAATCCCTGCCCCAAGGAATGTGATAAAGAAAATGATCACCGGATACATAAGAAAAATTTTCCACGGACTGATCACAAATGAAACCTTTCCGGCTCCTGTCATGCCAAACAGCGGATTGCCAACCAGATATGTTACAGGAACTGAACATAACGCAGCCAGCAGCACTGCAAATAATGTAACTATTCCAAACCGCATAATGTGCCATCCGATGATCCTGGAGTTGCCAAAGCCAATAGCCTTCAAAATAGCGATCTGACTTCTTTCATCTGCAAGGAATGACCGTTCCATCAGAACGCATACCAACAGGATCACGATCATTGTAATACCAAGCAAAAGATACTGTACAGCCTCCACAGTAGATGCTATACCCATCATATCATCACAATACTCCACTGCATTCATCACGTGATCGATTTCAAACAGCTTTTCTACTTTTTCTTTACGAGTTTCAATTTCTTCTGCGGGAGGATCATCCTGGAAATTGATCTGATAAGGCATCAAAGTTGAAAGATATCTAAAATCTGTAGGTGCATCCTCATGAAGCCGGATCACCTGTCCAAGCTGATTCATACTCTGGAAATATGCCACCACCACACAATCAACGGTTTCTGTCCCAAAATCAATTGACATGGTATCTCCAAGTTTCGCACCTGTCAGGTTGCTAATAGTAGGGGTGATGGCAATTTCATTTTTATTTCCAGGTGCCTCCCCTTCCGTGTATTCGTACTCTGATGCATTTGTATGGATTCCCTGCTGGCAGGAAAGAGAATAATCTTTATCCTTTACCCGCACCTTATATTTATACAATGCTTCCACGCACATCTTTGCAGGCATTCCATCATCAGCCAGAAGTTGTTCCTGATCAGCCAGATATGTTTCTACCTGCTTTTCCCCATCCTGGGTCATGCTGTTGATCCCGGTCTCCTGATCCTGATAATACAGATCACTTCGTTTTCCGAAGGTTGTAACAAAAGTATCACTTCGCAGGGTTGCACTCACATTCACAAATACCAGCACAAACAGCGTACAGATAAAAAAGGCAATGATAATAGTCATATACCGTCTCGGTGCACTGAATATATCATTCACTGCCAGAAATGTACTGGTGCTTCTGTGGCTTTTCCCAAGCCTGAACGGGGATTTCTTCTTGTAGCGCTCCCCTGTCTCACCGGAACGGATAGCATCAATAGGTGAATACTTTTTCACCAGCTTCGTACACCGGAATGTAAAAAGAAGGATCACACCTACCACTAGAACTGCGCCAATCACTGACAGAAGAAAATGGTTATCTGCTTCCAGTACCATATTATTACTTACAGACTGCAAAAGCAGCTTTGAAAAAGGAACACTGAGCAAAAGCCCTGCCCCGGCTCCTACCACTGACATTATCAGATGCTTTGCAAGATACAGGCTGCGGATTCTGAAATTGCTGATACCAATTGCCTTCATAACCCCGATCTCACGAAATTCCTCGGAAATAGTAAAAGTAATGGAGAATTTCAGCACAACAAAAGAGATCAGAATCAGACACACACTTAAGATCAGTATTGTAAATGCTACGATCATGTTCATCACATAAGTGGTTTTTATCATGGAATATGCACCAGAAAACATAACTCCTGGTACTTCAGAGATCAAGGATGCCAGATCCGACTCCTGTGCACCATCTGCCAGGTCAATATAGCACACCTGCCCCTGATATCTGCTTCGCACATTATCATTTGCAAACAGCTTTTCCATGTCGGTCTGACTGAAAAGAAACCGTCTGTTTTGCATCATAGGGGAACCGAAAAGCGCATCCTTTGCTGTGCCGTCCAGCGTTACAGAAAAAGATACACTGTCATGTGTAACCATAATTTTATCGCCTGTCTTAAGATCGTTCTCTTCCATGAAATCCCCGGTTACATAGGCATGCCCGGGCTGGATTTCTGTGATCTGTTTGTTGTCTTTATCAAAGTATTTCAGCTGACTGTCTTCCAAAGCCTGGAAAACTACTGAATTTTTCGCTTCGATCTTTGTTCCGTCCGCTTTTTTCAGATTGGATTTAACACCCCAGATCACAGGTTCTATGCGGCATTCTTTGATATCATCATTTCCTTGCAACACATCTTCCAGCGCTGTCTTGCTTTCTTCTCCCATGGAGATCACCACATAATCCCCGATCCCGGCCTTTTTCAGATAATGGTCTGTTCCGTTCATAACAGAGACCACATTACTGAGTCCGCTTGCCACAAACATGGCAGCCAGCAGGATAAAAGAAAGAAGGACAGCATTCATCACTTTTTTTCTTTTTAAATCTTTTTTCAAAATACGAAAAAACATCCTGGATTTTCCTCCCTTTGTTTGATGTACCCATCTTACAGGAGAATTTATTAAACAATCCTTAAATGCCTGCTGTTCAGTAACTATTTTTATCTTAATCATTGCTTTTTACACCGGTCATACCTTTCGCACAACCATAGTTACAACAAAATCCTGCTCCTGGATTTCCGCATATACTTCCCCATCCATTTTCCGCATCAGCTGCCTGCTGATATAAAGCCCCAGCCCGGATCCCTTGGCTGAACCGGCATTGCTGCCTCGATAAAAAGAATCAAACAGATTCACAAGCTCTTCTGCTTTTAGTGTACAGCCGGAATTAAGCACATGAATCAATATACAATCCTCTTCCTCTCCAAAAGAGAGATTAACTCTTTCTCCATCCCCGTATTTCACCGCATTTTCCAGGAGATTCTGCAATACCTCGATCAGCCGGTCAGGATCTCCCTTTAATAAACAGTCTGTATAGGCCTGTATTCCAAAGCTGACATGCAGCTGTCCCAGTTTGTCCTCATAAAGCATCCGAATCGCTTCTATCACAGTTGAAAGATAAACCTCCCCTGGATCTACTGTCAGATGCAGGAAATCCTCCCTGGAAGCTTCCGTAATCTCACTTACGTAATCTTCGATCTCTTTTACATTTTTCTCAATGCCATGATATGCTTCCACACACTTTTCTTCCGTTGTATAAAGCCCTTCTTCCAGCACTCTTACGTACAGGTGGATGGCAGATAAAGGCGTCTTGATATCATGTGTAAGAGACAGGATCAGAGTCTTTTTCTCCTTTTGCAACTGTAGTTGTTTTTCTTTATTATCCTCAAGAGTATTTCGCAGCATGTCCATTCCCCATAGGAATCTGCCAAGGTATTGGCTTTTCTCTGCCGGAATCGGCATGGACAGATTTCCCTTTGCCAGTTCCTCTGTAAGATGCTCCATTCTGTGAAAAGGTTTTATTATTTTTTTCTTCATATAAGTCACTAAAAAAACAGACATGAAAAACAAGATTCCCAGGGCAATATCCATAAGGATCCATGTTCTGTAGTCTGTCCGATTATAAAAAACCTTGTAGATCGTATCTGTTTTTTCTTGTAGTTTCCGGATCACTGGTTCAGGATCTGCAATCCATATGTAGTAAATCAGGTTTGCAATCCCAATGAAAACCAGTTCCAGTCCAAGAAATCTTCTTGCAAATTTTTTATACTCATTCATATCGATACCCAGTCCCCCACACAGTAATAATATGCTTTGGATCCTTCGGATCCTGCTCAATCTTCTTACGAAGCCATTTAATGTGAACAGTAAGGGTCTGTAGCTCGGATTCGCTGTCACTGCCCCATACACGATTAAACAGGTATTCCTTCTTTAGAGTAGTTCCTTTATTCTCGACCAACAGCTTTAGTAATTGAAATTCCTTTTCCGTAACATTCACAGGCTTTCCATTCACAGTAATGGTCTGGGATACGTTATTCAGCTTCAGATGGCCGCACACAAGCTCATCCAGCGCATATTTCCGCTTGAAGATCCCATTGATCTTTGCCATCAGTATATCAATATCATAAGGCTTGCCGATGTAGTCATCCGCTCCAATCTGCAAGCCTTTTAATGTACTTTCCTTATCTGTCCTGGCACTTGCAATGAGAATATGGGTATTGGAAGTCTCCCGTATTTTGGCACAGACAGAAAAACCATCCACTCCTGGCAGGCCGATATCCAGCACGATCAGATTGGCGCCGTACCTTTCAAAAATGTCAAGGGCTTTTTCCCCTGTTTCTGCAAGACTTACGGTATAATTCTCTTTTCTGATAAAATCGCATAACAGTGTCCCGATTTCTATGTTGTCTTCTACAATAATAATATCCGGCACCTGTTTCTCCCTCCTGTGGTTCAGTCATGTCTTGTAACTGATATACAGATTATACATCTGCCAGCCAAAAGTCAACAAAATGTTTGATCATTCCCGATACCACAGCATTATAAATCCCGGCTGAAAATTCAGCCGGGTTATTTCTACACATCCACTATGCCATGCTGTTGACCGTTTTATATTTATAAAGCATCTCCGCATGGTTCTGCTCTTCGATCTGGATATCTGCCAAAAGTTTTCTCACACCTGGATCTCCAAACGCAAACACTTCCGTATTGTAAGTGGAAGAAACAAGTTTTTCTGTTCCGATACAATCGGTTGCAAGGAAGCTGTCTGCCTTCTTATCCTCTGAAGGTGCCATACTGTACGTAGCGGTTGGTTGATAATCTTTCCCCGCACAGTCATTGCAATCACAGGAAGGTACTCTTCCAGACAATACCTGTGTGAGCGAATCTAAATGTTTCTGCTCTTTTCCCTGCAGGTCTGTAAACAGGTCAACAAGTACCTGATCCTTGGCAAGCTTACTATATCTCTGGTATTTTTCCACACAGGACTGCTCCTGTGTCTGCAAATCTTTGATCACAGTTGTCTCTTTGTCACTTAATATCATCTTTCTGCCTCTTTCCCACAGGTCTTAAAACCTGTGATAAATTTGTATGATTCATGATGATATTATGCGCCCCAGAAATAGTAATTATTCATTTTCTTTGTAATAAAGCGACTAAGTCCGTTTCAAGAATCTTAAGTTTCTCGATCGTTAAGGAGCTTGTTATATTTTGCTCCACCAGTTCGATTATTTCATATACTTCCCAATCGTATTGATCAAAGAGATATCTGCCGGCAGCCAAGCAACGCTGTCTAACTGATCCTTGGTAAGCCACTTTGCAGCTTCTGCTTCTTTTAGCTCAAGATGGCCTTTTGTTACTTCCGCCCAAAAACAATCCATAGAAAGGTGGAAGCTGGGATAATCATACTCAATCGTATCCACCCATTCACCAATCTTGATTTCTGTATCCAGTTCTTCCATTATTTCTCTTGCAAGAGCCTGCTGTGGTGTCTCTCCGGCTTCTACCTTTCCTCCCGGAAATTCCCATCCACCCTTAAATTCACCATAGCCTCTTGCCGTTGCAAATATTTTATTTTTCTCTTTCATATTGTCGCAGATAATTGCTGCTACTACTTTTATTGTTTTCATCTATTGAATACCTCTAACTATTTATGCCGTAATATTAGACTGCAAGTATCTTAACAAATCCTCTCGCACTGCATGATGCATTTTTATAGTAACCTTTGTGATTGGCTGCATACGTCCACGATTATCTTCTTTCTGTGCATTTAAGGCTTTTACGATATCGAACTGTCCCATGTAATAAAAACTTGTCTCCGCATCTGATTTTTTCACAAGTAAATGCTTTCTTGCAGCTCCAAGCACATCCTGCATATAAGAGCTGTCCAGACCTTTTCCAATCTGTGAATCCCACTTAAAGATCAGATTGTCCTCAAATGCATCTGCGTAATCCGGTTTTCCATCCACATAATTTTTTTCATCCTGGCTCTCTTCTTTATGATAGGTAATGAAAATAAAAACATCGTCTTTAATTCGTTTCATACCATACATGATAGAGGAAAGATCCTTCCCACAGTTCATAAGCAGACTGACATCCCTTCTGGAATACTTTTCATATAGCACAAAGGGATTGTCCGCACTCCTTCCCGGAAGATACCTCTCCTGATATCTGGTAATACCAACCTTTATAATATCTTCCACCTGTGTATAGAACTGCCTGTGTGTAAGTCTTTCAGCGTAGCTTTGCACTCTTTGGATCATTCCAGGCCGGGTGCTTTCCAGGATATCGATCAGACTGAATTTCTGATATTCTGCTTCTTTACTCACAAAATGTCCCTGCAGCACCTGAACAGCATCCTTTACCTGTGCTATGCTGACCTCAAATCCAAACTTCTTTTTGTATTCTTCTGCAAAATCCTCAATCTCGATCTGATCTTTGTGAAGAAGCTGACCAAGTATTGCAAGCTCATCTGGACGCACTCCTGAGAGAACCGTTTTAGACAAGTACTCCAGTGTTAATTTTTCCTGTTCACTTAAACAATTCTTGTATTTCTCCTTTTCCATAGCCTGCATAAAAGCATCATACGTTTTATATTCTCTAATGATCACCAACGGATCAATTTCCTGATTCTCATAGAAATCATACAGAAGCGGAATCCGTCCCAATCGATTCTTCAAAGAAATATAGCTTTCTTTGATCAAGGCTTTCATACCTTTAATCCTGTCGATGGACTTAAAGATCTTGTCCTTGGAGATCTGGTCAAAATGAACGGTCGATGCCCCTGGTATTGTACTATTCCCACTAATCACGTACTTGCGGATCACATCTGCATTATAGGAACGATCCCCTGATAATGCCACCGGTATCATGAAATTATTATTATAATTCCCGATAAAATCCAAAACAACAACATATTCTTTCCCCGGTGCTTTTCTCAGACCTCGTCCCAGCTGCTGAATGAATACAATCGGCGACTGTGTAGGTCTAAGCATAATAACCTGATTCACTTCAACAATATCCACGCCTTCATTTAATATGTCACAGGAGAAAATATAATCCAGAGGCTGCATCTCCTCTGTTGCAGCAGCTTCATCCATGGCCACTCTTTCAAATGCCGCCTGGCGTATCTCCTCACTGTCATTACCACTTAATGCAACTGTACGGTATCCCAGTGCATTGAACTTTCGTGATAATTTTACCGTCCTGGTTATCATCCCGTTTGTCCGGAGTAGCTGTCATGCCCAAGAACAGCTTCGGTTTAAAATAATTAATGACCTTGGTGTAGATGTTGTTAGAACTATGGTGTGCTTCATCCAAAATAATGCAATCAAAATCATCCGGCTTGTACTGAAACAAATGTGTATCTCTATTCAAAGTTTCTACTGTTGCAAAAACATAGTCTTTCTCATATTCATAGGAACCGGCACCCACAAGGCCCATGGTAACACGTCTGTCAAATACCTTTTCATACGATTTCCTCTGCGACTTCTCCATTTTCCGTAGAAATCAGTTTTGTATTCCACTCTTTATTAACCGTCAGCGCCGCACTTGTCATATTGGAACTTCCAATGATGATCCGGTAAATCTCTTCTTTTTTGAAAATATATCCCTTCGTGTGGAAGCCATTTCCGGCAGCTTCCACGTCATACATTTTCAACGT
Organism: Blautia glucerasea; assembly: GCF_013304385.1. Classification (GTDB taxonomy): domain Bacteria; phylum Bacillota; class Clostridia; order Lachnospirales; family Lachnospiraceae; genus Blautia_A; species Blautia_A ammoniilytica. Next base: position 57,453 of record NZ_JAAITU010000023.1, read on the forward strand.
AATATTTTTCAATCCATTGAGTTTTTCAAGTGCTCTCGGCTCGCTGAAATTCAGATAATTGGTTGTAAGAATCTGCCCCTTAATCCCCTTTTCTTCAAGCTCTTTTAAGGTCTGAAGAAGCGGAGTCACACCACCCATTGTGATAAATGCAACACTGATCTGAAACTGATCACAGCGCAGCAATTCATCCTCCACAGATGAAATTACCTTCTTCCCTTCTTCTGGATTATTCGACACAAATGCTGGCTTGTACGCCAGATTTGCCGCCACGGAACCATTTATATAAGCGGCACTTAAGCCATTTTGCAATTCATTGATCACATTCGCATCCATTGAAAAATCTCCCTCTCATTCCGTAATGAGCAAAACAAATACTTTGCTTAGTATTATACCTTATAGGAGAGAGTTTGTCATTGAATATCCATGAAGCATGCATGACAAAGACAACCGAACGAAACGGTAACAATAAAAAACTGGTTCGAACATATTAAGGTTGATCATTGTATCTGAACCTGTCTTTTCTATGGTCTTTCCGATGAATAGCTAGGCTGGCTTTTCATTGAGATTTCTCTTATGCTTTTTTCGTTGACATTTAATACTGTTCAATGTATCATATAATCAAGAAATGGGTTTTGTTACTGAGTAAGGTCATTTGACTGGAAAAGATTGCTCGTTTCTTTTTTTTATTTTCATGATATCGTATAAGTAATATTTCCCATCTTCATCGTGTCTGACCAACATCGCAACAGTGACATACTCCCACCACTTAAATCTCTAATTTTGAAGTGGGGGCTTCTTGCTCA
>NZ_JAAITU010000024.1 GCF_013304385.1 Blautia glucerasea
TTTGAAGAAAATAAAAAGAAAAGAAGTTTTAAAAGAAAAATGGTGCTGGGCATAACACCCAACACCAAGTTTGTCTACAGTCTGATAGGACCTTTCGCATGAACGAATGGTCCTATTTCTTTTAGGGACTTATTTCACAGCCCCTTTTGGTTATTTATGCGTTATAAGAGCTATACAAATACTTCTGCCATAGAAATGGTAGTTCGACAAAAAGTCGGTTCAGCAGATATTAGATTGCAAAATCATGTCTTGAAACTCTTTTTGGGGCATGTTATTATACTGTCGAGCTGTGTTTTAGGAGAAAAACATGGGAAAAGGAATAAACGGAAAGGAATTAGGAAAAGGAATACGCCAGCGTAAAGATGGCAGATATGAAACTCGAATATACAATCAAGGCACAAGAAAATATGTATCTTTGTATGCAACAAACCTTCAAAAGCTAAAAAAAACACGGAGTGCATATTTGGAAGGCAAAAGTTATGGAATCGCAGGTTATGATCTCAGTATAACTGTATCCCAGTGGTACAACAAATGGATGGAACTTTACGTTATCCATAGTAAGAAAAATACTACTATTAACAATTACGTCAATGGATATGAAAGGATAAGGGAGTATATTGGATACTTCAAGATGATTGAGGTAAAACCTGATAATATTCTCAGTGTAATCAAAAGTTTACAGAATGAAGGCTATAAACGTGCCACTATCGTTCATTCACTTACAATATTGAAACTGATGTTCCAAAAAGCTTTTGATAGTAAAATGATACCATCAAATCCAGTCCAGGATATAAAATTACCTGCCAGGGATTATGCACCGGCATCAAATGATGTTGAAAAAGATCTGCAGTGCATAAGTGTAACTCAATCAGAAACTTTTTTTAAGGCATGTAAAGATACAAGATATTATGAACTATTTTATCTATTAATACATACAGGAATGCACATCGGGGAGGCCTGTGCTCTTACATGGACAGATATTGATTTTGATAATAAATTAATTCATATCAATAAAACTCTGAACCAGGTTTCCATATATTATGACAATGATGGAAATCCTCTTCCGGAACATAAATTTGTTATACAGATAACGACCCCGAAACAAACCAAAAGCTGCAGAAATGTTCCTTTGTCAGAACAAGTTTCAGAAGCACTTCTCATGTGGAAAGCAAAACAAACGGCTGATAAAAAGCAATGTAAGCACTGGGGAGACGAAAACAGTTTACTAACGATGTATCCAGATCTGGTATTTACCACCTGCAACGGCAAAGCATATACGCCTAACGATGCAAGTAAAGAATGTAGAAGAATCATGGATAAAATAAATGCAAATGAAAAAAAACTTGCTGAACTGGAAAAGAGAATGCCTGTGCTGTTAAATATTCATCCTCACATGTTCCGGCACACATTTATTACACGCTGCATACAGTCAGGAATTCCCGCAGAAACTACTGCCAAAATAGTAGGCCATGCAGATATTAGGATGACGCATTATTATACCCATATTGAGGATGAATTTATGAAAAAGGAATATGCAAAGTTCTCAGAAAACTATACAGAAGAAAGAGGAAATTAAATTGCCAACAGAAAAACCAACCCAGAATACCAGTTCGAATACAGATATGGGTAATATATGGGTCAAAACGGCCTCAGCGAAGCCCAAAACCCGCATAAACACTGGGATTTTGGCCGATACTACCAAGTTATCACCGATGATGAGGGAATACTGTAAAACTAAGGAAGAGTACAAGGACTGTGTCCTTTTTTACAGATTGGGCGACTTTTATGAAATGTTCTTTGATGATGCCATCATGGTTTCAAAGGAACTGGAACTAACCCTCACCGGAAAGGACTGCGGTCTGGAAGAACGGGCACCTATGTGTGGGATTCCCTTTCATGCTGCAGAAACCTACATAAACCGTCTGATCGAGCGTGGACATAAAGTGGCGATCTGTGAACAGGTGGAAGATCCAAAGCTTGCCAAAGGACTGGTAAAGCGTGCAGTAATACGGATTGTTACACCTGGTACTACACTGGATGCACAGGCCTTGGATGAAACAAAGAATAATTATCTTATGTCGGTTGTTTCTATTGAAGACCATTTCGGCTGTGCCATTGCAGATGTTACCACCGGCGACTGTTTCCTCACAGAAGTAGATAAGCCTCAGAAGCTGTTGGATGAAATCAATAAATTTGTACCTGCTGAGATCATCTGTAACGATGCATTTAATATGAGCGGAATAGATACAGATGACCTGAAGAATCGACTGGGAATCTGTATTTTTTCTCTGGATTCATGGTATTTTGACGATGAATCCTGTAAACGTGTTTTAAAGGATCATTTTCATGTGAATACACTGGATGGTCTTGGGATCGCAGATTATGAAAGCGGCGTCGTTGCTGCAGGGGCTCTTTTCCTCTATTTAAAAGAGACGCAGAAGACAGCTTTATCCCAAATGACCAGTATTCATCCCTACACTGCTGAGAAATATATGCTGATCGACAGTTCCAGCCGCCGCAATCTGGAGCTTGTGGAAACCCTGCGTGAAAAGCAGAAGCGAGGGTCCCTTTTATGGGTACTGGACAAAACTCGGACAGCTATGGGGGCAAGGACGCTTCGCTCTTATGTGGAGCAGCCGCTGATCGATGTAGATGAGATCAACAACCGGCTTATGGCAGTGGAAGAGCTGAAAGAAAAGCCTATGCTGCGTGATGAGATCCGTGAATACCTGAATCCAATTTATGATCTGGAACGACTGATCAGCCGGATCAGTTATAAATCAGCAAATCCCAGAGATTTGGTAGCCTTTGCATCCTCTTTGGAGATGATCCCCTATATCAGGCAGATCCTGAAGGATTTTGATGCTCCTATCATAAAGAGGATTTACGAAGATATGGATGATCTGGAAGATGTAACAGGCCTGATCAAAAGTGCCATTATCGAAGATCCACCACTTGCCCAGAAGGAAGGCGGCATCATCCGGGAAGGATATAATCCGGATGTAGATAAATTCCGCACAGCCCGTACGGATGGCAAGAAATGGCTGGGAGAACTGGAAGCAAGAGAGCGGGAGCGTACCGGGATCAAATCCTTAAAGATCAAATATAACCGAGTATTCGGATATTCTCTGGAAGTAACCAATACCTTTAAAGAACTTGTGCCTGAGAATTACATCCGCAAACAGACCCTGGTAAATGCCGAGCGCTACATTACACAGGAATTAAAAGACCTGGAAGATGTGATCCTTGGTGCAGAGGACAAGCTTTATGCTTTGGAATACCAGCTGTTTTCTGATGTAAGGGATAAAGTTGGAAATGAAGTGGTACGTATCCAGCGTACTGCCAAGGCTGTAGCCGCCCTGGATGTTTTTGCATCTCTTGCACTTGTAGCAGAACGGAATAATTATGTGCGCCCCAAGGTAAGTGAAAATGGGATCATTGACATTAAAAACGGACGTCATCCAGTGGTGGAACGTGTGATTGAAAATGACATGTTTATTGCCAATGATACTTTCCTGGACAATCATAAAAAGAGGATCTCCATTATTACCGGCCCTAATATGGCGGGTAAATCCACTTATATGAGACAGACTGCACTGATCGTGCTGATGGCACAGATTGGCTGCTTTGTTCCAGCTCAGAAAGCCTCCATCGGGATTGTTGACCGGATATTTACCAGAGTGGGGGCTTCTGATGACCTGGCCAGCGGTCAAAGTACCTTTATGGTAGAGATGACAGAGGTTGCCAATATCCTGCGGAATGCAACCTCCAAAAGCCTGCTGATCCTGGATGAGATTGGAAGAGGAACCAGCACCTTTGATGGGCTGGCAATTGCCTGGGCTGTGATCGAGCATATCAGCAATACAAAATTGTGCGGTGCAAAAACGCTGTTTGCCACTCATTACCATGAGCTTACCGAACTGGAAGGCAAGATCTCAGGTGTGAATAACTACTGTATTGCAGTCAAAGAAAAGGGGGATGATATTGTATTCCTCCGAAAGATCGTAAAAGGGGGAGCTGATAAAAGTTATGGTATCCAGGTAGCCAAGCTTGCCGGCGTACCGGAGCCTGTGATCCAGCGTGCCAAAGAACTGGTAGAAGAACTAAGCGATGCAGATATTACAGCCGCAGTAAAGGATCTTACAGCCCCAAAGAAAAAACAAAAAGTTGTTTATGATCAGGTAGATATGGCACAAATGTCTTTATTTGATACAGTACAGGATAATGATATCATTGAGGAATTAAAATCCATAGACATCGGAAATCTGACTCCTATGGAAGCGTTGAATACACTTTACAATCTTCAGAACAAGATCAAGAACAGATGGTGATAAATATTGAGAAAAATAGCAGTTTTAGATAAACATACCATAGATAAGATCGCAGCCGGAGAAGTGGTGGAGCGCCCTTCTTCCGTAGTAAAGGAGCTTGTAGAAAATGCCATTGATGCAGGTGCTACTGCTGTGACGGTTGAGATTGCAGACGGTGGGAAACGGCTGATCCGCATCACAGACAATGGAAGCGGCATGGAAGCAGATCAGGTTCCGGTTGCGTTTTTAAGTCATGCCACCAGCAAAATTGAAAAAGTAGAAGATCTGGAAAACATTGCCTCTCTCGGATTCCGTGGAGAGGCTCTTTCCAGTATTGCAGCAGTTTCTCAGGTGGAACTGATCACAAAAACTCCGTCTGCATTAAGCGGAGTCCGTTATGTGATCGAAGGAGGAGCAGAGCAATCTATGGAAGAAATGGGTGCTCCGGAAGGTACTACATTTCTTGTAAGAAATCTGTTTTATAATACGCCTGCCAGAAGCAAATTCCTGAAATCCGATGTAGCAGAAGGAAATTACATTTCTTCATTAATGGAGCAGCTGGCACTTTCCCACCCGGAGATCTCATTTAAATATATTCAGAATAAGCAGGTTAAGCTGCATACTTCTGGAAATTATAATGTTAAAGATGTGATCTATAATGTTTACGGACGGGATATTGCCCGGGCGCTTTTAGAGGTATCTTACGAAAATGATTTTCTGAAGATCCAGGGATATGTGGGAAAACCTGAAATATCCAGAGGCACCCGTTCTTTTGAAAACTATTATATTAATGGCAGATATGTAAAAAATAATATTATTGCAAAAGCAATAGAAGATGCTTATAAAGGCTTTCTTATGCAGCACAAATTTCCATTTGTTTCTCTTCATATCCAGATGACAGGAAATGATCTGGATGTTAATGTTCATCCAAGGAAAATGGAAGTCCGTTTTGCAAGAGGGCCTGAAGTATATGATTGCATTTATGAAGCAGTGAGAAATGTACTGACTCACAGGGAAATGATCCCAAAGGTCTCACCAGGTCCTGAGGAAACTGCTGCCAAAGCAAAAACAATCGTAGAACGAAAAGACATTCCTGAGCCTTTTGAAACAAAAAGGCTGACTCAGATGCAGCAAAATATACATCCGGTTGTTCAGAAGGATCGACTTTATGAAGAACTTCCGGTTTATAAAAGCAACACATTTACAAAGGCAGAAGAAGCTCTTTTCAGCGGAAATCTTCATAAAGAAGAATCATCTGCAAATACAACCGATCCTATTGACAAGCAGGAGCCGAAAATACAGGAATCCAAAACGCAAAAACTGAAAACGCAGGAAATATCTGATTCAGCCATAAATATTTCATCCCACAAAACATTGGAGTCGGAAATCCTAAAGCAAGAGCAAGAGGCTCCTAAACAACTGGAGTTGTTTGAGGAAAAGCTGTTGGCACCTGAATCCAGAAGTCGTCACCGTCTGATCGGCCAGCTGTTTGAAACCTATTGGCTGGTAGAATTTGATGATCGTTTTTTCATCATTGACCAGCACGCCGCTCATGAAAAAGTAAATTACGAACGTTTTGTAAAACAATTTAAAGAACAGGAAACACATTCCCAATATCTTAGCCCTCCGCTGATCGTAAGCCTTAGTCTGGAAGAGGAAGCAAGTCTTTTGGCAAACCGGGAGTTTTTTGAAAAAGCAGGATTTGAGATCGAGCCCTTTGGCGGCCGTGAATATAGTATCAGCGCAGTACCGGCAGACCTGTACGGATTTTCCGAGGAAGATCTTTTCCTGGAAATGCTAGATAACCTGGCAGGAGAAGGGGAAAAGGATGCATTTAATATTTTTACAGCAAGGCTAGCTACTATGGCCTGCAAATCAGCAGTGAAAGGAAATAACAAACTGTCCTTCCAGGAGGCTGACCAGCTGATCGACCAGCTGCTGACTCTTAACAATCCTTATCATTGTCCTCATGGCCGGCCAACCATCATTTCCATGACAAAAACAGAGATAGAAAAGAAATTTAAGAGGATCATATAATGAAGCAGCCTTTACTGGTTTTAACCGGCCCTACTGCTGTAGGAAAAACAAAATTGTCCATCGCCCTTGCCAAGGCAATCGGCGGTGAGATCATTTCCGCAGATTCTATGCAGGTGTATCGGCATATGGATATCGGCTCTGCCAAAATCACTCCCAGCGAAATGGATGGTGTGCCCCATTACCTGGTAGATGTACTGGAACCGGATGAAGAATTTCATATTGTAAAATTTCAACAGATGGCAAAAGAAGCCATGTCTCAGATTTATGCAAATGGACATATTCCTATTTTGGTAGGTGGAACCGGATTTTACATCCAGGCAGTTACAAGAGATATTGATTTTACCCAGGCACAGTGTGAAGACGATTATCGCAAAGAACTGGAGCAGATGGTACAGGAAAAAGGCAGTCATTATCTGCACCAGATGCTGAAAGAAGTAGACCCTGTAAGCGCAGAAGAGATCCATGAAAATAACGTAAAACGGGTCATCCGGGCACTGGAATTTTATCATCAGAATAAAACTCCTATCTCCAGCCATAATCAGGAGCAAAAAGAGAGGAGCAGCCCGTACAATCTGGCGTATTTTGTATTGAATGCGCCAAGAGAGCTTTTGTATCAGCGGATTGATGCCCGCGTAGACGAAATGCTTGCAAACGGACTTGTAAAAGAAGTGGAAAACCTTCAGAAAATGGGCTGCCATAAGGGAATGGTTTCCATGCAGGGGCTTGGATATAAAGAAATCCTTGCGTACCTTGAAGGTGAATATCCATTAGATGAAGCATTATGTATTCTGAAAAGAGATACAAGGCATTTTGCCAAAAGACAGTTGACCTGGTTCCGCAGAGAACAGGATGTGATCTGGGTCAACAAGGATCAATTTGCTTATAATGACCAGGAAATATTAAATTACATGCTTTCATGCTGTAAAGAAAGAGGAATATTATGAAAGAACTTTATGAACAGCTGGGGATTTCTTCCAGAGTTTATGATTTTTGCCACGAAATAGAAGAAAGTTTAAAAGAACGTTTTATACAGTTTGATAAAACAGCAGAATATAACCAGATGAAAGTGCTTCTGGCCATGCAGAAAAATAAAGTAAGTGAAGAATGCTTTGGTTCTTCCTCAGGTTATGGTTATAACGATCATGGCCGGGATACGCTGGAAAAGGTATATGCTGATACTTTTCATACAGAAGCAGCCCTTGTACGGCCACAGATCGCCTGTGGCACTCATGCTCTGGCAATTGCCCTGTTTGGAAATCTTCGGCCCGGAGATGAGCTTTTAGCCCCGGCCGGAAAACCATATGATACATTGGAGGAAGTGATTGGGATCCGTCCTTCCAAAGGCTCACTGAAGGAATACGGGGTATCTTACCGTCAGGTAGATCTTTTGCCGGATGGTACCTTTGATTATGAAAATATCCGTAAGTCTATTAACGAAAAAACAAAGCTTGTTGCGATCCAGCGCTCCAAAGGATATCAGACAAGACCTTCTTTTTCTGTAAAGCAGATCGGAGAACTGATCGCTTTTGTAAAATCCATAAAACCGGATGCAATCTGTATGGTAGACAACTGTTATGGTGAATTTGTAGATACCATTGAGCCAAGTGATGTAGGGGCAGATATGATGGTGGGTTCCCTGATCAAGAACCCAGGCGGCGGACTTGCGCCTATCGGCGGTTATATTGCAGGTACAAAGGAATGTGTGGAAAATGCTTCTTACCGCATGACATGTCCTGGCCTTGGCATGGAGGTAGGTGCTACCTTAGGAGTTAACCGGTCATTTTACCAGGGATTTTTCCTGGCACCTATGGTAACAAAAGGTGCATTAAAAGGTGCTGTGTTTGCTGCCAATATTTATGAGCGGCTTGGTTTTCCGGTTGTTCCGGATTCCAAAGAACCCAGACAGGACATTATCCAGGCTGTTACTTTAGGAACACCGGAAGGTCTGATCGCTTTTTGCCAGGGGATCCAGGCTGCTGCACCAGTAGACAGCTATGTTTCCCCTGAACCATGGGATATGCCAGGCTATGACAGCCAAGTGATCATGGCAGCAGGTGCCTTTGTCCAGGGTTCTTCTATTGAGCTGTCTGCAGACGGTCCATTAAAACCGCCATATGCCGTATATTTCCAGGGAGGTCTTACCTGGGAGCATGCAAAGCTAGGAGTGATGATGTCTCTTCAGAAGCTTGTGGATGCAAAGCTTGTTTCTTTAAATTAAATTATTAATAATGCGATACCAGGGTCAAAGTCATTTGCTCCTGGTATCTGTCAATAATAGCTGAGGAATATTATGTCAGATGTGATAATTGTAGGCGGCGGTGCTTCCGGTTTAATAGCCTCTGTGATGGCTGCCAGGGCCGGTGCCCGTGTTACAGTGCTGGAACAAAATGATAAGCCAGGAAAGAAACTTTCCGCTACAGGAAATGGAAAATGTAATCTTACAAACTTGAGCCAGAAGCCAGAGGATTACCGTGGCTCAGATCCGGAGTTTTCATCTTTTGCCAGGAAAGCATTTTCTGTTTCTGATACTTTAGATTTCTTCACAGAGCTGGGTCTTTGCCCGGTAAATAAAAACAATTATATTTATCCTCGTAGCGGTCAGGCATCAAGTGTGACAGAACTTCTATGCATGGAAGCTGTCCGGCTGGGAGTGAAAATAAAAACAAATGAAAAGGCTACAGAACTGCATCAGAAAAAGGGCAAATGGACCGTTTTGACAAAAACCTGGCATTATGAAGCAGATGCGGTGATCCTTTCCGGAGGTTCCAGTGCATCAGCGATTGCTGGTTCTGACGGCAGCTGTTATCAGCTTGCAGCAGCACTTGGACATAAGATCATCAAGCCCCTGCCTGCACTTACAGCATTCAAATGCAGCGGCAGCTATTTTTCCGGATGGGCAGGAGTGCGGACACAGGCAAATGTGACTCTTCTAATTGATGGAAGCCCCAGGCATAGGGCAGAAGGAGAAGTCCAGCTTACTGAATATGGCATTTCCGGGATCCCGGTTTTTCAGATCAGCCGATATGGGATCCGCAGCCTTTATAACAAGGAAAAAGTGTCACTTAGCATTGATTTTATGCCTGAAATCCACACTTCCGATCTGGATCGTTTCTGGGAAAATCGAAAAAAAAGGTGTCCACAAAAAAATGAAAGAGAACTTCTGATCGGCCTTTTTCCTGAAAAGCTTAACAAAGTAATCTGTAATTATTCAAAAAAACGTCATATAGAACTGCCCCGTTTATTAAAACGCTTTCCCTTGGAAGTGTGTGGATACCTGCCCTATGAACAGGCCCAGATATGCTCCGGCGGTGTTGATACCAGTGAAATCGATCCACATACTATGGAGTCCAGGCTATGTCCCGGACTGTATTTTGCAGGGGAGCTGATGGATGTGGATGGCACCTGCGGCGGCTATAATCTTCAATGGGCCTGGTCCAGCGGTGCCTGTGCAGGACTTCACAGTGCAGGAGTAACAGGTAGTTCTTATAAGCAGGGAGAAAACATATGATCAGAATCAGTCAGCTAAAGCTTCCCATCGGGCATACCACAGCAGCCTTGGAAAAGAAAATACAAAAAGCCTTGCATCTTCAAAATCAGCCTTTTACCTATCAAATCAGAAGACAGTCTTTGGATGCAAGACATAAAGAAGACAAAAAATTTGTTTATACCATAGATGTAAAAACAGATAATGAAAACCGTATATTAAAAAAAGTTCACGATAAAAACATTACGTTAACCAACGAAAAGGCCTATTGTTTTCCTAAACCTGGGCCAGCCCCATTACACTCCAGACCTGTCATAGTTGGAAGCGGTCCTGCAGGGCTGATGTGCGCCTGGTATCTTGCGAAAGCAGGTTATGCACCTTTGCTGCTGGAGCGTGGTGAGGAAGCACATCTGCGGCAGCAAAAGGTTGAAGCATTCTGGAAAAACGGCGTACTTGATCCTGACTCCAATGTTCAGTTTGGAGAAGGCGGTGCAGGCACTTTTTCTGATGGCAAATTAAATACCCTTGTAAAAGATACCTTTGGCCGTAACCAGGAGGTATTGAAGCGCTTTGTGGAAGCAGGGGCAGGAGAGGAGATCCTTTACCAGCAAAAGCCTCATTTAGGCACAGACATGCTGGTTGGAATTGTAGAAAATCTCCGGAACCAGATCCAGGAAATGGGTGGAACCGTGCGGTTCAATGCAAAGGTAACGGATCTGATTTTTGAACAGGATAAGCTGCAGGCAGTAAAGGTTAATGATCAGGAAGTGATTCCTGCACAAATCTGTGTCCTTGCAATCGGCCACAGCGCCAGAGATACTTTTGGGATGCTTTATGAAAAAGAACTTGATATGGAATCCAAATCCTTTGCTGTAGGACTTCGGATCCAGCATCCCCAGTCTATGATCAATCAGGCTCTTTACGGGGAAGCCGAGAATCCTATACTTGGGCCTGCCAGCTATAAAGTGACCCATACCTGTGACAATCAAAGGGGTGTTTATTCTTTTTGTATGTGCCCAGGCGGATATGTGGTGAATGCCTCTTCAGAAGAGCAGATGCTGGCGGTAAATGGTATGAGTTATCAGGCCAGGGACAGTGAAAATGCCAACAGTGCTATTATCGTAACTGTTTCACCCGATGATTTTCCCGGAAATGGTCCTATGGCAGGGATCCGGTTTCAGCGTGATCTGGAGCGTAAAGCCTGGGAAGCAGGGAAGGGAAAAGTGCCGGTACAGTTGTTTGAGGATTATCAGAAGCATCAGGAAAGTACCTCCTTTGGTCAGGTCAAGCCTTGCATCTGCGGTGCTTATACACTTACAGATGTAAGAAAGATTCTTCCTGAAGAAATCGGAGATTCTATAGAAGAAGGGATTCTGGCATTTGGTAAAAGGCTGCCCGGATTTGACAGACCGGATGCTCTTTTGTGCGGAATAGAAAGCCGTACTTCATCCCCGGTAAGGATTGTCCGGGATAAGGAGTTGGAAGGAAGCAAAAAAGGGATTTATCCCTGCGGTGAAGGTGCAGGTTATGCAGGGGGGATTACTTCTGCTGCTATGGATGGACTGAAAGTAGCAGAGGCAATTGCACGGAAGTATTCTATTCCTTCCAGTGATGCTGATTACAACTCTTGACACAAGTAATCAAGCCCGGAGATACACTTCTGATCCTGGGGAATGACAAACAAGGAATGGCAATTCCATCAAAAGAAATGTTTGCATCATATTTTGAACAGATATTCGGAAAATAACAGTAAATTCGGATATCTGTGTAAAGGAAGGAGAAACAGGTATGCCGAAGATATTTGGGATTCCGCTGATTGGCGTAATCCAGATGGTTTTAGGGGCTGTTATATTTCTTCTGATCCGCTGGCCATTCCGGGTGCACAGGTGATCCAGGGCAAGGGTAAGACCTTGATGCCAGGCCTTATTGACTGTCATGTGCATATTCAGGGGCTGAATAACCGTTGTGAAGCAGACAATATGGCATTTCTTAAGGACGAAGTGCCCAGGATCTTCCAGGAAAAGGTATTTCCATACGGAATCACTACCATTAAAGATTTGTGTGCTCCCAGACATTTCATCTATCAGCTTCGTGAACAGCTTCGTTCCGGAAGGCTGGAAGGTCCGGAGCTGCTGATCGTAGGTCCTAACTTCACTGCTCCGGATGGACATCCTGCCAATACACTGGGAGGAGATAATCCTTGGATCCGTAAGGAAATGGTCATTGAAGTTACCACACCAGAGCAGGTGCATGAAGGAATCTTGGAACTAAAAAAGGCCAATGTGGATTTTCTGAAATTCACGTATCAGGGAGGTGATTACTGGTATTTTGATAAAAAGATCCCTATTGCCAAGATCAAGAAAGAGCTTATGGAGCAGATCATCCGTGAAGGCAAGGAAAACGGTTTGAAGACCACTGCCCATGTATTTTACAAAGAAGATGTACGACAGCTGCTGAAAGCAGGGATTTATGGCATTGAACATGGCGTTCTGGATGAGACTCTGGAACCGGATGATGACCTGATCCGCCTTTGGAAAGAAAGCGGTGCACACTTTGTACCTACTGTAAATGCTATGACCTATGAAAAAGATCCAGCACGTCTGACAAACAGCCTTCATAATCTGAAAGTACTTTATGACGCAGGAATCCCTATCGCCATGGGTACTGACAATATGCTGGAAATGATGGGCGGCGAGGTGGAGCATAAGGAACTTGCCTATTATGTGGAAGCAGGTTTAACCCCTATGGAAGCCATCACACTTGCAACTGGCAATGCAGCCCGGCATTTGGGGATTGAAGACCGGAAAGGTTTTGTAAAAGAAGGCATGGAAGCAGATCTGATCCTTCTTGACCAGGATCCATCCCAGGATATTTCCAATATCCAATTTATCCATCAGGTTTTCTGCAAAGGAAAGATCGTATATTCCCAGAATGTGATCCAAAGCTATGATATCCCTGAATTTCATTATCCAACATCTGTGAATCAGATCAGACTGACAAGCACAGATGGAAAGGAAGAGAAGATTTTGGATGTTTCCGGGTATAATACCTCTGGAAAGATCGTACAGAGGATTACCCGGGAGGGTATTCTTTGGTCTGAAGAGATCTGCCAGGCAGACAGGAACCTTTCTCTTATTTCCTGGGAATATACACGTTCTTCTGATCATACCTTCTTAAAAGCAGTCAAAGAGAGCAGTTTTATTCATATGACAGGCACTTTTAAAGGCAAAGAGCAGGACAAACGATTCCGTATCGAAGACAGCCTGTGGTATCAAATGATGGAAATGGCTCTTCCTGCATTTCTTAAATCCAGTGAAAATGAAATCCTGCTGTATTCTATCGGTACAGGCAACAATCGGGGAGCCATGAACCTTGGTGAATTTGCCGCCAAAAAGTTGGGAACAGAGCAGATCACAGTGAATGGAAGTGCCTATTCCTGTTATAAGGTAAGCCTTGTTCTTACCATGTTTTCATGGGCATGGACCGGGCTGTACTGGTATGATATACAGACAGGACAGTTGATCCAGAGTGGAGAAAAGAAAGGAAAAACTGAAAAGATTTTATACAGGATCTGTTAAGAGTAAGCCTGCAGGTATGGCATATCTGCAGGCTTGTGTATTCATTATAAGCTTCCATACTCTTTATAAAAAAGAAATTAAATTTTTTCAGAGAGTGTACATCCCCCTGTTTTTATGCTAAAATGGGTTTCGTATTCCAGAAGCTAAGGAATCATATGAAAAAATCAGATCAAATCCATACATTACCGGCACAGGGCAGACCTTACAGGATGATGGATCTGCCGCCCTCTCAGCGCCCATATGAGAAGTGCCTGAAGGATGGCCCTGGGATTCTAAGCGACAGTGAGCTGCTGGCAGTGATCCTGCGCAGCGGCACTAAAGACGCAAGTTCTCTTACGCTTGCACACGAAATACTGAATCATACAGAGAAGACTTCATTTCCCGGACTACTTGGGATCCTGCATATGTCCCTTCCGGAACTGATGAAAATAAACGGCATTGGCAAGGTAAAAGCCATCCAGCTGAAATGTATCGGGGAATTATCCAAGCGGATGGCACGTCAGGCAGCAAGACCACAGCTCTCACTGAATAGCCCGGATACAATTGCAAAGTATTATATGGAGCAGCTCAGACACGAAGAACAGGAGCTGCTTCTGTGCATGATGTTTGATACGCGCAGCCATCTTCTGGGAGAGGAGATTTTATCCAAGGGTACAGTGAACAGCACTTTGATCACCCCCAGGGAGGTATATCTTGCTGCCCTTAAATATCATGCCACCTGTATTGTGCTTGTACATAACCACCCAAGTGGGGTAACAGAGCCAAGTGCAGGAGATATACAGACAACACAGCGTATTCTCCGTGCCGGGGAAATGCTTGGTATTACTCTGCTGGATCATATTATTATCGGGGATCATACATACACCAGCCTTAGAGAAAATGGAATGATGGAATAGTTTTGTGATAAAGGGGCAGATGCATGCTTTTTGAAAAAACATACGGAATAGACCTTGGCAGCAGTTCTGTAAAGGTATATTCTCTGATCAGAAATAAAAGTTATTTAGAGAAAAATATGATCGCATCCAAAGGACGCAGGATCATTGCTGTTGGTAATGAAGCATATGAGATGTTTGAGAAAGCACCTGTGGGTATTTCCGTAACTTCCCCTATGTCTTTTGGTATGATTGCCAACCTGGAATTGCAGGAGATCGTATTATATAGTATGATGCGCAGAATCGATAAGATCCTTGGGATTGGATCAGTAATGTATTTTGCCGTTCCACTGGATATGACGGCCATTGAAAAAAGAGCCTATTACCAGGTGGCAAACGGACATTGGCTTCGTAAAAACCGGGTTTATATGGTAGAAAGCCCCATTGCAGACGCTATTGCCATGGGGGTTGATATTGAGAAGAATGAGGGCAGTATGATCGTAAACATTGGTGCCCAGACGACCCGTTTTTCCATTATTACCGGGGGCAAGATCATTATCAGCCGTAAGATCCCAATTGGAGGCAGGCAGATGAATGAGGCTATCTGCAGTGAAGTGCGCAAGCGGTATAACCTTCAGATCGGTACTCGTACAGGCAAGCGTCTGAAGATTGTTATGGGACGTCTTTCGGATCAACGTAAAGAAGCCAGAAAAGTAGTTGGAATCGACAGTGTTTCCGGGCTTCCAAGAGAAGAAATTATTTCTGCCTATGTGGTAAATGATGGGATCATGAACTGTGTGAACGAGATAGCTGCTGAAATGAAAACATTTCTTGAGCGTACTCCGCCCCAGATCACTTATCATGTGGCCAAAGAGGGTATTTACCTTACAGGCGGCAGCACCAGGGTTCCATACATAGACCAGTATCTTGCCAGCTATACCGGATTTGCTTTCAATCTGTCACCTCTGTATGAGAATTCAGCAGTGACAGGTCTTGAAAAAATCATGAAGAACAGAGAACTTCGTAAATGGGCACAGCCCATTAAACAGAGAAAATTGTAATTTAGGGGATATATAGTAAATGAAAAACCTGAAAAGGAAAATCCATTTTCGGATCAATCTGAAAAGTAAACATCTGCTTGCAGTTATGACCCTGTTTTGCGTAAGCTGCATTGTAGCCACATTTGCATCCGGTGCTGCCACAGCTCCTTTACAGGAAGCAGCAGGACTTGTGGTGGTTCCCTTTGAGAAAAGCATTAACAGGATCGGGCAGCTTTTGTCTGTCACAAGACAAAGTCTGAAGGATAAGCAGGAGCTGATCAGTGCAAATGAAGAACTTCAAAACCAGATTGATAATCTGACTCAGCAGAACAACAAGCTGATCCAGGATCAGGGGGAGCTTCTGCGTCTGCGGGAACTGTATAAGCTTGATGCTGAATATGCAGATTATCCCAAGGTTGCTGCCAGGATCATTTCCAAGGATCCTGGGAACTGGTACGATACGTTTATGATCAATAAAGGCTCCAATGACGGGATCCGTGTAGATAATAATGTGATCGCAGGAAAGGGGCTGGTTGGAATCGTAACAGAAGTGGGCCCCGGATGGGCTACGGTACGTTCTATCATTGATGACAGCAGCAGTGTAAGTGCCATGACTGTCAGCACATCTGATAATTGTGTTATTACCGGTGACCTGGAGCTGATCGATGAAGGCAAGCTTCGTTTTGAACAGCTTTACGATCAGGAAAATAAAGTTACTGCCGGAGAGCGGATCGTTACCTCTAACATCAGTGAGAAATACGTTGAAGGTCTTTTTATTGGCTATGTAAATGATGTGGAGCAGGACAGCAACAATCTGACAAAGACAGGCACGATTGTTACACCTGTAGATTTCCAGCATCTTAAGGATGTTTTTGTGATCACAGTAAACAAACAGGATTCCATACAGCAGGAGGCTTCCAGTGAAGAGTAAGATTGTATGGTTTATTACCATCATTATATGCTTTTTATTGCAGTGTACCATTCTGAATCTGATATCCATTGGATCCATTACCCCTAATCTGATGCTGATCCTTACCGTTTCCATGGGACTTATGCGTGGACGGAAAATGGGCTTGTGGACCGGATTTTTCTCCGGGCTGCTGGTGGATCTTTTTTATGGATCCTTATTCGGGTTTTATGCACTGATCTATATGTATATTGGTTTTTTCAGCGGGTATGCCCACAGAATCTATTATGATGATGATATTAAGGTACCTATGGTGTTGGCTGCTGTGGGAGATATTCTTTATAATTTTGCTGTTTATGGCCTGCAATTCCTTCTTAGGGGCAGGCTGGGACTTCATACCTATCTGTTCCGGATCATTTTGCCGGAAGCAGCCTATACCGTATTTTTGACCCTGATCGTATACAGGGTATTCCGTTTTATCAATTATCGATTTATGGATATTGCAAGGAAAGAAAGTGAGTCAATGTGGGTAATAAAATAAAACGATTTTTCAAAAAAATAAGCATAAAAAGAACAACCGTATTGGCCCTGGTATTTATTTTTATGGGCTGCATCCTGGTCCGCAGGCTTTTTGACCTGCAGATCATTCAGGGAGAAGATTATATCAATAAATTTCAGACAAGAACCACCAAAAACCGTGTTTTAAAAAGTACTCGTGGCAATATATTGGACAGAAACGGGGAGATCATCGCTTCCAATGTCCTGTCTTATTCCCTTACTTTTGAGGATAATGGCACATATAATACCACCAGGGAAAAGAACCTTACCCTGAACGGCATCGCCTATCAGGTACTGAAAATCCTTAAGAAAAACGGAGACAGTCTGTCCAACAGTTTCCATATCTATATAGATGAGAATGGACAATATGCCTTTGATGTAGATGAAGGCTTTACTTTAAACCGTTTTAAAGCAGATATTTATGGTCATCCGCTGATCGATGACCTTACAGAAGAAGAAAAAAATGCCACAGCAGCAGATATGGTGGCATTTCTTGGTGGGTCTAAAAGTGGGGGATTCTCCATTGTTCTTGAAGGAGACAATGCCTATACAGAAGAAGAGTTATCTTCCCATGGGCTGCCTTCCCAGCTGACAAAAGAGGAGATCCTTGAGATTGCCATTATCCGTTATGAACTGAATACAAACAGCTATAAGAAATATATGCCGGTTACCATTGCAACAAATGTAAGTGAAGAATCGGTAGCCGCTATCATGGAAAACAAAACTTCCTTTCAGGGAATCGAAGTAGTGGATGACTCCATACGTAAATATGTTGACGAAGAAAGCATGGGACCTATCCTTGGTTATACAGGAAAGGCATCTGCTGAAGAGCTGGAATCACTCCGCAAACAGAATCCGGATTATTCCAGTGATACTATTATAGGAAAGGCCGGTCTGGAACAGTATATGGAGCTGACTTTGCAGGGTACAGATGGCCATGAGACTGTTTCGGTTGATAATCTTGGAAAAGTATTGAAGATTGATGAGAATACAAGGGTGGCTCCGATTGCAGGAAATGATGTACAGATCACCATAGACACAGACTGGCAGTCCGGTATTTATGAGATCTTAAAGCAAAGGGTGGCCGGTATTCTTCTTTCCAAGATTGAAGCATCCAAGACCTTTGACTTTGAAGGGATCAAAAACGCCAGCCAGATACGGATCCCTATTTATGATGTTTACAATGCACTGGTGGAAAACAGTGTGATCGATATTAATAAATTTCAGAACGAAAACGCCTCTGATATAGAAAAAAACTTATATGCCAAATTTCAACAAAAGCAGCAGCAGGTTTTTGATATAATAGACAGCAGGCTTACAGGAGACAATCCACCAGCTTACAAGGATGAAGATGTTCAGATACAGGCATACCTTTCCTATATCTGTAATGACATGCTGCGTGATACCTTAAAGATCATCAAAAGTGATGCTGTAAACACATCTGATGACACTTACAAAGCCTGGGTAACGGATGAAAGTATCAGTCTGAAGGATTATCTTACTTATGCCACCAGTCAGAACTGGATCGATATTTCCAAGATTTCCCCGGAAGGAGAGTACCTGGATTCAGCAGAAGTATACCGCAGTCTTACCGATTATATTATTGATTATCTGAAAACAGACACCGGATTTTCAAAGCTGCTGTATAAGTACATGCTTCAGGAAGATACCATTTCCGGTCAGGAGCTTTGCCTGGTGCTTTATGAGCAGGGGATCCTGTCCAAGGATGACGGTATGTACGAAAGTCTTGCTTCCGGATCTATGGGTGCATATGATTTTATGGTCAGCAAGATTTCCACTTTGGAGATCGAGCCTGCACAGCTGGCACTTGAACCATGTTCTGCATCTGCAGTACTGGTAGATGTACACACAGGGAAGGTTCTTGCCTGCGTTACTTATCCAGGATATGACAATAACCGTCTTACAAATAACATGGATACGGATTACTACACCAAGCTTGCACTGGATGAGTCCAGCCCATTCTTTAACAAGGCAACCCAACAGACTACTGCGCCTGGTTCTACCTTTAAGCTGGTTTCCACCATTGCAGGCATGATGGAAGGTGTGATCGATGACAGCACTTATTTTGACTGTACTGGATCTTTTGATTATGTTACACCGCCCATCAACTGCTGGAATACTTATGGACATGGTGCACTGGATATCCGCAGTGCCATTGAGCAGTCCTGTAACTATTATTTCAGTATGATCGGATTCCAGCTTGGTAAGGTTGGTGATAACCAGTTTTCTGAGAATCAGAGTCTGTCAAAGCTGAAGGAATACGCTTCCTTGTTAGGACTGGATCAGAAGAGTGGGATTGAGCTTTCAGAAGCAACACCGCAGGTATCCAACCAATATGCAGTTCCGTCTTATATCGGACAGGGTACGAACCTTTATACTACAGTAGGCCTTGCCAGATATGCGGCAGCTCTTGCCAATTCAGGAACTGTATTCCAGCTGTCTCTTCTTGACAATGTAAAGGATGCGTCCGGCCAGACTCTGCAGACTTATGATCCGGTTGTCCTTAACAACCTTACAGAGATCCCACAGAATGTGTGGGACGATATCCATGACGGTATGTACAGGGTAGTACAGACCCACAATCAGTTTAATGGACTGGGCATGGCTGTATCCGGAAAGACAGGAACAGCTGAGGTGGATTATTACCATCCCAATCATGGCCTTTTTATTGGCTATGCACCGTCCACAGATCCTAAGTATGCTATATCCGTGCGTATTGCAAACGGATATACCTCTGGTAATGCATGTTTGATTGCTAATGATATTTTTAAATACATTTTTGAACTTGCTGATAAAGAATCCATTATCACAGGTATGGCTTCCAGCGATACAAGTGATGTTTCAAATGACTAAAGAGACCACCAGAAAGTTGGAACAATTTGTTTAGGAGGATTCATTGAAATGAGTGAAGTTATTGTGATCACTTCCGGTAAAGGAGGTGTAGGCAAGACGACCACAGTTGCAAATATCGGTACCGGTCTTGCCATGCTAGGCAAAAAGGTAGCAGTGGTAGACACAGATATAGGCCTTCGGAATCTGGATGTGGTTCTGGGTCTTGAGAACCGGATCGTATATAATCTTGTAGATGTGGTGAATGGCAGCTGCCGTCTGCGACAGGCCTTGATCCGGGACAAGCGTCACCCGGAGCTGTATCTTCTTCCTTCTGCTCAGACAAAGGATAAGACAGCCGTTTCACCGGAGCAGATGATCAAGCTGACCCAGGAATTACGGGAAGAATTTGATTATGTTCTTCTTGATTGTCCGGCAGGTATTGAGCAGGGATTCAAAAACGCCATTGCAGGTGCAGACAAGGCTATTGTGGTTACTACTCCTGAGGTTTCTGCTATCCGTGATGCAGACCGGATCATCGGTCTTCTGGAAGCTGGCGATATCCGTGATATTCGGCTGATCATTAACCGCCTGCGTCCTGATATGATCGCCAGGGGCGATATGATGTCTGTGGATGATGTTCTTGAGATCCTGGCTGTAGATCTTCTGGGTACGATCCTGGATGACGAGCAGATCGTAGTGGCTACTAATCAGGGAGAGCCTTTGTCAGGTAAAAATTCCCAGGCAGAGGAAGAATACCAGAATATCTGCAAACGTATTCTTGGGGAAGATATTCCTTTTGTTACCATTCGTCAGAAAAAAGGCATGTTCAGCAGACTTGGCAGTATATTCAAAAAATAATAACAGGCATATATGAGGAGGATCTCTTACATGAAATCCATTTTGCGTGAAAAACGGCGTTCAGCCGGGTATGCCAGAGATCGTATGAAGCTTCTTCTGATCTCTGAACGTATTGAATGTTCTCCGCAAATGATAAAAATGCTTCGCAGTGATCTGATACATACAGTAAAAAAATACGTAGTGGTAGAAGAAGATCAGGTCAGGGTCAAGATTTCCAAAGATCCGGCTGTGATCATGGCATATATTCCTGTACTTACGAAAAAGGACTGATAATAACATATGATTAAACAATATAAACTTCGCTTTTATAATTTCAGACTTGTACTGCTCCTGATTGCCATCAGTTCCATAGGAGTTGTACTTGTGACCAGTGCCAGGGCAGATTTGAGAAACAAGCAGCTGGTTGGTCTGATTCTTGGGCTGATCGTTATGGTGGTTCTGTCCCTCATGGATTATTCCTGGATCCTTAATTTCCAGTGGATCATGTATGGGGTTAATATTGTTATGCTTTTAGGAGTCCGGCTGTTCGGATCCAATGCAGGTGGTGCTACCAGATGGCTTCAGATCGGCGGATTCCGTTTCCAGCCTACTGAGCTTTCCAAGATTATTATTATTTTGTTCTTTGCGAAGTTTTTTATGGATCATGAGGAAGATCTGAATACATTAAAAGTTCTTGCAGAAGCAGCAATTCTGCTTGCAATCCCGCTAGTGCTGATCTATGCACAGCCGGATATGAAGAATACCATTATGGTTACTTTGGTTTTTTGTATTCTTTTATATATGGCCGGGCTACGGTACCGGATCATAGGAGGGGCAATTCTGATTGCAATACCTTTGATTATTATTTTTCTTTCCATCGTTGTGCAGCCGGATCAGAAGCTGATCCAGGATTATCAGAGAAAGCGAATTATGTCCTTCCTGTATCCTGAAAATGAAGAATACTCTGAAAATATTGAACAGCAGAATAATTCAAAAACAGCCATTGCTTCAGGAGAGCTTGTAGGGAAAAAGCTTACAGGTGATGACAGCACATCCTCTGTAAATGAGGGGAACTTTGTTGCAGAGAACCAGACTGACTTTATTTTTGCAGTAGCAGGAGAGGAGTATGGTTTTATCGGCTGTACAGTGGTCGTATGTCTGTTAATGGCCATTGCATTGGAATGTATCAGGATGAGTCTTCGTGCAAAGGATATGGCAGGCAGGATCCTTTGCTGCGGTATTGGCAGTATTGTGGCCTTGCAAAGCTTTCTGAATATCTGTGTAGCCACAGGACTTGCTCCCAATACAGGTACGCCTCTTCCCTTTGTAAGCTATGGCCTGACTTCACTGATCAGTCTTTATATCGGAATGGGAATTGTTCTGAATGTAGGTCTTCAGAGCAGTGCATACAATAAAGAAATCCAAAGAAAAGAAATATATGAGAAAGAGGAATACTTATGACATCAGCTAAACCAAGAAGAACGGTAAATAACAAAGCAGCCAGATTAAAAAAAATGCGCCGCAGGCGGATCCGTCATACCATTCTTCTGGTTTTATTATTGATCGCAGTTGTTGGAGGCGGAGTTTTTGCTATTTATACTTTACGTGGCGGTTCTTTAAGTACACCGGTAATCCCTTTTCAAGCGTTCAATGAATTTAGTTCTTCTGTCACAGCCAGAGATTCCCTGAAAGGGAATGGTTTTGCCAAGGATCTGGTAGTTTCAGCCCAGGATACACCTCTTGACGGAGTGGCATTGGAAACTGACCAGAAGGGGCTTTTATTCGATCTTGCAAACAATAAAGTACTATTTGCAAAGGGTGCATATGAAAGAGTTTATCCTGCCAGTATTACTAAGATCATGACTGCCATGCTTGCCTTGAAATACGGTAATATGGACGAAACGGTTACCATTACCCAGGAAAATGTTACATTGGAGGATGGTTCCCAGGTATGCGGGTTTGGCGCAGGAGATAAGGTTACTATGGGACAGCTGGTACGGTGTCTTCTGGTATATTCCGGTAATGACGCTGCGTCAGCCATAGCAGAACATATTGGAGGCACAACCGATAATTTTGTTGATATGATGAACAGCTATGCTGCACAGCTGGGCTGTACAGGAACCCATTTTTCCAACCCTCATGGTCTTCAGGACGAGAACCATTATACAACTCCTTATGATATTTACCTGATGCTGAAGGAGGCAATGAATTATCCTTCCTTTACAGAGATCACGCAGCTTCCTTCTTATACAGTAGAATATACAAAAGCGGATGGCTCCACTATGAGTACTGTACTTGAAGCTACAGACCATTATCTTACAGGGGAAGCTGCAACACCTAAGGATGTAAAGATCCTTGGTGGAAAAACAGGAACTACCAGCCTGGCAGGCAATTGTCTGGCCCTTCTTTGCCAGAATGCATATGGACAGCCATTTGTATCCATTGTGATGGGCGCTTCTTCCAAGGAACTGCTTTACCAGGAAATGTCTTCTCTTTTACAGCATATTAACTAAACAGGTACGTTGCCCACAGGCGGTATCACCACATATGAAACCTTCAAATCTTATAAAGGTACAGAAAGTCACCTTATGCCAGGCATGATGCATTGCATGAGGTGGCTTTTTCAGACCACAAAATAATTTCTTATAATCTGTAACATTTTACAGACTGGATTGTTATATAAGTAGAATACAAACAATAAAGAAAGCACTGCAGGCAGGTAAAGCATGGATAAAAAGATATTGGAAGAAACATATCAAAAATTTCAAAAAGAATTATATCTGTACCTGTTTTCCTTATGCCAGAACAGACAGCTGACAGAAGATCTCCTTCAGGAAACCTTTCTGAAAGCCTTATTGTCCCTTTCGGACAGTCATGGAAATATACGGGCGTGGCTGTACGCAGTGGCAAGAAATCTGTTTTACAATCATCAGAAAAAGGCAAAAAAGGAGGTACTGTCTGAAGATATTTCAGATGCCCAGCTTACAGAAGATATTTTAGATCAGATCCTTCAGGAGGAAAAATTAAAAAATCTCTATGATGGGATCCGCAAGCTGGAAAACCGGAAACAGGAAGTGCTGCAGCTTCAGTATTTTGCACACCTTTCCCAGAAGGAAATCGCTGCAGTGCTGCACCTGACTCCGGAGCATGTGCGTATCCTGGCATACAGGGCCAGAAAGGAACTTAAAGCATTAATGGATAAAGAATACCAGGAGGAAAGAAAATGACGTATAAGGAGCTTTTAAGGCTATATAAAGAGGGCAAATTAAATGAGCAGCAAAGACAGCAAATAGAGCAGGATATTCAGCGGCAGGATGCCATCAATGAATATCTTTATGAAGAAGGGGATATTCCTGGTCTGGAAGACACTGTTTTTCCGGCAGCTGAGTCTGGAACTGAACCCTGTTCTGAAAGAACAACAGATGAATCTGAAAGTGACTTTCAGAAAAAGCTTACCTCCCAGATTCAAAAGACTCTCCGGAAAGCATTCATTAAACTGGGGGTGATCACTGGGGGGCTGGTTCTGGTAATCATCCTATGTGCTGTTTTTATCCTTCCCCAGGTGGTATCCCTGTTTTATTACAATCCAAACAGATCTGCTGGCACAAGCAGTGAAACCGGCATATCTACCACGCAGATGAGTCTGGATCTATCCGTTTATTCAGAACTTTTCCTGCCAGGAGGACACAGAGATTATGTAAGCGCAATGCCGCTTGGTTATGGAGCCTATGATATCCAGATTCCCCAGACAATTTCCAGAAATGGCAGATTTACCTCTGCAGGCGGTAAACTGGTCCGTGGAAAGCTGACACTGTATGACAGTAATGTGCTTGCACAGCCTTTGCTTCAGTTCTATATTCCAGGAGATACAAGTAACCGGGTGATTTATACAAAGGATGAACAGGGCAATGTAACAGAAGAGGATAGTATGAAAGACGATATTGCCGCTTCCAAAGAGCAGATTGCAGGTTACAACGATACGGACTGGTATCTGGCCTATGTTTCTCTGTCAGAGATCACAGATTATGGCACATTTATCAGTTGGATCAATACTTTGGATCAGCAGGGAAGCCTGAATGCAGGAGATCTGTGGTGTGCTGTTTACGCCCAGAATCAGGATGGACATTCTATTTCTTATCCACCGGTTGGATTTTCCCCGGAGCCATCCGGTTCCTCAATGAATTGGGACAGAGAAAAGTATCCTTATCTTTCCCTGTTAGATGATGAGAAGGAAGAATATACAGATATATCAGACGAAGCTACAATGAAAACCCATTTCCAGAGTATGCTGTCCTATATGTGTGAACATGATGATATTCTGAAAATGCTTGGTCATTCAGACTGGGCTGATGATTTTTCACAGATAAATACCTGGATAGACGAGAATGGGCTGAAAACTTATGGTTTTGCAATCTGCGCTACGAAAAATACTCTTCAACAGCTGTATGATGACAGCCATGTAAGTTATATCCAGTCTGCTCCACTTTCATAAAAGTATATCTCCGGATTTTGCCATATACATGATACAAAACCTCGAGTGATATTACCTGTGAAAAGAATTACAAAACATGTAAAAAATATACAATTTTTATTAAAAAGGGCTTGCTATTTTTGATAATATACACTATAATTGAAACATCTTAAATAAGATTTTTAGCAAAAATTATTATATGTGTCTAAGGAGGAAAACAGCATGGTTGAACTGATTGTAGGAAAGAAAGGCAAGGGCAAAACAAAAGTACTTTTAGACAGAGTAAATGGCGCCGTTAAAGACGCTAATGGCAGCATCGTCTACTTAGACAAAAGCACTAAGCATATGTATGAACTGAACAATAAGGTTCGTCTTATTAATGTGACAACATATCCCATCAAAAATGCAGATGAATTTGTAGGATTTATCTGTGGGATTATTTCTCAGGATCATGACCTTGAGCAGATCTATCTTGACAGCTTCCTCAGAATTGCAAATCTTGAAGGTGCAGATGTTACAAGCACACTTCAGCAGCTGGATGATATTGGTAATGCCTTTAAAGTATCTATTATCATCAGCATATCCCTTGACAAAGAAGAAATTCCTGAAGCATTCCAGGACAAGATTGCAGTTGCTTTATAAGGATTTGCAAAGCTATACATATAATTAATTAAGTATAAAATACAAAATGCTAAATTAAACCGCTGCAGGTTTGGGACTCACATTCAAGAGTGATCCAGATTCTGCAGCGGTTTTTATATTGCCATACCATATAGGTACAGCTGCCATAAATATAGGTAGGTACAGCTTCATATGTTAGTTGTAAAATAATGCAGTAGTTTACACATCAGCATCTCTGTCTTTTTTCAGCTGCACAATATTGGCAGCACGCCGTTTATTCTCGTTGTTCATCTGGGCATAGTGTTTCTTGGTGGTATTTACGTCCTTATGGCCAAGAACCTCTGCCACTAGGTAAATATCACCTGTTTCCCTGTAAAGTGCCGTACCGTAGGTGCTGCGCAGCTTGTGAGGGGTGATCCTTTTGTTGGTATTGATCATAGTGCAGTATTTCTTCACCATAACCTCAATACTGCGTACAGCCATCCGGTTCCCACGAAGGGAAAGGAAGAGTGCCGGTTCATCCGGATTATCTTCTTTCAGAAGCAGTGATCTGGGTGCCTGAGCCAGATTTGCAGCGTTTTCATTATCAGATCCTGCTGTATCTGTATTGGAATTGGAATCAACATCAGATGATCCATCCGGATAGCCAAGATAATAGGAGAGTGCGTCCCGGATATCATCTCCAAAGTAAATATAAGCCTCATTTCCACCTTTCCGTATTACACGGAATGTCTGATTATTAAAGTCCACATCTGTAACGTCAAGACCAGCAAGCTCGGAAACGCGCATGCCAGTGCCTAAAAATGCGGTAAGGATGGCACGGTCACGATCCACAGTCAGATTATGGAATTTCTTTTGCCTGTCAGTCATGTTTTTAGGGGTTTCCACAGCATCCATCAAATCGAAAACCTGTTCCTGGTCAAGGGCAATGATCGCTTTTTCGTGCAGCTTGGGACGTCTGACTGCATTTAATGGATTATTCTTTACGATCTGGCGTTTATTAAAAAAGCTGTACATATTGCTTAGTGCAGACAGCTTCCTGGCTTTTGCAGATTCACCATTTTTGTATACAATTCCATCAAATTCATAATAATTCAGAAATTCCATATACTCATCAATATCAGAGGAATTCAGTTCTTCAAGAACCTGCAGAGGAATATCCTTGATCTGGCAGGACTGATATAAGGGATTACAGGAAACAATAAACTGTAAAAACGTATAAATGTCCCTGCAATAACCGGTTTGAGTCCTTGGTGATGTGGATGTGGCAATCCCGCGTAAATAATCACTGCAAAACGGAGGCATCTTTTTCAGAAGCCCCCGTAAAGTGAGTATATTATTTATTTTTACGGATTCTGTATATTCATTCATAAAAAACACCTCAGTTACACATATATACATACGCTGAAAAACTGGATATCCGGAAGTGGTGCCTGCTTTTCATACATATTATTGCGTAAAATCTGCATTTCACGCAATAATATGTAATACTTCCCCAGTCCATATTTACATGATTTTTTCATCTAAAATAATGGTAAACGGTCCGTCGTTTTCCAGGCTTACTTTCATATCTGCACCAAATATGCCATTTTCTACTATAGGAACAATCTTCCTTGCTTCAAGGATCATATGCTCATAAAGTTCTTTTGCCTGATCCGGATCACCGGATTCTATAAAGCTGGGACGATTGCCTTTTTTGCAGTTTGCATACAAGGTAAACTGGGAAACGATCAGAAGGCTTCCCTTCACATCTGCTAATGACAGATTTGTTTTGCCTTCACTGTCCTGGAAAATACGCAGACCAAGCAGCTTTTTCAGATATTTATCTGCAATCTCCTTTGTATCCTCCCTACCTACGCCTACAAACACAAGCAGGCCTTTTCCAATGCTTCCTACCAGCTTTTCGTCTACTTTTACCTCTGCGTGATTTACACGCTGTATTAACAGTCTCATACTGCTCCTCCCCTTTGCTGTTCTATATCTGCAGTCCGGTATCTCTACGGTATGTTATTATCTTCTGTTCTTTTTCGTACCATGATACCATTTGGTAATACGCCGTTTTACGGATACACATGTACAGTATATTTTAGCATAGACTATTTTTATCACTGCACATAATAGCTTCCATATCTTTACAAGATCTTCCCATACAATATCCCAGAAACGGGAAGATGGTCCTCTCCTTTTGGCTTGAGTTTTTTTAGGCTTTGCAGGCTTTTCGGGGAACTGGACAGGTTCTTTTGTCTCAGGATTCAGCCGGTCAATATTCATATAGGTATTTTCATCCCGTGGGAAATCCTTTCTTGCCAGCAAATGAAACAGGAATTTTTCCCATGCTGCATAAAGCACTGCAAATACAGGTACTCCTATGATCATTCCTGGAATACCAAACAGACCGCCGCCAATGAGAATGGCTACGATCACCATGAAACTAGACAGACCTGTGGAATCTCCAAGGATCTTTGGCCCAAGAATATTGCCGTCAAACTGCTGTAATACCAGAATAAATATGGCAAAGTACAAAGCCTTGATGGGATCCACTAGCAGGATCAGTAAAATACAGGGAATGGCTCCCAGGTAAGGACCAAAAAACGGGATAACATTGGTAACACCAACCACTACACTTACCAAAGTTGCATAAGGCATATCCAGAAGCGTAGTTCCAATATAGCATAACACCCCTATAATGGCAGAATCCAGGATCTTTCCTGTGATAAAACCGATAAAGGTCTTACTGGTAAAACGCATGGAGCGGATAATAAAATCTGCCTGTTTTAAAGGAAATAAACCATAAGTGATCATCTTCCCTTTTGCTACAAACTTTTCTTTGTCTGCCATCAGATACAGAGAGACAATAGCACCGATTATAAAATTCTTTAAAAATGTAAGAATGTCAAAGAATCCTGCGGATACATTTTTAAGCATCCCCTGCATCTGGGGAAGTATGGTGGTAGTAAGATAATTTTGTGCCTTCTGGGAAGACTGATTCAGAATATCAAAGGTATTCCCATCCAGATCCCAGCCTTTTTCTACAATGGAATCAAGGAATTTTCTTACTGCATTCACATAATCAGGAAAGCTGTATATAAAATTCATGATACTCCGGATCAATTCCGGAAGAATCATCATAACAAGAGCGTAAATTACAAAAAACAAAAAACAGACACAAAGAATCACACAGATCCAGCGAACCACCTTCTGTCCTTTTTTTTGCAGTGTAATCTCCTTTTTATGAAAAACAGGATAAATCACTTTCTGTTCCAGAAAATTAACGATAGGGCTCATTAAAAAGGCAATGGCAATACCATAAATAATAGGTGCCATGATCCCCATAAAATACCGAATCCCTAAGATCAAAGTCCCCATATGGAAAATTCCGTAATAAAAAAGCATACTTGCTGCAACTACTGCAAATGCTGTCACTCCCAAACGTAAATATCTGCTGTCCCAACGAAATTTCATATATTCCTTTATGCCTCCGCTAACTCTTTTAAAAAGGCTGCCGCATCAGCGACAGCCATCTCCTGCATGTCTATAATCTTATTGCTTACACTGGTCAAAGACCTGAACGGTCTGAATAATAGCCTGAGCTGCTCCTTCGATCCCCAGCTTGCCACTGTCTAAACAAAGGGTATAGCCTGCTGCAGAGCCCCATTTCTTGTTTGTATAATAATTATAATAGCTGGCACGGCTCTTATCTGTTTTGTTGATCATATCCTTTGCTTCTTTTAAGGTCTTATTGTACTTGCCTGATATACGGCTGATACGCCAGTCAAGGTCTGCATGTATAAATACACTGAAACAGTTATTATTATCTGCAAGTGCATAATCTGCACATCTTCCCACCATAACACAGGGGCCCTCACCAGCCAGCTTCTTAATGGCTTCAAACTGTGCAAGGAAAACCTTGTGGTTCATAGGCATATCAGTAAATCCAGCAGAAGAATAACCAAATGAATAGGTATCCATTACCAGAGAATAGAGAAAACTGTTCGTTGGTTTCTCATCGTGATTCTCAAATAATTCTTTACAAATGCCGCTGTCATTGGCTGCATGCTCAAGAAGCTCCTTGTCGTAACATTTGATACCGAAGTATTTTGCAACTTCCTGTCCGATCTGTCTGCCTGCACTTCCATATTCACGGCCGATGGTTATAATTGAACTTGTGCTGTTGTTCATATTAAGCCACTCCCTTCTGCATAAATTGTTATCTCAATTATACATCAATTTCGCCAAATGTGCCAACTATTTTCTTAATTTTTCCAAAAGTTTTATAAAATATTCAGGCAGTGGTGCTTCAAACTCCATATATTCACCAGTACGTGGATGTACAAATCCAAGGATCATGGCATGAAGCGCCTGCCCCTGAAGGTGATATGGATTTCGAGCAGATCCGTAAACCTGATCTCCAAGAAGAGGATGTCCCTTACTTGCCATGTGTACCCTGATCTGATGTGTACGTCCTGTTTCCAGCCGGCACTCCACATAAGTGGCATTTCCGAAACGCTCCAGAACCTGATAATGGGTCACTGCATCTTTGCCGTTTTTGTAATTAATGGCCATTTTCTTACGGTCAATGGGATGACGCCCGATAGGTCCTTCGATCCTGCCAGTATCTTCTTTAAGGTTTCCACTGACGATTGCCCGGTACCGTCTTTTGATAGAATGCTCTTTTAACTGCTCTGCAAGATCCTTATGGGCAAAATCACTCTTACATACCAGGATGGCCCCTGTGGTGTCCATATCGATCCTGTGGACGATACCCGGCCGCATAATCCCATTGATCCCGGACAGATGCCCATGACAATGATATAAAATAGCATTTACAAGAGTACCGGATAAATGACCGGCACTTGGATGCACAACCATTCCCTTAGGCTTATTTACTACCATCAGATCTTCATCCTCATAAAGGATGTCCAGTGGAATATCCTCAGGAAGAATATCCGGCTCTGTCAGCTCCGGAACGGTAAGAAGGATCTGATCCTCCTGCTGTACCTTATAATTTGCCTTTACCGGAATCCCATTTACGGAAATTTCCTGGTTCTTCAACAGTTTCTGTATATAAGATCTGGAAAGATCTGTATTTTTTTCTGCAAGATAACGGTCGATCCGAAGCCCACATTCCTCTTCGGATACGCAATAAGTAACACTGTTCATGCATTGCTCCTTTTCCCAATATTCCTGAGCTATCTTAAAATGTTACTGATCATCTGTTTTGGGAATGCTTTGTTTTTGACTTTAATTTCAGAAAAGCAAAATCATTGTCATCCTTATATTTAAAAAGCACAAACAATACAGTAAGTATCCCTCCGCAGACTACATAAATATCCGCCACATTAAAGGTAGGAAAATCAATCAGAGAAAAATAAATAAAATCTACTACATAACCTCTGAAAAAGCGATCCACAAAATTGCCTAGCGCACCGGCAAATACCACCATATCAAGCACCATCAATGGAATATAATAGGCAGTTTTGGGCATACGGATATAAATATACAGGGCAAGTATAAGAAAGAAAAAACACATGATCAGAAGAAAAGGGATCTTCCCCTGAAGCATGCCAAATGCCATGCCGCGGTTTTCAACGTAAGATAACTCTAAAACACCGGGAATCAAAATCTTCCCATTGGTATTTTTAAGGAAAACAATGGACAGATACTTGGTAAACTGGTCGATCAGCGTAAGCAAAAGAACAGGAAAAATCCAGAAAAGCAAAGCCTTTTTCCCTGAAAATAAAGGTGTCTGTTCTTTCATACACAGATCTCCCGGATCCCGGCAAGCATTTCCTCATCTGTAAGATCTGTGGAAATAAAGGTTTTACCCAATCCATCCATAAAAATAAATTTAATATGTCCCCGTTCCATTTTCTTGTCTTTTTTGGTGGCAGATAATACTTCCTCAGGATCAAGTCCTGAAACTGTAAGCGGCAATCCATAGGATGCACAGCAGCTGCAAACCTGTTCATATTCACTGACAGTAAGAAGTCCTCTCTGCATGGAAATATATCCGGCTGCGATCAATCCCAGTCCTACACACTGGCCGTGAAGAAGTTGAAAATCCTTCAGCTTCTCAACTGCATGACCAATGGTATGCCCAAGATTAAGTAAAGCACGCTCTCCCTTTTCCCTGGGATCACGCTCTACCACGCCTGCCTTGATGCTGCAGCATCTGCGAACCATGGAAGCAAGTACTGCCAGATCCATCTGAGATACCTTTGCCTGGCAATTCTGTACATACTGAAAAAAATCCTTATCACAGATCAGACCTGTTTTGATCACTTCTCCCATCCCACAGCTAAACTCTCTGGGGGGAAGAGTTTTCAAAGTAGAAAGATTCATATAGACCAGTCTTGGCTGGTGGAAAGCCCCTACCATATTCTTGTATTGTTCAAAATCCACACCTGTCTTACCTCCTACACTGCTATCTACCTGTGCAAGAAGCGTAGTAGGAATCTGGATAAAATCAATGCCCCGAAGATATGTGGCTGCACCAAAGCCGGTCAGATCCCCGGTAACACCGCCGCCAAGAGCAGCCAGGATCCCTGTTCTGTCAATTTCATGCTGAATCAGAAAACGGTACAAGTCCTTTACAGTATCCAGGTTTTTATTGGGTTCCCCTGCTGAAAATACAAACATTAAAACTTCTGCAGCTGCCATGGACAGTTCCTTTTGGACTGCTTCTCCATACAATGCAGCAGTATTGGAATCAGCTACAACACAGATCCTTCTTCCTTCCATCTGCTCATCCCTTAATACCTGGGAAAGATTGGAAAAGTCTTCTTCAAAATAAATGGGATAATGAAAATCGCCATTCCTTTTTACAAGTAATTTTTCTTCTGCCATAATACCTCCATTATATATACTTGCGAATCGTAATACTATTCCGACCTTTCTTGGTCTGTCTGGCTATCCCATCGTATATAAAACGGCCTTTGCCTCTTACAGAGATAATATCTCCCTCTTTCGGCTCATGTCCGTTGGATGTGATCAGCTTGCCATTTACAAAAACAAGGCCTCCCTCTATATAAGAAACCATGCTGCTGCGGGATGCTCCAAAAGCAAGAGCGATCAGCGTATCCAGACGTACTGAGGAACAAGTTCCCTGGATTTCCTGGAAATGTGCCTTTGGCATCAATCCCGGATCCTCTACCTTCTCTGCCAGAACAGTAGTATGCCGTACTCTGCACAGATTTTCAAGGAAAAAGCCGGTCATTTTTGACAGACAGAAAAACCAGGCAGTATTGCCATCTACAAGAATATCTCCAACAACACTTCTGTCTACTCCAAGATTCAGGATCGCCCCAAGGTAATCCCGATGGGTTAATTCCTCTGAAAACTTTAAAGCCTTAGGAGTGATGCGGATACAATCTACCGGATATTCCCACTGAAACATAAGAGCATCAGGGTGAAAAGCAACCATCTGACGCTCAGCATTCTCATAGCCACCGTAAAACTCCACTATAACGCCCAACTCCTGGAGTTTTTGGCTATGCACCATATTCTGTTCGTTTAAATTAAGAAAATCCGAAAAAGTGACGATATCACGCTGATAGGACAGCTTTGCCAGTTCACGGATTCTCTTAAGTAAAAATTCATCTTTTTCCATTTGAATGAATACCTGTTCTTATTAATAACCTGCTCTTACGGAAGGAACAGATCCTCCTAAAATATTCTGGAGATCACCTGTAATATCTACATTATACGGTCCAAGTACAAAAATATAACTTGAAATCTTCTGAAGGCTGCCATTTAAAGAATAGCAGGCACCGGAAGCGAAATCGATAATCCTCTGTGCAAGCTCTACATCAATACCCTCCAGATTCAGGATCACGGTAGAATTGTCCAGAAGTGTGTCTGCAATCTCCCTGGTATCTTCCATAGAGGATGGCTTGATCACACATACTTCAACATTCTGGGACTGCCCGGATCTGCGGCTGCTTCTCATAGGTGTAATCTTGGAGGATGGTGCGGTAGAACGAACCGGTTTGTCTGCCTTCTCTGTCTGCTTTGCAGGAGCAGCTTTAGTGGCTGCGGCTGCCTTTACAGGACTTTTGGCAGGTGCATCATCAAAATCCTCGAATTCGTCAAATTCATCATCTGATGATTTCTTCTTTGTAAACTTCTCAAAGAACTTCTTCTTGGGACGTGCTTCCTCTTCATCATCAAGGAAATCATCATCATCATCTGCCCCATCCAGATCTTCATCCAGAAATTCATCATCATCGTAATCATCATTTAACTTGATCGCATCTAAAAATTTATCTAAAACGCCCATTTTAATCTCCAATCTTACTTATCTGCTGAATAATCCCTTTCACCAAAAATGCCTGTTCCTACACGCACCATGGTGGCGCCCTCCTGTACAGCAACCATATAATCACCGGTCATACCCATACTCAGGACACTCATAGTAGTATTATTAATGTTTTTGGCTTCAATGTCAACACTTAATTTTTTTAATTTGCGAAAAATTTCCCTGTTATCCTCTGGATTTGAAACAAAAGGTGCAATGGTCATAAGCCCTTTTACCTGAACATGGGGCAATTCTGAAATCTGTTGTACAAGAGGCAATACCTCATCCATTTTCAGGCCGAATTTGCTTTCTTCCTCTGCAACATTTACTTCCAAGAGCACGGAAACAGTAACATTTTTCTTAGCAGCTTCTGTTTCAATAGTCTGTGCAAGACGATAGGAATCTACGGAATGAATCATGTCAACCTTATCTACAATATATTTTACTTTATTCCGCTGAAGATGGCCAATCATCTGCCAGCGGATATCTCCTGGTAAATGATCATATTTGTCCATAATCTCTTGAACTTTATTTTCACCAAACACTCTGGCTCCTGCATCGTAAACCTGCTGAAGCATTTCTACAGGCTTTGTTTTGCTTACTGCCACCAGTGTTACTTCCTTAGGATCTCTTCCTACAGCCTGGCAGGCATCCTGAATATTATTAAGAACCTGTCTGTAATTATCTGCTAACATCTATAAGCCTCCTCCTGCTTTAATAAAGTATATCTTCTTCCTTTACTTTTGAAGCATCCTTCACAATATGATCGTATCGTACCAGACCGTAATCCGTATCCTTGGCTACAATGGCATATTCTTCATTCTGATCTATGATCTCTACCCTGCGGAACACAGCATACCCCTGGTTAATGCAATATACGCCTTCCAGCATTTCCGTGCTGCCGATAATATACTTCTCCTTAGAATCCGGTTTCAATATGGCATCCCCTTCTTTGAAGGAGCTTTTGTCAATATAATATGTATAAGTGACTTCCTGTGAATCATCCGTCACAGGATCTGCCAGTCTTGCATAAATACGTGGAGTTACAAAGGTGGTTACATCTTTACCCTCTTTATTTTTATCTGCAAGCATAAACCCAATGTCAGAGCTGTCTTCATTCCTTGTAGCATAAATAGCAGGAACTGTATAAAATTCCTTAGAAACAATGGATGTAAGAGGGATCTTCAGCCCACTGTTAGTATTAGTCACAAGCTCTATATCCAGAAAACGCTCTGATGCATAACGGATCAATCCCTTACTGAAATCAATCTTCCCGTAATTGCTCCCATCAATGGTGATAATGGAAAAATCACCTGTCTGAGTATTATCATCCTTCAGAAATTTCACACGGATAGCTGTCCGGTCCGCAAGCTTCACTGCCTGTTTCTCGCTAAGAGGTATCAGCAGGCTCCATCTTTCATCTGTAATAATAGTATATACCGGATCGCCGGTTTTCACCTGGCTTTGTGTCTTCAGGTCCGTTTCTTGGTAGGAATTCTGGTTAAAATCTTCTGCAGTCAGTTCATCAACTGTTTTGCCTTCATAACCATCTTTGGCATAAAGAATGATTCCATCTGCCGGTGCCTTGCTGATATTCTGATTTCCAAGGGTCACTACCTGAGCGGAGGAATCGCTGACCACATTGCCATATTCATCTGTTACTGCAGCAACGGATGTCTCTTGTGTGACTCCTGCATACTGAAGGATCTCGCCCTCCAGCTGATATTTGAAACTATATGTAGAATTAAATTTACTTGGGGAAAAGCTTTTGGAAAAACTTAACATATCACTACGGATATTAGACAGCTCTTCTGCTCTGAGGGATACCGTAGATTCCGGAACCTTGGTAGAACTCAATCCATATACAGCACCGCCGGCATTGATCTTACTGCCCTCTCTGGCATAATAATTCACATATCCTCCGGAATCTGCCTTACATACACTTTCTTCTCGCAAGGAAAGTCCTGTATAAGTCTCATTCCTTGAAAGCGGTCCGGAAGACACCTGATAGGATTCGATATGGGACGATGTAAGATACATAAATGCACTGACGATCATATATAGAAAAAGCACGCCAAAAATAGCTGTTCCTATATTCAGACTGAATATTTTTCTCAGTTTTATAAGATGCTCTGTGATTTTGTGGGGAAAATTCTGATTCTGATTAGGCAAAAAAATGCCTCCTTTTTCTCTTCTCTGATTTCATTCCGAAATATTGTATCATTTTTCCCGGACAAAAACAAGGCGTTGAAGAAAGTTCACAGGAACTCCATATTTTATTTGAAGTACAGTAATCAGTCGTGGTTGCTCATAATTATATTATGTCAATTACTATGGTATAAATAATACCAGGACCGCTTTCCTGATGATGCATAGAAAGCAGCCCTGGTGTTATGGAGTCAGGACACAAAAACTGACTGCGGAACCCCTTGATTACTGGAAGACACGGAATACGCCAAAAACCTTGCCAAGAATCTGGATATCACCATGAATGATAATAGGATCCATAGAGTCATTCTCAGGCTGAAGACGATAATAGCCGTTCTCTTTGTAGAAAGTCTTTACAGTGGCAGAATCATCCACAAGAGCTACTACAATATCTCCATTAGATGCGGTCGGCTGCTGCTTTACAAGTACCTGATCACCATCAAGGATACCTGCATTGACCATACTTTCTCCCTTAACTTTCAACATAAAACTCTGGGCATTTGGCATAATCTCTGCCGGGATAGGAAAATATCCCTCAATATTCTCTACTGCAAGGATCGGCTGCCCTGCAGCAACTGTACCGATCAGGGGAACATTCACAACTTCTCTGCGTACTAGATTAAAATTGTCGTCTATGATCTCAATCGCTCTGGGCTTGGTGGCATCTCTGCGGATGTAACCGTTCTTCTCCAGTGCCTCCAGATGAGCATGTACGGAAGAAGTAGACTTCAGATTAACCGCCTCACAGATCTCACGAACTGCGGGGGGAAAACCACGGTTCAGGATCTCATTCTTTATATAATCAAGTATTTCCTGCTGTTTCTTACTGATTTTGCCATATGCCATAAGGATACCTCCATCAATTACGTGCTGTGTAACTGTTCAGTATCTTCCCAGTTACTGTATTTTTCTTTATCATACCACAAATCTTCATTAAAAGCAAACAGATATTCGGAAAATACGTTCGTAATAATTGGGGCTCTTTATTTCAAAAACTCTTCCATATCCAAAGTTTTGCCATCACGCCAGATTCTTTCCAGATCATAGAAAAGACGATTCTCCTCATCAAATACATGAACGATCACATCGCCATAATCCATAAGGATCCAGCTGGAATTGCGCACTCCTTCTACCTGCTTAGGCTCAAAGCCGGCACGGCCAAGCTGCTCTTCTACATTATCTACCATTGCCTGTACCTGGTTCTGGTTGGAGCCACTGGCAATTACAAAATAATCTGCGATAACGGAAACATCATGTATATCGATCACCTTGATGTCACGTCCCTTTTTTTCATCTAATGCACGGCATACAAGCTGTGCCATCTGCTTTTCTGTAGTCATTTAGTCTGCACCTTTCCTTTCTGTAAATCATTATAATAGATAAAGGCTTTTCTGGACATTTCATCAATAGCATCCGGGTCTGTGTCCAGATAGGCGAGGGTATCTTTCAAAATTTCATACATACATGCATCCAGATCCTGGAATGCCATCTTACGGATTTTGGGAAGATTAGGTGCCTTATCACGCAAAGGTTCTATATAGTCCGCAATGTAGACAATTTTTTCCAGAAGAGTCATTTCCGGCTTTCCAGTGGTATGCCATGTAATGGCTGACAATATTTCAGGATCTGTAATATGATACTTTTCTCTGGCAATGTATGCACCAAGTTTGGCATGCAGCAAAAAAGGGTGTACCTTTTCAAAATCTGTTACAGGAATTTTATTTTTACTGCAAAGCTTTAATTTCTTTTTGTTGGGAATGCATTTGGCACAATCATGGAGCAATCCCGCAACCTGTGCTTTTTGCAGATCACAGTCGTGAACCATGGCAAGGCTTGCACTGGTGTACATCACACCCATCGTATGCAAAAACCTTGGCTGATCAAGATACTTTGCCAGTTTTTTTTCTATTTTGCCAAAATCATATTCCATGGTTTTTACTTCTTTCTTCAATCTCATCACCTCTGTGATAAATATGGTTCTCTTCTATATAAGAGATTACCGAATCCGGCGCATAATACCGCAGACTCTTATCTTCCCTGCACCACTGGCGCAGGAGCTGGCTGGAAACATCAATGTTCATCATGTCCAGCAGAAGAAAACAGCCCTGGTATTTATTGGTAAGCCGTTCCACTTCCATGCACAGCTTCGTGGTCGGCATATGATTTCTTACAGCAACCACCAGCGTACAGGCTTGACAGATCCGCCCCGGCTCCATCCAGGTTTCAAAAGAAAAAAGTGAATCGGCCCCAATGATAAAGTAATAATCTGTATCCGGATGTTCTTTTTTCAGATTTTCCAGAGTCCGATAAGTATAAGTATACCCTTCTTCATTCATTTCAATAAGAGATAAAGCAAAGTGAGGATTTCCGTTAATGGCACGACGGACCATTTCCACCCGTTGTTCATCACTGGCTCTTCCTGCACGGTTCCGCTTATGGGGAGGATTACCTGCCGGCATGAAAAGTACCTGATCCAGTGAAAACTGTTCGTATGCTTTTTCACCAAGGATCAGATGCCCCATATGGATAGGATCAAAGGTGCCGCCCATAATACCGATCCGCTTTCTTTTGCACTCCATCTGTCAGACCTCCAGAAAAAACTTAAAAATTTATTTGCCAGGAAGGACGATCTTCTTCTTATCGTCTTTGCCTTCTCTATATAAAACGATTTTCTTACCGATCACCTGTACCACTTGGGAATGGGTACGTTCAGAAAGAACCTGTGCCATTTCTTTTGGGTCTTCCATGCAGTTCTGCAGGACGCTGATCTTGATCAGTTCCCTGGCCGCAAGAGCCTCTTCTACAGCAGCTGTATTCTGGGGAGTAAGGCCGCCCTTACCCAGCTGAAGAATAGGTGTCATTGTCATAGCAAGACTTTTCAGATATGCTCTTTGCTTTGTTGTCATCTTTGCTCCTCCCTGAATATTATTTATAATAATCAAATTCAAAACCATACATACGTACAGTATCTCCGTCTTGTATTCCGGCTTTTTCCAGTTCTTCCAAAATACCGCCTTCTTTCAGGAATTTCTGGAAGAAAGCAAAACCTTTCTCTGAGTCCAGATTGGTGTAGCCCAGCATTTTCTCAATACGTGGGCCTTCCACGATAAATACAGAAGAATCCTCAGGATCTGCTTCCACAGTAAATGGAAGATTTTCTGCCACAAGTGCATCCTCAGGGAAGAATTCCTGCTCAAACACAATAGATTTCCGCGGGCAGGCATCCAGAAGCTCTTTTACGTGGAAAAGAAGTTCCCGTACTCCCTGGCCGGTCACAGCAGAAATCGGATATACCTTGATCCCCTTTGGCTCAAATTCCTGCTTCAGACGCTGGATAGGATCCTCTTCTTCGTTATTGTAGATACAGTCAATCTTATTAGCTGCGATCACCTGGGGTCTGGAAGCAATTTCCTGGTTGTAAGCCTCCAGTTCCGTATTGATCTTATAAATATCCTCTACCGGATCTCTGCCTTCCGTAGATGCAGCATCCACAATATGGATGATCACACGGGTACGTTCAATGTGACGGAGGAACTCATGTCCCAGTCCCACTCCTTCCGATGCGCCTTCGATCAATCCTGGAATATCCGCAATAATAAATCCCCCATTCTCTGTGTCTACAACACCAAGATTAGGGCTAAGCGTAGTAAAATGGTAATTAGCGATCTTAGGCCGGGCATTTGTAACCCGGGAAAGGAAGGTGGATTTCCCTACATTTGGAAATCCTACAAGTCCCACATCTGCAATCACCTTAAGCTCCAGAAGGACCTCCAGTTCCTGGGCTGGCTGTCCTGGCTGTGCATACTTTGGCACTTGCATGGTAGGTGTGGCATAATGCTGGTTCCCTTTACCTCCATGGCCACCTTTTAATACAACCTGGCGTCTGTTTTCACCAGACATATCAGCAATGACCTTGCCGGACTGTGCATCCATGATCACAGTTCCTTCCGGAACCTTCAGAACAACGTCATTACCATTGGATCCGTGGCAGCGTTTCTTTCCGCCCTCTTCACCGTCACCGGCTTTATATTTCCTTTTGTGTCTGTAATCGCCCAGGGTATTCTGTCCCTCATCTATTTCAAATATTACATCTCCGCCGTTTCCGCCATCGCCCCCATCTGGGCCGCCGTCCGGAACATATTTCTCTCTGCGGAAGCTTACATGTCCATCACCGCCCTTACCGGAACGGATGATGATCGTTGCTCTGTCTGCAAACATAGAATACTCCTATTTTTATTATTATGAAAGAAAAGGCTCCAAACCCATGACAGATTTGAAGCCTTCTGCTACCTATAATTACTCTGCCTCTACCGGAACGATAGAAACCTGCTTCTTGTCACGACCCTTTCTGGTGAATCTTACAACACCGTCGGTCAGTGCAAATAATGTATAGTCTTTACCGCAGCCAACGTTTTCACCTGGGTGAATCTTTGTTCCACGCTGTCTGTAAAGAATGTTGCCAGCTTTAACAAACTGTCCGTCTGCTCTCTTCGCACCTAATCTCTTAGACTCGGAATCACGGCCGTTCTTTGTGGAACCAACTCCTTTTTTATGTGCGAATAACTGAAGGTTCATTTTCATCATCGTTGTTACACCTCCTTGACTTTTAATGTCAAATATCGATTGTTATAATTATGCTCAATTTCCGTTAAACCGAGAATCAATGAATCCATAAGAAGTTTTCCCTCTGGAGTGTTTGGGCTCTGTTCAAATATAATGGATACATATCCATCTTTGTCTTTCGCCTGAAACTTCTCCTTTGTAAAAGTCTCCAGGGAATTAACAGTATTGATGATCAGTGCTGAAACGGCAGCACATACAATATCCTGCCCGCTTTGGGCATAACCTGCGTGTCCGCTGGAACGAAACTCTATATATGAATCATTTCTCTTTTTAACTGTAATTGTGATCATAATGACACCAGATTAACCATTAATCTTTTCGATCTTAACTTTGGTGTACTGCTGTCTGTGACCGTTTTTCTTGTGATATCCAGTTTTTCTTTTGTACTTGTAAACGATGACTTTTCTAGCCTTTCCGTTCTCAACTACAGAAGCGGTAACACTGGCATCTTTCACAGCCTCGCCTACTTTCATTCCGTCATTGCTGACAGCAATAACATTGTCAAAAGTAACGGTCTCACCAGCTTCAACTCCGAGCTTCTCAACTCTGATTACGTCGCCTTCAGCAACTTTGTACTGTTTACCACCTGTTGCAATAATTGCGTACATCTGTGGCACCTCCTATAACATTACTCGCCAAATATGGTGGCCTCTGTATAAAGCAGAAGCACTTCAACCTCTTTGTGCGGCATACGTGATTATAATAACAGACCTTTTTGGGTTC
This sequence comes from Blautia glucerasea, assembly GCF_013304385.1. Classification (GTDB taxonomy): domain Bacteria; phylum Bacillota; class Clostridia; order Lachnospirales; family Lachnospiraceae; genus Blautia_A; species Blautia_A ammoniilytica. Next base: position 41,419 of record NZ_JAAITU010000024.1, read on the forward strand.
GTCAATATATTTTTCTACGTTTTTTTGATTTTTATAAGGCTTTTTATAAGCTTTTTTCTGCCTTCTGCAGATCCATCAGATCCTCGATCACAGGTCTGCGCACCTTTTTTCTGGTCATTTCAAGAATATTCAGTGGCGTAATATCCACTGCCCTGCAGCGCACAGAATCCTTCTTAAGATGTTTCTTCAGAACATGGAAAAGCTCATCGATATGATCCGGATTTTCCATATTAATAAAATCGATCAGGATGATCCCGGAAAGATTCCGAAGCCGCAGTTGTCTGGCAATCTCCTGTGCAGCTTCCAGGTTGATCTTACGATAGGTTTCCTGAACCTTTTTCTTTCCTGTAAACTTTCCTGTATTCACATCAATGGAGACAAACGCTTCTGTCTGCTGGATCACAAGAAAACCGCCGCTGTTCAGCCACACTTTTTCATGCCAGATCTCGTCAAGAGCAGACTCGATCCTGTACAGCTTATAAAGGGGCAGCAGTTTGTCTGTATACATACGAACTTTGGAAAGCTCCTGGGGGCTGCTTCCCTCCAGATAAGCGTAGATCTGCTGATAATATTCCGGGATATCGGTAACGATCTCTTCCAGCTTCTGGCTATAAGTATCCCGGATCCTTCGTATATACTCTGGTTCAGGCTGATACAAAAGACTGCAGCAGGTACGGCTGCGTCCATTTACAGCTACCCTTTGATACGTTTCCCGAAGATGCTTCAATTCTCTTTCCAGTTCTTCTTTTTTTGCTTCTGCAGCATTTGTACGCACGATCAGTCCATATTCCTTATCCGGTTTCTGGATTTCATCCTCAAACCAGCCAGAAAGTCTTTTCCGGTCTTCAACGCTTAGCTTTTTGGAAAGACCGAATTTCTTATCGCCTGTAGTCAGTACCAGATACTTCCCGGTAAAATTCAGATTTCCGGACAATGCAGGAAGTTTTCCTTTCATGGCATCCCTGCTTACCTGCACAAGCAGCTCATCACCTGGCTTAAGGGGATGATTATCTGCAGTTCGTCCTGCGCTGAAAATAGCTGTTTTCCCTTCTTCTAACGAAAGATAGCCTCTTACATCCGGTGCGATCCGTACAAATGCAGCCTGAATGTTGGCAGCCACATTCTCCACCTGTCCAACATAAATATTGTCCAGGATAGATTTCCTGTTTTCAGGCTCCAGCTGAAGCTCCATGATCTTCTGATCTTCTGTAATAATACAGACACTGCAGGAAATTCCGCTTATTTCCATCCGGGTGATAATAAGTTTACTCAATTTCCTCTCCTAACGCTTCCAAAGTAACAAAACGATGGTTATCTTCACTACCAAGATCTGCATATACTTCCAGTCGTTTGACCATCCATGGAAATTCAGACATTTCTTCTTTCAGCCAGCTGCAAAAACTGTTCATCACGGCTTCCGGTTTTGTGTAATTAGAACTTGCAGATGCCAGTTTCATAAATATACCCTGTTCCTGCTGCTCCATCTGGTAAATACATGGACGGATATCCACCTCTTTTGTGCCTTTTTTTGTTTCCTTTGTTATAAGGATCTCAGGCTGCGCCAAAAATTCCTGAATTCTCTCACGCCATACACACTTCGGCTCTTTTCCTTCTCTAAATACTACATAATAATCAGCGGCAGCTACAAGAGACATTGCTTTCCCGGCTTTTCCGTCTTCCACTTTTCTTGCGCTGAGCACATGCACGCCCTCTGTCATCTGGGCATCCAACAGCTCCCTGATCTGGGAAGTAGGAATGGTCTTTGTAAGCTCCAGATCAAAATATTCTCCCAGGCTTTCAACGCCAACCCCAAGAGGTGCGGCAAAGGACATAATCATGTGAGGACTGTATCCACCGGAAAATGCCACCGGAAGTCCTGCCCTGCGGATTGCCTTCTGGAAATAGCGCATGGTGTCCAGATGACCTACAAATTTTATAGGGCCTTCTTTTGTAAACTTAATTCTTACTTTCAACACACACACCTCCTTTATAACCAGCGGCTCCGCAGCCGGAACATTTCTGCCTGCAGTTTGGTGTTACAATTTCTTTATGCGCCTGCTCCCATTCGCGGATCAGGAATTTCTTCTTAACACCTGCATCAATAAAATCCCAGGGAAGGATTTCATCAGTACTCCGCTCCCGTAATGTATAAAAATCAATATTCACTCCTGTTTCTGCAAAAGCTTCCTTCCATATATTATAATCAAAGGATTCAGACCAGGCATCATAAATCGCACCCTTTTCATATGCTTTCAGGATTACTTGTGATGCACGCCGGTCTCCTCTTGCAAGAAAGCCTTCCAGTACAGTCACATCCGGCTCATGCCAGTTATAACGGATACTTCTCTGATTCAGCTGTGCACGGATCTCGTCCTTTACTACTTTTGCCTTGTCAATAAAATCTTGCTCTGTGAACATTCCAGCCCATTGGAATGGAGTAAATGGCTTGGGAACAAAGAAAGATGTACTCACGTTGATCTGAATCTTGCCATGGCGTTTTTCCTTTGGAATCAGATCATAATATTCCTCTGCAATCTTCTCAGCAAGATGTGCGATCCCTTTCATATCTTCTTCTGTCTCGGTAGGCAGCCCAAGCATGAAATATAATTTAACTTTATTCCAGCCGCCAAGAAAGGCATCTGCTGCACCCTGCATGATATTCTCTTCTGTAAGTCCTTTATTGATTACGTTACGAAGTCGTTGTGATCCGGCTTCAGGGGCAAATGTCAGACTGCTTTTCTTAATGTCCTGTACCTTACTCATAACATCCAGTGCAAATGCGTCGATCCTAAGAGACGGCAGGGAAATATTCACACACTTTTCTTTAAATTCATCAATCAGGAAATTCACCAGCTCCGGAAGATGTGAATAGTCACTGGAACTTAAAGAACTTAAGGAAATCTCCTCATGTCCAGTGCTTTCCAGCATCTCTCTGGCTGAATCCTTCAAAGTTTGGATATCCCGCTCACGGGTTGGCCGATAGATCATTCCAGCCTGGCAGAATCTGCATCCACGGATGCATCCTCTTTGTATTTCCAACGTCACTCTGTCCTGTGTTGCCTTAATAAATGGAACAACCGGTTTTTTAATGGAGCGGTAGCCTTTTTCCATATCTATGATCAGCTGCTTCTGAATAACTCTGGGTGCTTCTGCCCGGTTCGGCTCAAAGGAAGCAATGGTGCCATCTTCATGATAAGTCACATCATAAAATGCCGGAACATAAATCCCGGGGATCTGTGCCGCAAGAAGTAAAAAGTCTTCCCTGGATCCCCCTGCAGCTTTATTTGCCTTATATGCATCAAACAACGCATCATAAACAGTTTCACCTTCACCAATATAAAAAAGGTCAAAAAAGGCAGCCAGTGGTTCCGGATTGTAGGCACATGCACCGCCGCCTACAACGATGGGACATGAATCATCTCTGTCTTTGGCCAGCAGTGGTATATGAGACAGATCCAGGGTCTGCAATACGTTGGTGTAGCACATCTCATATCCTAAGGTAATACACAGAAAATCGAACTGACGGATAGGATCCTGGGACTCCAGTGCAAACAGCGGAATATTTTTCTCACGCATCACCTTATCCAGGTCCATCCATGGAGAAAAAACACGCTCACACCATACATCTTCCCTCTCATTAAACATGTTGTACAAAAGCATCATACCTAAATTGGACATTCCAATCTCATACACATCCGGGAAATCAAATGCCACACGTACCTTCACGTTGGGATCGATATTCCCATCCTCATCCATTTTCATAACAGAGTTGACTTCTCCGCCGATATAGCGGGCTGCTTTGTCAACACTAAGCAATATTTCGTCACTAAGTGCTAATTTTCTCATACTATTCCTTTCGATAATTGTGCATATACAACAATAAAGCAATGAATTTCTAGGAAATTCAGATTTCTGTAATATGCGTTTTAGGACTCAAAAATCTGTCTGTCAGGTCGAAAAACCGGAAAAACAGAGGGGCACTTTTAAGCCTGTTTTTTGGCTAAAAATGCATTTGGTCACTTTTTCTATTTTCAAGCAAAAAAATAACCTCAGCATCTGGAAATGCGTGAGACCATTTTGATACCGGAAAACAGAACCATTAACAGTGTTTTTATTATAAACAGAAACGCTTAGAAGTTCAAGTATATAATTTTTATTCGGAAAAATCATGAGGATTTTCGCATTAAAATGAGTGCTATGTAGCGAACCTGCTCGAACAGTACGCCTATTCTGAAATCAGTGGTACGTCCATTCTGATTTAACGGTATACGTTTTCTGCTAAAATCGGTACGTTTTCCTTTATTATTGTAGTGTAACTATTATTCATCACAGTGCAAGGAGGATTATCGGCGGAAAAAGCCCTGCACTAAGCAGAGCTTTCAGCTTTTCATGTTTTATTCTTTAGTCCAATCTTCTACCGCTAATCCCTCAATTCTATAAAACTCTCTTGTATTATTAGTCACCACCGTAAGCCCTTCTGATTTTGCATGACCTGCAATCTGCATATCCAATGGTCCAATCGGAGTTCCTTTTCTTTCCAGATCTGCCCGGATTTTCCCATATTCTTCTGCAGCATAGCTATCAAAATCCAAAATGGTAATTGGGGATAGAAAAAGTGACATTGCAATTCGATTCTTCTCTACTGCCTGGCTTTTTTCAACACCATGCATCAGCTCTCCATATGTGATAGAAGAAATACACATATCATCCGGATCATGACGTAGAAAATTACGAATTACTTCTGGTGGTTTATTTTTTATTGCATAAATACAAATATTTGTATCCAGCATATACTTCATAAAGATTCTCGCTCCTGTTCTTTTGGCTGTTCCCTTCCTTCTTCCATAAAATCATTTGAGAACATATCAAAGCTGCTTAAAAAACCAGACCATTTATTATTTTGTGGCATTAAGATAACAATATCTCCAATCTTATTTACAGCCACTTCGTCTCCTGCAAACTGGCATTCTTTAGGAAGCCTCACAGCCTGACTTCTGCCATTTTTAAATAATTTTGCTGTCATCATAGTAAAGCACCTCCTCTTCTATGAATAGTATATACCGTGATATATATCGCGGTCAAGAGAATCTTTTGAGCATAGGTATATTTTAACTTGATTTTGCCAGAATATTTTTTAATTCGTTTGCCACGGCAGCCACAAGAGTGTCTTTTTCTTCAGTAGATATTCTATATTCCGTAATATGCTACCAAAACTTCCTTGGCTCCAGGGGCATGGACTTTGCTAATGGATTAATTTCAATGATAAGTTTTTGACAGAAATTATATGCTAAGAAGTTTATATGCATCTCGTGCGAAATTCAATTCATCATCAAAAGTTTCGCTATAGTAATATGGACCGCATATGCCAAGAGGTTCACCACAAAAATCTTCGTAATCTCCTTTTGCAGTAATCTCCAGCACGGACAGTGTTTCAGCCAACTCACATCCTTCTTTATATGCAGCCAGATCAATACATTTATTATTCGGATCGATATTCCATACATAAAAACTCTTCTCTTAACTGGCATTTCTTTACTTGTAACAGCTGCTATTGACAAGTACTTGAAGCTGTTTTATAATCTTTTCAAATCAGTAATCATTCTTATTTGAAGAGAAAGGGAGTGTATACCCATGCAGAAGCCGGATTCTGACGAAAGATTTTATGTAGCTGATGAAGCTATCTTAGGTGCTTTTTTTAAACTATCCCGTGAAAAAGCCCCTGACAAAATTACAGTATCTGACATCATCAAAGCTGCAGGTATTGCCAGAAGCACCTTTTATAATCATTACCAGGATATCCCCTCGCTGGTAGCTGCTGTCGAAGAGAAAACAATCCATGATGTTTTTTCCATGATGGAGAAATTCCATCCTCGGAATGACCTGGATATCTGTCGCTCCTATTTTCTTTCAATCTGTCGTTACACTATGGAAAATCCTTTTCTTGCAGGACTTCTGAGCACACCTCACGGCAATGATCTGTTTGAAAAAATGCTGACTATGCTCCATCACTATGTGACGGATACCACATCCAATTCCAGCCCAAATGAACACACAAGGGAAGAAATTTCTTATGTGATCACCTGTGCTATCGGAAGCACGGTTGGAGTCCTGCACAAATGGGCCAGGGATCAGTTCGATCTGGAGCCAGAAGCCATCGCAGATATTTTGTCCCAGGTTTTTTTATCCGGCATGCTTCCTCTTTTGTCCTAGGACATTAAAAAGGCCTTCTGTAAGCTGCACAGAAAGCCTTTTTTATTATGCAAGAGGTTCATCGATCAGAACATCCTGTCTCCTGATTTTTTTCGTTGTGTTACGGATAAATGGATTTTTCCTGACAACCAACCCTGTAATCTGACGATAGGTTGGCTGATTTTGATTGTACTCATCCAAAAATGATTGAAGCAGTCTTTGAACAGAATCTGCATCCAATGCCTTCGCTTCTACAACTGCCTGCTCCGGATAGATCCGGGCTGTCAGTCCATTCTTCTCACCCGTTACGATCACTTCGCCTACAAGAGGATTCAGGGCAAGTTTATTCTCAATCTCTTCCGGAGAAACATTTTCACCATTTGACAGGATGATCAGGTTTTTCACCCTTCCGTTAATGAATAAATAACCATCCTCGTCCATATATCCTTTGTCTCCTGTATGCAACCAGCCATCCTTAAGAGCCTCCTTGGTTTCCTCCGGCATTTGATAGTAGCCCTTCATAACACTTGTTCCACGCACCAGAATCTCCCCATTGTCAAACCTGACCTCCACATTTTCAAGAGGCCGTCCAATAGAACCCGGCTTATGGTTTTCCGGTGTATTGTTGCTGATAACAGGAGAGCATTCGGACATTCCATACCCTTCCAGTATCTGAATACCGTATTGTGCAAAGCAGTCAATATAATATGGGTCCAGGTGTGCGCCACCGGTAAATATTGTACGCAGGTTTTTCCCGAATACTTTCTCTGCAAGAACCTTTTTGGGTATTGATGGGTCAGAAGCAGCCAATTTCTTATAAATCGTTTCAATCATCATCGGTACCATAAGCATAATGTCTGGTTCAAAAATGCTCATATTCCTCACCATGTGAAGCAGAGAATCATTGATACAAATAGTTGCCCCCTGGGAAAAGCCCTTCAGCCAGTCCATCACAAGGCAGAAGGCATGATGAATAGGGAGTACACTAAGCATCACAGTACCCGGTTCTGCTGAAATTTTTACAGCCTCAACATTGGAAGCCAGATTATTCTGGGTCAACATAACTCCTTTACTTTTTCCAGTTGTTCCTGAAGTAAAAATAATTGTCGCAATATCCTCTTTATCCGGACAGACAGCATCTGCAGACGCATTATTTCCTGCATTCCGAAGTTCACTGATACTGTATACTTTTTCCGGTGCATCCTCCACCTCTTCCTGAAGCATCCATATCTTCTGAAGACCTGGACAATTTTCCAGAAAAGCCTGAAGATAGGGTCTGTGCTTTGGACTTAAAAAAAGAGCTGCGGAATCGGAGCGATTGATCAGCTCCACCAGATCCTCCCAGGGCAGCGCTGCATCAAGCGGCACTGCTGTAGTACACCCTGTAATAATTCCAATATAGCTCTCGATCCACTCTACGGAGCTGGTGCCAATCAATGCAATATGTTTTCCCTCAAAGCCCTCTGCAAGAAGACCTTTTCTCACAGAAACTGCATTTTTCATCATTTCATAATAGCTTCTCTCTGAAATCTCTTTCCTGTTAAGCCATTTTACAGCATTGACTTTTCCAAATTTCTGTACACTTTCTTCTAATATATCTCTAACCAGCATATCCATTTTCTCCCTAGTGCCTGTTTTAAACAGGTGCTGATCTACACCTCTTCCTACTGAAAGTTATCAAGTAATTCAAGTGCTTCTCCAATGGTTACGATTTTCATTACTTCGCTCTCTTCAAGCTCAATATCAAATGTGTCCTCAAGTTCACCTAAAAAAGACATAAAATCCAAAGAGCTGAATCCCAAATCCTCACGGAATCTCATATTATTTGTTATTTCTTCCGGTGCCACATTGCTATACTGTGCCACGATATTTTTAAATTTCATTTCCTGATTCATTATCATCTATCCTCCTGTTATGTAAACAATCCTGTTATATTTTTTGATTTCCAATTTGTCCTGCCAAATGCCTTTTATATTATTCAGACAGTCATCAAAATAACTTTCAGACTTGTTCCATGATCTCACCAAGACTCATATCCGGTTCTGCAATTCCTTTAAACAAAATCCGCATCATATAATAATAGAGAAGTTCCATATCATGTTCTTCCAGGTGTGCTGTTTGATAATGATAGGAAAAATTCATTCCACCATCCTCTGTATGGGATACGGTCAAATATATTTTCTTGGTTGCTGCACCATTGGCAAACCATTTGGCATGTTGGCGGACAACTCCCAGCATTTCATTTTCTACCTTTACCGGCATTGGCTGATAAGTCAGATAGAAGCTTTCATAACTGGTATGCTCCGGTGTATGATATCTTTTTCGCAGTTCTTCCATAATAAGTTCAGGATCGTAATTGCTATGCATATAAATACGGTTCTGTATATTCTGAATTTCATAAGCAGCAGAAAGAAAATCTGTTTCAGATGAGATCACCGTTCTGCACGGAAACATAATCGTCCTGCTTCCGCCAGAGGTCCACTCTTCATGGGTAGAACGTCTGGATATAAAATTCTGGATGGTAATATCCTCCTGTCCATTATTAACCTTAGACAGATAAGTACGAATACCAAGCAGAAGAAGATTTGTCATGGAAAGCTGATGATTCATACAGAAATCAATCAGATTCTGAGTTGGCCCCGGCTCCAGATGATAATCCTTAACTGCTACAAATAAATTATCCATTTCAATATCTGCGGATCGAAGTTTCGGATTTCCATGCCGTTTTCTGGCAATCTCCAGTACAGATGGTCCCTGAATATCAGAATACAGTGGCTCTCCCAAAGCATCCAGCTGATCCTCCCAGAATTTTTTGTCTTTTGCAAAACGCTTTTCATTGCCTGCTTTTGCCAGATCTTTCTTCAGTACTGTTTCAAAATCAGCCAATTCCTGTGGATGCGCTGTTCCGTACCTGTAATAGGTATAAAGCTGAAACAGATCTCCGATCATTATTACAAGTCCACAGGAATCAATCAGTCGGTGATCCATATGTACAAAAAAGCCATTGTATCCTTCCGGCAGCTTCAACATAGTGAACTCACACATGGGAATATTATCGCCATCAAAGGTTTCATATGCCCATTGCTGCATCAATTCATCAGCTTTTGCAAGGTTTTCCATTTTGGACAGATCCTTCAGTTCAATGTCACGCGTATCCTGTTTTACAATATACTGTTTCACATTTCCGTCTTGGTCCGGTTTTGTAAAATGCACCCGGGTGCATCCTGAACGCTCTGTTTCCATCTGGATACACTTTTTTAATAATCCAAAATCCAATTCAGCCTGTACAGAAGCCACAACACTGACACCGGATACCTGCTGTGTACCATAGTCCCTGATCCAGTTATGATGCATCTTCTGAGCAGCCGTTAACGGATAGTAATCTCTCATTCTTAATCAATCCTTCCTGTTATAAATATTACATTTTTGCTCCAGATGGAAAATAGCATATATTTCAGGGAAATACCAGTATCCCCCAGACTTAATGAACACTTTACAAAAAATTGACCGGGATGTATCAAACAGTTTTTTGTAAAATGTTTGATACATCCCGGTCAAAAGAATTGTTATGCTGTTAATCGTATTTCTCAAAAAAATGCATCATTGTATTCTGATATAGCCTGGGGTCTGCATAGGCACAGCACAAATGCCGTGCCCCAGGCACAACCACAAGCTCTTTCGGAGCCTTGCATAACCTATAGTTCTGAAATGAATTATGCGGATAAACATAGGTATCCTTATCTCCGTGATAAAATAGAACTGGTATGGTATTCGTCTGCATTGCTGCTGTAGTATCTGCATCCTTCATATGAAATCCGGCCAGTGTGCTGCAAAGCCAGTCCATCTGCATTAATAGCAAAGGAACATGATGAAGATGAAACCAGTGCACCGCCATGTCCTTCATTTGTCCTTTCATGGAATGGAAGCCGCAGTCAGCAATCAGGCCTTTCACTTCCGAAGGCAGTGTGTGTGCAGATGCCATCAGCACAGCTGACGCCCCCATAGACTGCCCATATAAATAAATGGGAAGCTTTTTCTTGTTTCGTTTAGATACATAGATTGCCCAACGCTGAACATCCCACTGCTCCATTGCACCAAAGGTAATATATTTTCCCTCACTGTCACCGCAACAGCGTTGTTCCATAAACAGAAGATCACATTGATGTTCATGAAGGTATTTTGCCATAAATGACATAGTGCCAAATCGACTGCCACGATATCCATGGCTTAATATAACAAACCGTTTTGGATTTTCGGCCGGCAGGTAAAACCCATGCAGCTTTAACCCATCCACACTTCTGATATAGCAGTCCTCCATCTTCTGGGCAAAGCACCATTCTTTACTCTCATGGTATTCCTTCTCGTATCCATTCTGAGGATGGTTTTCCCTGATGTGCGACAGTTCAAACCATTTCTTCCTTTCTTTCTTGGGAGCGCCCCTTTTACAGCAAATCATCATATGGAAGAGACGCCAGCTTATCTCCATAAATCCCGAAACAATAATAAGAAGAGCTATAAACACTTTAGAAATTCTCTTTTTCATGAAAACACCTCGAGTAATTGTCTTATCACTGCATAATACAGAAGACCATCTTTCTCGAGCCACACTGTGACTTTGATATCTCTACTATACAGCAGGCAAACCATTTAAGCTTGTATTTACTACACTTTTCAATCTCAGGACTGATAATTCTCATCCAGCAATTCCTCTACTCCATGAAGTAAGGGCTTTCTTTTTATTTCCGTTGAGATCGCATCTACACTTTCTTGTTTTCCAGTTATAGGTTGCTTCTGTATAATAAATGTAATTTCCTTTTACAGATACTTTAATAGCTCTTCCACAAATTGTTTTGCATTTGCTTCCGTCTCTATTTATCAGATAAACCGGACCGCCATGCGTGAATCCTACTGCGGTTACCAGAACTTTATTCTTTACTTTCTGGACTGTTGAACAATCTTTTTTGAGGCGCTTTATCTGTCTTGTCTCCAGATTTACTACTGCAAAATTTCCCATACCATCACCATACTGGGTCTCATATCCCATATAAAGATAGGTACCATCGCAACCAATAATACCGTCCACAGGGCCTTCCCCTCCGAAGCTTATCAGTACTTTGTTTGTGCCGGTTTTTAGATTGTACTGCATCAATGTACGCTTTCTGTAGGTTCCTCCAAAATTTCCGTTTCTTACAAATGACGCACTTTCGTAATAAAAAAATTTTCCATTTGTTACAATGGTGCCGCTTGAACAGTTTTTAAGAACTACTTTCTTTTTACCGTTTTTTGTCGCATATACAATATAGCGATTAGTTCTGCTGTTGTACTTCATAGAATAAGTTGTTCCATTGACTTTGTCGCTTTTATAAAAAGATATCTTTTTATATGCACTGAGTCCGCTGGATGCTGCCTGTACATTCTCTGTTGTTTCTGCTACTGTAAAGGTCATAACGAATGCCATCAATAATACCATACATATAGTCAGCAGTCTGTTGTCTTTGTTCCATCTGTTTTTCATTTTTCCGTCCTCCTGTTTATTTATAAATGAGCAAGTTCGTGATTTTATATAAAATAAAGATACTTCGATTCCGTGTGTTGTATTATAAAAGTGACATGCTCCAGCTTAAGAAATCAAAAAAAGTCTACTGTTTCTCTCGCTTTAACATGAAAAAGAATTTGTGAAAAATAACGTATTTTATCATCGTTTCCCCAGCAGATCATTCCTACCGCATCAGCCATTTCCTGTGCATCAATACAGTAGGCGGACATGCAAGAGTGATGCTTATAGGGACCGGCGGACATGATCAGAAGATCCCTGTTTCCGGATTCCTCTATTTTGGATGCCAGCTGCTCAGTAAGCTTATTGTGAGCAAATTTTGCCTTTTTGTAATCAGAATGTCTGCTTTGTATGGTCTGCAAAATAAGAGTTTTTTCATAGGCTAATGCTCTTTGTTTCATAGCTTCTACAGTTCCGCTTTCAGGCGGACAGGCAGGATTCACATTGTAACATCCACATTGATTTTCTTCACAAAATCTCCGATACTCTGGTTTAAAAATAAGCTTTTGCGTATCCATGATCGCTGCATTTGAGAAGCCAAGTTCTTTCGCTTCTTTTACGTAATCCATAGAAAAATTCCTCCAAATCATCATTTCCCCTTATTTCTCTTGTCAATTTACAACAAGTGAAATAAGGGGAATGCGATATCATCAATACTTTCCATACCTAGTGACATCACCATCAGGCAAGCATATCGTTCAGGTAAGCTTCTTTATTTATTGCGGCTACAGGCATTTCTCCTTTTTTTGCTATACAGATACACTGCGACAAGCATCAAGCCTGTTCCAAAAAGCATTTCCCACCAGATGCCCCGTCCGCCTGTCTTAGGCAGCGAATAAATGCAGGTATCTGTAAGTTCAAAGAAAATACTATATTTCAAAGGTACCTCAGGTACCAGTGAATCCGGGTCTTTCCCACCAGCATCCACCGTGCACGAAATGGACGTTTTATCCCGATCAGCAGCCGGATCCAGTGGATCTCCTGTTGTTTCATCTGTGATCCTTTCCAGAGAAATGGTAGGATCATAATATTTTGTCTTGTCTTTATAAGCAATGGTCAGCTTCAGAATTCCTTTATTCAGGAAATATCCGCTGGGGGCTTTTGTTTCTTTTATATAATACACAGCCCCTGTGCCTGCCTCCAGACCTGTGACAGTGCCATTTCCCTGCTGGTCTGTCTTCATAGTGATCCCAGCAGGAACCTTGCAGTCCTGATCTTTATACAAGGTAAATACTGCATTGGAAAGAGGCTCCCCTTCACTGCCTTTCTTGCCCAGACAGATCTCATAATTGATCTGGGTGTTCCATACAGCAGACTTTCTGGTCTGATCCTCTGCTGTATTATCTGTGCTGCTGGTCATTACAAAGCCGGAAAGAGGATTACCTTCCTCGTCTTTGGCTTTCTCTTCAATGCGATAACGGATCACGCCTTTTGCACCCTCTGCCTGCAGCGGCTGTTTCTGGATCAGCCAGCGCATGGTCTTGTTTCCTTTATCCTGGGATGCTGCCACCGCTGTGGAAATCTGCAGTGGTGCTCCCTCTGTCTTGCTGTAAGGCCTTGCCATTCCCTTTGCCTGTGCAGTTACCCTGCCGGAAGCAATTGTCGCAGTGTAAGTAGCAGCCGGGTAACTTACTGCATCTTCCCCGGTTCCGGTAGCGCCTGTTATTTCAAACAGGACGGATGCCTGATCCGGGATGCTGGTGGTCTGTGCCCAGTTCTTTTCCATGGAAAGATCCAGATAATACAAACCGCAGTTCCAATGATTGGTCACATACTCCCAGGATACCATATCGGTAAGCCCAGGAAGGGTAATGCCGCTGCCATTGTTGACGATCGCAGTACGTTTCATGGCTGCTGCCCCCTGATCCGTGGTATCTGTGCCCTGGTATTCCGGAAGGGCTTTATCTGTATCCCTTCCCGGCTGGGTCAATGTCTTTTGGGTATCCTCTCTTTCTGGTGTGACGCTCAGTCTTTCAAAGGGAAGAACCCTGGTTCCTCCTGTAACAGCATAATCATCA
>NZ_JAAITU010000025.1 GCF_013304385.1 Blautia glucerasea
AGTAAAATCAAGAGGTACAGCGATTCTTTTTGTTTAGTAACTGTCAAAGACAGGACTATATATTTGTCAATGTTTATTTTTCCATACAAGTTTCCAAAGCGCCCCTCCGGAATTTACGCATTCAAGTCGAGCATCTGTTACTCACACCTGAAAGAGGTGGGAGTCTTCTCGACTGAGATAAAAATCCCTGAGTTCCGGAATGCATAAATAAATACATACCAGACTCAGGGGATATGTTCTGAATCTCTTACTATTTGCTATTATACAAGACGTCTTACAGAGGTAATGGTTCTGTAAGCTGCATTATTACTGATCTTAATGCCATCCTTCGCATTGGAAGCGTGTACGATCTGTCCATTGCCCATATAAATTGCCACGTGACCGCCATAACAGATCAGGTCGCCTGGCTGTGCATCTGCATAAGAAACTTCTGTTCCAGCATTCTGCTGCTCATAAGAAGTTCTTGGAAGGCTGACGCCAAAATTAGCATATACACTCTGTACGAAGCCGGAGCAGTCTGCACCACTGGTAAGGCTGGTGCCGCCCCATACATATGGATTGCCAACAAACTGAGTAGCATAATTTACAACAGAAGATCCTGAACCAGAGCCAGAAGATGAAGAACCGGAACTGGAAGAAGAATCAGAGGAGCTCGACTCAGAAGAACTCTGATATTCGCTTGGATCTACTGTATTCTCAGAATCAATCACATTACCATACTCATCATACTGAGTCTCACCAGAGCCTGATGATTCAGAACTGCTTACTGCATTCCCCTCTTCATCGTGCTGGGTGGAATCATAATTGCCATCATCAGATGCCTGTGCAGCAGCTGCTGCTTCTGCCTGACGTCTTGCCTCTTCTTCTGCTGCAATACGCTCTGCCTCCAGCTGCTCGATCTCAGCCTGCTGTGCTGCAAGAAGATTTGCGTACTCAGTAGCCTGCTGCTGTGCATATGCGATCTCATTCTCACAGTCTGCGGAAGTAGCTCTCTTCTCATCCAGCTGTGCCTGAAGATTCTGTGACTCAGCTTCGTACTCCTGCTTCATGCCTTCTAATTCGGCCTTCTCACCAGTGTACTTTTCCTCCAGCTGCTTTACCTGCTCAATAGTATTAGAATACACTTCCAGGCTCTTTCTGTCCTGCTCATACATCTTCTGTGTATACTCTGCTCTTGTAAGAAGATCTGCAAGATTGTCTGCATTCATCATCATCTGGAACCAGGCATCACTTCCGCCTTTTTCGTATAGATACTGAATACGCTTTTTCATTGCATCGTACTGTTTTTCTTTTGCTTTCTGTGCTTTGCCAAGGTCCTGTTTTGTTTTCACGATCTCAGTCTCTTTATTGGAAATATCTGTCTCTAAAGTCTGTATATTGACCATCACATCTACAAGATTGGCATCCAGTGTTGCGATCTCGCCCTCCAGCTGCTGCTTCTGATCCCAGAGTGCACTCATGCGAGCATATGTAGCATCCAGCTGCTGGCTTGTCCAAGCCTGTTCTTCTCTCAGATCATCTTCTCTGGAAGCGCTTACGCTTACTACCTGTGTACCACACATCATTAGTGCAAGTGTGAGACATACGATTCTTTTCTTCATGATTATCACCCTCGTAACTTTATTGTTTTAATACGTAATATTTCTGCAACATTATTTTTAATTCTTATACATATTAACATATCGTTACCATCATTGCAACCCCTAATTTTAATAAATTTAATTTTTTTGTAACAAATAGAAATTAAAGTGCAACAAATATCAAAGGTGCTCCCAGCTGATATAAAAAACCACACAGGCCGGTCTTCCCTGCGCCTGCGTGGCTGTATCCAAGAATGCCTTCTGCATTCCGGTTCAATCTTAATATCCAAACAGATTCAACAGAATCTGGTCAGCAGTCATATTCCCATACCCATCCGGATCGCTGAGTACGCTGCTCTTCCATCTAAGGTAATTACCATTACGGATGTAATTGCCGCAAGATGGATGGTAATTAAATTTAGTAAATCCAGAATATTTAGCCATATACTTGTTGGCAAGTACAACTGCCTCACTATTAGAATTACCAGTAGGAGTGGTAGTACCTGCAATCTGACATCCTGCCTGAGGCGTAGAATGTATGATCACTAAGCTCTTATCACTGCACTGCCCAAGAACGATCCATGTATGACCACTATTATATCCAATGTCACCCGGCTTCATTTTCCATTCGGTCTTTGACAGATAAGACTGATTCACAATCGTACCCCATCCAATGCTCTTATAATAAGAACCGATCTCACCAGATACAACTGTATAGCCTGATCCTACATTAGACTGGGACTGCATAACCTGATAAGCAGACCAGCCCACAAAACCGGAACAGTCAAGACCCTTTGCTCTGTTGACAGCTGTCAAGTCACGGTAATTGTTATAATCATATCCGGATGGATTGGATAACCACTTATTATACCACTGTTTCCATTTAGGACTTACACCCTTACGGGTAGAATCATTCCAACCGCCACCCCATACATACAAAGCCTGCCCTACAGGCTGAAGAGCACCTGCCAGATAATTCTTGATGGTCTTTGTGCCAGTGGAAGCTGTAGCATTAGGATCGTTCACAGCCTGTCCTATATAAATACCATCTTCACCAAATTCCTGCTGTACCCCGTCCACTGTCTGTATTCCTGTATACATCACACCGGACGAAGGATCAAAATAATACTTATTAGTTTTCTTTCCTACCTTAATATCTTTCCACCCGGTAGCCATCTTACCTGTACCGGAAGCAAAATAATATGTAGCCCCATTGATCTGGGTAAAGCCAACTGCCATGATTCCATCCAAAGAGGACTTCTCAGAAGACTGGAAATATCTCACAGTACCTGTTGACGCACTGACCCATCCAACAGCCATAGCACCGCTAGGCTTGTAGAAATATCTGGTATTTCTCTTGGAGTCTCTTAAAAATCCTGTAGCTGCGATCCCTGACTTTGCGAAAAAGTAATATTTATTATTATTCAAAGTCAGCCATTTGGTCTGCATGTAGCCAGTACGTGGGTTAAAATATCTGCGTTTTCCCTTGGATACTTTCACCCAGCCAGTGACCATAACGCCAGTTCTTTTTGTAAAATAACGTTTACGTCCCTTGCGATCCTGTGCCCAGCCCTTGACCTGAACACCAGTCTTACGGTTAAAATAATATTTCTTACCATTCAGGTTCAGCCAGCCCTTGTGCTTGCTTCCATCTGAATCAATGTAGTATGTCTTCCCGCTATACGTCCGAAATCCGGTTTTAACAGCAGCTTCAACTTCTGTTTGGGACTTATGGGCAGAAAATCCTGCCGCAGCCAGAATCAGCAGCAAAAGCACTCCCCAAATCTTAAATTTCTTACATACGTTTCGCATACATAATCTTCCTTTTCTTATTTAAACATGATATCGCCTTTAATCTTTTACAAAAATGTTACAGCTTTATGTAATAGATTATACAACGGTATTTTTTAATCGTCAATACAAAAGTACAAGTATGTAAACTTTTCACAATAATCATTTTCTTTTTCTTAGCAAAAAAAGAGCAAGATTGATAATAATCTTTGCTCTTTTTTAACAATTGTGACAATTTCATATTATAATTTTTGTAACATTTTCCAAAGCAATGAATATCACAAAAAAGCCTTACAGAAGATGCTTCCTTAGTTCTTCTCCGCTCATAGCAGAAAGATAGGCTGGTGCCACATCAAAAACTGTTTTACATCCTTTCTGTCCTTCCTGATTCATCCGATACGCAGCCCGCGCATAAGCAACCAGTACGGAAGAAGTAAATTCCGGATTTGAGTCCAGCTTC
The DNA here is from genome assembly GCF_013304385.1 of Blautia glucerasea. Lineage (GTDB taxonomy): Bacteria > Bacillota > Clostridia > Lachnospirales > Lachnospiraceae > Blautia_A > Blautia_A ammoniilytica. The sequence continues at coordinate 3,832 of NZ_JAAITU010000025.1, forward strand.
AGGCTATATTCGATCACATGGCTGTTTTCATCATTCCATCCGGTCTTTCCGGTACGGATCACAAAACCGCCGTGAGGAATACCACTGTGGTTCTTCTTTAATTCTTCTTCTGAAATAAAATGAACGGTTGTATCATATTCATCAAAATAATTTGGCATGGTCTTGATATCACGTTCAATACGTGCAAGATCTGCTCCTTCCTTGGCAACCACAAAGCACTCTCTGGTATGTTTTTCCCTTGTGGAAAGCTGAGGATTCTCACCATTTCGTACTGATTCAAGTGCAGCTTCTACCGGGATGGTATACTGTCTGGCATCCTTCACGCCTTCGATCCTGCGGATAGCATCAGAGTGCCCCTGGCTTACTCCTTTGCCCCAGAATGTATAATCGCAGCCTCCAGGAAGAATTGCGTTGGCATACATACGGTTCAGCGAAAACATACCCGGATCCCAGCCAACAGAAATGATCCCAACATGTCCATTTTCTGATGCGGATTTATCCACTGCCGCAAAATGCTCCGGGATCCTCTTATGTGTATCAAAGCTGTCGATCACATTAAACCACTGTGCATATTTTGGTGTCTGTATAGGAAGATCTGTAGCACTGCCTCCGCAGATGATCAAAACATCGATCTGATCCTTCATTTTTTCTGCATCATTAACAGAATAGACTTTGGCTGTTTCTGTGAGAATAGTCACATCCTTCGGATTACGGCGCGTGAATACTGCCACAAGCTCCATGTCCGGATTATGTTTGATGGCACATTCTACTCCACGGCCAAGATTTCCATAACCTAAAATACCAATTCTAACACTCATTACTTTTTCTCCTCTTTATCTCTATTATAACCGTCTGTTCCGAAAATCCTGCCTTTAACAGCAGATCACACCACTTCCCGGACAGCACAGATTACAAGCTGTACTGGCTAAACACATCTTCAAGCACATGTCGTCGCCCTCCATAGGCATGCCTCCAAATGGATCCTGTTGCTGCCGGTACCAGGTACCGCCCCCATCCATCCGGTTCTTCAGCATCTGATACTGGGCATTGCCAGGATCCAGACGAATCGCCTGCTCTATATCGTTTCTGGCATTTACATTATTACCAAGTCCCATATTGGCCATAGATGAAAGATAATACCATTCTCCGTTTCTCTGGGAAAGGGATCGCAGTACATTCACAGCTTCCTGATAATGTCCGCTCTGGATAAAATTAGCCGCAGCGCGCCTGCGGATGCTCTCCTCGTCTTCGTACCCGCCGGATTGCTGACCGAAACCTCCAAAGCCTCCATAACTGCCAGCCCCTCTGCTTCCATATTCCCGTTCTTTCATGATCTGGTCATAGGCCTGCTGAACTTCCTTAAATTTCTCTTCAGCCTTGTCTTTGTCAGGGTTATTAATATTCGCATCCGGATGGTATTTCCGGCTTAAACGTCTGTATGCCTTTTTGATTTCCTCGTCTGAGGCATCCTGTGATACTCCCAGAACACTATATGGATCAAACATGTTCTTTCTCCTGTTCTTCTCTCCTTTTTCTGGTAATCGCCTCAAACCTTACCCATACCCCGGAATACAGAATATTCCTCAGAATATCTCCATATATTATAATAGGTAGTTTTTCAAATTCACGACAGGCTTCTGCAAGCATCATGATCAGAAGCTGTTGTACCTCATCCTCAAACCCTTTTATTTTAAAGCGCTTTGAAAAAGGATTATAATTTCCATTTTTCAGATCTGCTTCCACATCATCATACGCATCCAGAATATAAATAAACTTTCCAAAATAGAAACCCATCTTCCGAAGAGTATCTGCCCACACATCTTCCTGATACACAAAGATCTCAGCCATGATCTTTCCAAAAATACCGGATACCTGATCAATATCCTTCTCATCTTTCTTTTCAAGATCCGATAGCTGTTCCAGCAGCTGGATGATCCTGTGCACTTTTTTATCGTATTCGACAGAAAGCCTTCGGTTCTTCCCTTTCAGGGCCTTTGCATATGCAAGCTTCAAAAGATCCCTATCGTCTTTCCAGTCATCCACACACTTATAATAGGTAAGGATGATGTTCATATCTGCTGCGTATTCTGTAAAACGGTTCTTCCGTACTGTCTCTTTGTGAACAGGATGCAGAATACAACGGGTGGTTCCTTTCTTTGTCTCAGGCTCATATAATCCGCTAAGCAGAAGTGCCACAAAGGTCATATCATAGGTAAGGGACAGCTGTCCGAAAACCCCATATTTTCTTTTCAGTTCCCTGCAAAGCCCACAATAAAAGGATTTGTATAAAGCGAAATCTTTAATTTTTAATTCCGGCTTATTTACCACAATATATCCGAACATATCAGCTCCTCTTCACAAATTTGCTATGACACTTTGGACAGCTGATCTCTATCTTTCCTTTTCCTCTTGGAATCCTGACTTTCTGTCCGCAGGAAGGACAAGTATAAATATGGTAGTCCTTTCTCTGTTTCATCATATTCTTTTCTTTGTTCAGTCTCTGACGCAACTTGGCAGTAGCTGACAGGTACTTCTGATTCTCCTGTGCTCTTTTGGAAATATTTCTGGAAAAAATCCTGAAATATGTATACACAATGGCTACAAGGCCTAACATATCCAAAAGAGAACCTGCGCTGCTTCCTGTGTTTACAAAAATCGCCAGCACAATAGAAACCAGTGCCACACCCATAGTAAACTTTGCAAACTGGTCAACTCCGTAACGTCCCTGCATGAATCTGTAAAATTTGTCTTTCATGAAATCCTTCTTTCCTTATTCAGTCTGTCTCTTTCCCTGATCCCAGCCTGTAAAGGTCTATCTGTCACTGCATACCTGAAAAATGTAAAACTTAAGATAATAGGACTCATCTGCTGCCCACAGAATTGGATGATCCGGGGCTTGTGTCCTGTATTCTACCTGACGCAGCCGCTTATGAGCACTTCGTGCCGCCTGACCGATCGTCTGTGTAAAAAGCTCATAATCCATAAAATGGGAACAGGAGCAGGTGGCCAGAAAACCGCCTTCCCTCACCAGCTTCAACGCACGCAGGTTGATCTCTCTGTATCCCTTCACTGCATTCTTTATGGAACTTCTGGACTTTGTAAACGCAGGTGGATCTAGGATCACCACATCAAACTTTTCTTTCTTTTCCTCCAATTCAGGCAGTAACTCAAACACATCCCTGCATAAAAACTGTACCCGATCTTCCAGACCGTTCAACCTGGCATTTGCAGCTGCCTGATCCACGGCAAGAGCTGATGCATCCACCCCTAATACACTGGAAGCACCTGCGATCCCTGCATTTAATGCAAAAGAACCTGTATGAGTAAAGCAATCCAGCACTTTGGCATTCTTGCAAAGCTTCTGGATTGCAAGCCTGTTATATTTCTGGTCAAGGAAAAATCCTGTTTTCTGACCATCCTTTACATCAACCTGATATTTTACCTGATTTTCTTCAATTTCCACAAGAGTTGGGAATTCCGGTCCAATAAAGCCTTTTACAAGTTCCATCCCCTCCTGGCGACGAACCTTGGCATCACTTCTCTCGTATACGCCACGGATCTGGATACCATCTTCTTTCAGAACCTTTTTCAGAAGCTCTATGATCATTTCTTTATATCTGTCAATTCCCAGTGCCAGGGACTGAACCACCAGCACGTCAGAAAACTTATCAATTACAAGTCCCGGGAAGAAATCTGCCTCGCCAAAGATCACTCTGCAGCTGCGGGTATCTACCACTTTCTTACGGTATTCCCAGGCATCCCGTACTCTTTTTTCAAAAAACACTTCATCGATCACCGTCTGTTCATCCCTTGACAGCAGCCGGACTGTGATCCTGGAATTGGTATTGATAAATCCTTTTCCTAAAGGATATCCGTCAAAATCATGAATCAGTACAATATCGCCATTCACAAAACTTCCCATGATCGTAGCAATTTCATTGTCAAAAATCCACATCCCACCGGATTTTAACAGCCTGCCCTCTCCTTTTTTCAAACTGACAACAGCAAGACCCATATATATTCTCCTTTGTGTAATTCGTAACTGTTCAGTACTCTCGCAAAATACTTTCTGCTAAATAATTACTGTAATCATGCTTGTGGTGTTTTCACACCAAACGCATATTTATTGAAACATTCTATCACACTCTTTTTCTTTTTTCCAGTATTTCGCATAAATAAGAAAAAACTGCCACACCTGTAAGATGTGGCAGTAAACAAAGCATAACTGCTCAGTACCCTCATAAATTCTTTCCTACTGAATAGTTACTAAAATACTTAGTTTGCAGAAACTGTCTTATCCTTCTGTACCGGATGGATCTGGATCAGATTCATCTTGATCAGTGCCGGACGAAGTGCATTGTATATGAACACAACCAGGATCACAGAAACAACTGCATTCACAAAGGTAGTCACTGCACTAAGCTTGGCAAGAACGGCAGCCATCTCCTGTGGCTGTCCCAGTATATACTGTTTGTAGAAAAATCCTACAATCGGATCTGCCACAACATTAAATGCCAGACCAGCAACGGAAGCAATCAGACTCCATTTAAATACGTATGACTTATCTGTACTCTCATTGATCTTTGCAACCTTATGTGCCACCAGACCGGTGATCAAACCAATACATAGTTTCAGAACAAATGTTTTCGGAGCTCCTGTAATATAAACCGGATCCATCAGATCTGCGATAGTCATGCCCACAGCACCGGCCATACCGCCGTAAACACCTCCAAGAAGCAATGCTGCAAGTACACAGAATGCATTTCCGATGTGAAGAGATGTAGCATCGCCACCCGGAACAGGGATCTTAATCTGTAAAAATGTGAAGGATACGTAGCAAAGTGCTGCAAGAATCGCAGTCTCTGCAAGTTTCATGATTGTTGATGTCTCTTTGTTATTCATGTTAGTCACTGCCTTTCCTTTTCCTTTATATGCCTCCCTTACAGGGACTGACTGGATCAACCTGAATCAGTTCCTTCCGGTCTGGCAACATATTACCTGGAAACTGTGGATTTGGCAATGGTCAATTTTAACTATTTTTAAGGGGACAGTTATTCATTGATGGTTTCATCGTAAACCATATCGTCTCCTTCAGCAGGAGTCATATCAGATTCATCCATAGTAGTATCATCTGTATTATCCATGGATGTGTCTGTCCCTTCTGTATCGTAAGATGTATCTGTATTATCCGGTACTGCTGCATCTGTATTCTCAGTTGTCTCTTCCATGCTGGTCTCACCATACAGCTGCTCAAAGAACTTCATGGTATCTTTATACAGGGTGTTCTTATCGTCAGAAGAAACATTATCGCCAAGGATGTCTGCCTTATCACCAGCCTCTGCCTTCTGGTCATCTGTCAGATCAATACCGAAGATCACCTTCAGGTCTTCCTGAAGCATATTAAGCTCAGTAGTCAGATACTCTTCATTACCGGTAGGAACATAAGATCCTGTACCATTACCAAGGATCTCCAGATATTTGGTAAGAACGGCATTATACAGCTTCTCACCCTGATCACTGTCAAGAGTCACTGTGCATACAGCATCTGATCCCATAGCCTCCTGAAGTGCCTCTGTATCACCTTCATACTCTCCCTTGCCAAAAGTCTTGGCTTTCTCAAAGAGTGCTTTGGTATCGTCTGTCAGGAAATCTGTATTCACTTCAGAAATATTCAGGATCTCATCCCCGTCAGGAATATCTGAAGAATTTACGGAATCACCATTTACATCGGTACCGTTATCTGTGCTGCTATCTGTACTATTGTCTGTACTGGTGTCAGCACTATTGTCTGTGGTGCCGTCTGTGGAAACATCAGTATTGGTATCCTGTGCAAAACCGTCATCGCCAGTCTTCTCAGCAAGGGAAGGATCCTCTGTGGAATCAGCGATCACATCATCACCAAGCACACTCTCATCTACGTTATTCACAATACTGTCCGGATCATCATCAGAAGTGGTATCTCCCTGGCCGGTAACATTATCATTGACACGCTCCAGTGTCTCTTCCATATCGCTGTAATCATAATCCTGCTGTGCAATCTCCTGAAGCAGGCTTACGATCGTCTGAAGCTGATCATCAGAGAGAGCAACTCCGTTCTGATCTGCAATATTCACAACAATGTTATAAATCTGATCCGCATCCTGGATACCGTCTGCAATGATCTGGGTCTTCGCCTGATTGATCACAGCAGTGGCACTGTTCTGTCCGATATCCTCAGCCAGATTACCTGTAACAACCATCTCCTCTGTAGCGATCTGCTTCTTGGTGGAATCCAGTTGTTCACCGCTGGCTGACTCATAGGCCATCTGGATCCCCGTAAGGGCTCCTGTACCGGATACCTGGAACGGACACGCAGCAACTACTTCACAATTCTTCACCCCGGAAGTAGAAAGGCTGGTGGCGATCATATTACAGGTAACCCAGTTCAGATTGGCAGTACGTACCTTGATTCCTCCGGAAGTGGTAGGCTTAACGTAAGCACAGCTGACTGTCCTGGTACCAATCTGCTCGATGGGAACATAGGCACTTAAGTGCTCTCTCTCATCCTGATTAGTAACATTGATGATCTGAACAGAATCAGCACTGACCTTAAAATATTTCAGCATGGTGTTCTTCTGGTCCTGTGTCAGGTCTGCTCCAAGTGTAACAACATTCATGCCATCTGCCATAACCGGTACGGAAGGAGCAATGCTTCCTGTAACAAGGCATGCGGCACATAATAATGTTCCTAATAATTTTGCTTTCTTCATAACTTTTCCTCCATAAACTCTGTGTGAGTTACAGCTTAAACAGTTTTTCTGTTTCGTTGTTTTATTATAGCATATTCTTTGCTAAATTTGTAATCTAGAATAATTTTACATTTTTTGTAAGCCCAGGGTCTGATCCAGCACTTCTTTGATTTTCTTTACCGGACAGATTTGAATCTTTTCTTTCACTTCTTCTGCCACATCTTCCAGATCCTCTATGTTGTCATATGGAATAAACACCTTCTTAACTCCTGCTCTTTGGGCTGCCATTAGTTTTTCGGGAAGACCTCCAATAGGCATAACACCGCCTCTCAAAGAAATCTCCCCGGTCATGGCTATCTGTGTATCCACAGCCTTTCCAGTTACCAGGGATGCAAGTGCAATTACCAGCGTAATCCCCGCTGACGGACCGTCTTTTGGCACAGCACCAGAAGGAACATGAATATGGAGATCATTCTTTTCAAATTTCTCAGCGTGTTCCGGGAAAAGTGACTTCACATAAGTGACTGCAATCTGTGCTGACTCCTTCATCACATCTCCCAGCTGCCCGGTGATGATCACCTTGCCGCTGCCTTTTGTAAAGGAAGTTTCTATAAAAAGGATTTCCCCACCTGCTCTGGTCCAGGCCAGTCCGGTTACAACTCCCGACTGCATTTCCTCCTGGATCTTTTCATGATAGATGCCTTTCTTCCCAAGAAACTCCGGCAGTCGTTTCTCGCTGACAGTAATGCTTTTCTGCTCACCCTTTACCAATTTTACAGCAGCGCATCTGCAAAGAACATCGATCTGACGTTTAAGGCCTCTTACTCCCGCCTCCGCCGTATATTCTTCAATGATCTTTAATATGGCTTCGTCTGTCACTTTCAGGTTCTGATTACGCAGTCCCATACTCTTCATTGCTTTTGGCAGAAGATGTTCCCTGGCAATATGATATTTCTCAATCTGTGTATATCCGGGGAACTGAATAACTTCCATACGGTTCAGAAGAGGTTCCGGTATAGTATCAGTAGAATTGGCTGTACATACAAACAGCACATTAGACAGATCATATGGTACATTCATATAATGATCTGTAAAGTTGGAATTCTGCTCCGGATCCAGAACTTCTAAAAGTGCACTGGATGGGTCTCCGCCATAATCTCTGGTCAGTTTGTCCACTTCATCCAACACCATAACCGGATTCTGCGCTCCGCTTCTTCGCATTCCCTCCATGATACGTCCCGGCATAGCGCCCACATATGTGCGTCTGTGTCCACGGATCTCCGCTTCATCCCGAACACCTCCAAGACTGATCCTTACATATTTTCTATGAAGTGCTCTGGCTATGCTCTGACCTATACTTGTTTTGCCTGTACCAGGTGCACCTACAAAAAGCAGGATGGATCCAGCCTGTTTTTTATTAAGCGCCATAACCGCAATCTGCTGGATGATCCTTTCTTTTACCTTTTTCAGGCCATAATGGTCTTCATCCAGTATCTTTTCGGCTTCTGCCAGGTCTATAGAAGGCATTTCTTCTTCCTTCCAGGAAAGACTGGTAACAAAATCCAGGTAATCATACAAAAGTCCGTATTCATGACCATCTTTTCCTTCCTGTTTCATCCGGTTCAGAACCTTTTCGGCTTCCTTCCTTGCCTCCGGATTCATGCCAGACTCCTGGATTTTCTTCTCAAATCTGCGTACATCCGAGATATTCTCAGGATGCATCTCATCCAGCTGTCTCTGAAGAAATTCAATCTGTTTTTTCAGGGCAGACTCACGGTACATCTGTTCATTAGAATTCTTCTGGGCGCTTTCTGCTTCCTGGCTGACCCGGAAGATCTCCAGAAGTTCATATACAGTTTCTTTGATTTTATGGATACGTTCACTTCTGGACTGCTGTTCAAGAAAACTATATTTTTCTTCCCAGGAAGATGCAAAGTAGCTGGAAAGGGCACAGGCCATCTCATCAAAGCTCTGCCAGTGATAGATCACACCTCTTGCCCAGATCCCCCACTGCAGATCCTTTGCAAAGCTCATCAATTCTTTTTTCATGTTCTTGAACTGCTCAGCCTCTTCATCTGGATCAATATCTTTCTCTTCCGGATATGGAACGGAAGTGGCTGTAATCCCGATCTCTGTAGCCTGGATCTGACTCAGCATTACCCTTTCTATGGTAGTGATCTTAACAGTGTCATCCTCTCCTAAGGCCTCAATCTTCCCCAGCACTCCAATCGGATAGATGTCTTCCGGTTGTATCTGATGGGGCTTTTTATCTGTCTTCAGCATCAGAAAAAGTATATCTTCCCCAACATTTTCCGTGGTTATTTCATTTCCGGGAAACATATCTTTTTTAAAGTAAAATGTAACCTCTGGCAATACCAGTAAATCATAAATGGGTATGCTAATCATACATGTTTCCTCCTTATGGCCTGAATCATGCAAAATCAAGCCTTATTTTATCAGCACTCATTCGCATCGAGTGCCAATCTGTATTTAAACGAAAAGGCGAACTCTTCGGAATCCGCCTTTCGTCCGTATCTTATTTTACCACGATTTTCTGATTATGCAAGTCTTTAAAGCCGTGGATTATCATTATATTTCTCAAATTCCTTTTCCATCTCTTCAAGAGTATTGGAATATCTGAGTAATTCTTCCACTCTCTGCGCTTTATTAGCATATGCCTTTTTGTAAGATACCCTGTGCTCCATAGCTGCCCAGAAGTCCATTGAAATAGTACGGAACTGTATCTCCACAGGAAAGTATTCCACTGCATCCAGACAGCAAACATTTACTCCAAAAATAATATGGTAACTTCTATATCCATTAGGCTTAGGATTCTCAATATAATCCCGCTCTCTTATGAAGATCAGATCCGGCTGTTTCTTTAATATGTTCACCAGATTGTGGATGTCTCCAGTAAAATAACAAACGATCCGCACACCTGCAATATCCTGCAAAACATTCTTGGCATTATCAACTGTAGGCTCCAGCCCCCGATGCATCAGCTTTTCCTCAATGCTTGCCTTCTTCTTGATGCGAGACTGAACGGTATGTACCGGGTTACTGGCAGCAGATGGATAAATCGTATGGTTTAACACTTCCAACCTGGTAAGTAAAAGCTTCATTGCATCATGATACGGCTGGACCAAGTCATAGTATTCTTTATCAGTCATGATAACCTCCCTTTACATACCTGCTATCATAAAGAAAAACTGTGATTATCCTGTGACCGATTTCTAATATTTTTCAAAAGAATCTTCCAAAATCAAACTTGATTGTTTTGAAATCCAAACCATTTTATTCATTATGTTTGAATGAAATATTCAGGATAGATACTACTGCTCCGTAAAGAACACCTGCAATAGGCCAGATGATCCAACTGCTGCTTTTATAACTGCTTTTAGCAGGCAGTATAGCTGCCAGAAATACTGCGGTCACGATCAGCCAATAGCTTACCGAAACAGCACTGATCAATCCTTTCTTTGCTTTTCTGCTGCGTGTATAGTCCCCTTCTTCCAGCAGCTTTTCCATTGCACTGTTTCGTATGCCTCCATACACAAACGCATAACAGCCACATGCCACCATAAGTAAAAGCAGACAAACTGCATTTATATAGAAGATATCTTTGTCTGTAATGCTCATAACAGCAAACAACGGTACTGCTGCAAGAATACAGAATACGGTTCCAATAAGATTCAGGCGTACATAGGTTGGATGATACTGATTTTTCTTTTCCTTTACCATCCCAGTCACCCCATATTCCGTCTCAAAAGGCTCTTTTTCCAGAAAGTCATAACATTTCACTTTTGCACTGCAGGATATGAAAATCCCTGTAGCTGAAGCAACCAGCAATAAAAGGACACATAATCCAATTCCCCCAGCAGAATTTTCGGTAAGTTTTATGATTTTTGTTTCACTTAATCCACCCAAAAGCAACAATGTAATAGGGGATATAACACATAAAAAAGTAGCAAAAGCAATTTTAGGTGCTGATTTCTTGCTACATTCCAAATATTCAGAGGCTTCCTCCATAGTCACTTTACGCAGTGGCTGTTCTGAAATGACCTGTACATTGTCTTCCGGATTATCTTCTTCTATTTCATCTTTCAGAAGATAGTCCGTACTTACACCAAAAATACGGCTCATCTGTACTACCTTTTCCATATCCGGAACTGCTCTTGCCCCCTCCCATTTAGAAACGGATTGTCTTGTTACATTCAGCTGTTCTGCCAGTTCCTCCTGGGACCAACCTGCCTTTTTTCTCAAATTCATTATTTTGTCTGCCAGAATCATCTTTTTCTCCTTCCTGCCTTCCATTATGGGAAAGCATTTCTTTTTTTGACGTTCTCAGCATACAATATCCATCAGTTGCACACCAGATACCCGGCTTTAAGATTTGTCAACCTGCGGTTGCATGTGTAGGATTTCTTGTATTATTTCATATTTATCGCTATAAAGCCATCTTTTCTTCATGTTTTCCTGCAAAAATATTGGAAATCTGCAGCAAATGAATTATACTTAAAAAGACTTAAGAAAATTCTTCACTTTCTTTTCATTTAGCATACCAGGAGGTTTGTATGAAACCAGGCAAAAATAATCGCAAATATAAATTTATCTTTCCGCTTGTTACAGCTGCAGCAGTAACAGCAGGGAGCTTTTCTGCAGTCACTGCTGCAGAAGTGCAGGGACCGGTGGCACCGAGCACAGGTTCTTCAACATCCAACCAATCAGAACCGGCTCCGAACACTAATGCGACAGCTTCCGACCAGGCGGAACCGGCTCCGGGCACCACATCTGCCAATCAGGCTTCTGATGGACAGGGCACATTATCTCCGCCATCCGACAATTCTAAAAGCAGTGTATTTGGACAGGCTTCTTCTGTAGAAGCACCTACAGATGAAAAACTTTCCTCTCTCCTTACCCAGCTGCAGGAACGTCTCCCTGTTTCCAATGGAAGCTGGTCCGTTTATGTGCGCGATCTTTATAATGAGTCAGAAGGCTCTGTCAATGACCATTCCATGCAGGCGGCCAGTCTGATCAAGCTGTATATTATGGGTGCTGTCTATGAGAATTATGAAACTCTTATCAGTCAATATGGCCAGCAGCAGGTAGATTCCAACCTTTATTCCATGATCACAGTCAGTGACAATGATGCTGCCAATGCTCTTACCAGCTATCTAGGCGGAGGTGATTCTTCTGCCGGCATGACTGTTGTAAATGATTTCTGCAGTACACATGGCTTTAAGAACACACATATGGGACGACTTCTTCTTCAAAGCAATGCATATGACGACAATTACACTTCTGTGGCTGACTGTGGTCATCTGCTGTACGGGATTTACAGTGGTAATTCCTCTGAATACCCATATGCAGATTCCATGTTCGACCTGTTGGCTGCACAGACACGCCGGAATAAGATCCCGGCACAGATGCCATCAGATGCAAAAACTGCCAATAAAACCGGTGAACTGGACAATGTGGAAAATGATGCAGGGATTGTTTATGATGTGGATAATGAACTGATCCTGGTTTTTATGTCAGAGAATCTTAGTGAGTGCGGCTCGGCACAAAATACTATTGCCAGCCTGAGCAGGCAGATTTTTGATTACTATAATCCAGCCTCATAAATTTAAGGCTGGAAGCAAATTCTCTGGTTATGATACCTTTGTATTGCTTTGTGATATGTACTCCCATGATTTGCAATAGGCAATTTGCAAATATTGTGACATTATAACAATTAAGAATACAAATATATCTTTCAATCTGTTATAATAAACAATAATAAAGATGATATCCGGCAGGATTGTTGGAGTGCGTAGCACGAAGCAATCTTAAGATATCATAATGGGGGCAGTTGCCTCCAGTATCTAATAAAGATAGCTGGAGTTCAATTGTCTGCCTGTCAGGTTTTTGCCCCCAGCATCTGAGAATAACGTGCACGAAACTGCATGTAAGCCTGCCACAGCAGGCGAAAGGAGGATCTATGAAAAATAAGAAATGCAACTATCTTCCGGCCTTTTTGAAATGGGTCGCACTGCTGGCTGTAGTATTTGCACTTTCTGTTCCCTGGATGAGCAGGAACTGTCAGGCATCTGCCAATACCTATATGGTAAGTGTTCCCAGTGGCTATCTGGCTCTTCGCACGCAAATGCTTTATGACAGCCGCAATGAGATCGGACAGCTGTATAGTGGCGATACTGTAGAGGTCAATGATGACAGCGATTCAACATACTGGTATGCTTATTCCCCCAAGTATGATTCCTATGGCTATGTGAATAAGAATTACCTGATCTCAATGAATTCTGCCGCTTGGACAGTAAGTGTTTCCAAGGGTTATCTGGCTCTTCGTAATGCCAAAGCCTATGATGCTTCCAATGAGATCGGACAGCTGTATAACGGAGATACTGTGCAGGTAAATGACACCAGCGATCCTACTTACTGGCTGGTATATTCTCCCAAATATAACTGTACCGGCTATGTAAACAAAGATTATCTGGTAAGCAGCAGCACTGTTTATGCCTGCGAATCCAGAGCTGTCAAAGTAGACAAAGGATATCTGGCTCTTCGTAATGCCAAGGCTTATGATGCTTCCAACGAGATCGGACAGCTGTACACAGGAGATACTGTCCAGCTTCTGGACACCAGCGATCCTACTTACTGGCTGGTATATTCTCCTAAATATAATCTGAACGGTTTTGTAAACAAAGACTATCTGGTTGGAGATTCTATGTACACCGGTGCTGTAGCAAGTTCAGATTTCACCAGAACAGTCAGTGTTTCCAAAGGATATCTGGCTCTTCGTAATGCCAAAGCCTACGATGCATCCAATGAGATCGGCCAGCTGAATACCGGAGATACTGTAAGTATCCTGGATACTAGTGATCCTACTTACTGGTTTGTTTATTCCCCAAGATTGAATATGAACGGGTACGTAAACAAAGATTATCTGGTTGGCAGTACTGCACCTGTTTATCCCACCTGGACAGTCAGTGTTGCAAAGGGTTATCTGGCTCTTCGTAATGCCAAAGCTTATGATTCTTCTAATGAGATTGGCAAATTAAATAATGGAGAAACAGTACAGGTGATCGATTCCAGTGATTCTTCTTATTGGTATGTATATTCCTCCAGCCTGATGAAATACGGATATGTAAACAAAGATTACCTCTACTAGATCGATATAAGATCATGAACAGCGTATAACACAAAGGATGCAGCAAAATCCCAAAAGAGAAATTGCTGCATCCTTTTTTAATGCTCTTATTTGAAATATGCAACACCAGACTCAAAGATCTTCAGATCCTGCTGTCCGTAAATGTTAATAGCAACGCCATCGTCACGGCGCTCACTATGAGCCATCTTACCAAATACACGTCCGTCCGGACTTGTAATACCCTCAATGTTGTAATAAGAACCGTTAATATTCCATTCCTCAGACTGGTCAAAGTTTCCTTCCGGATCTACGTAACGAGTAGCTACCTGTCCGTTGGCAAGAAGCTTTTTGATCCACTCCTGATCTGCTACAAAACGACCTTCACCATGGGAAGCCGGATTGCAGTACACTCCGCCCAGATCAGCCATCTGAAGCCATGGGGATTTATTGCTTACAACCTTCGTATAAACCATCTTGGAAATATGTCTGCCAATGGTATTGTAGGTCAAAGTAGGTGAATCCTCTTTCTGGCCACAGATCTGACCGTAAGGCACCAGTCCCAGCTTGATCAGTGCCTGGAAACCATTGCAGATACCAAGTGCCAGACCATCACGCTCATTGAGAAGCTTCATAACTGCTTCTTTGATCTTTGCATTCTGGAAAGCAGTTGCAAAGAACTTAGCAGATCCATCTGGCTCATCACCTGCGGAAAAACCACCTGGGAACATGATCATCTGTGCCTGATCAATGGACTTTTCAAAGATCTCCACAGAATCACGAATGTCTTCTGCACTAAGATTCTTAAATACTTTTACATCTACTTCTGCACCTGCGCGCTCAAATGCTTTTGTACTGTCATACTCGCAGTTCGTTCCAGGGAATACCGGAATAAAGACACGAGGCTTTGCAGTTTTGTGCTTGCAGATATAAATCTTCTTTGTATTATAAAGGCCATTTTCCATGACAGCATCCTTATCCTCTGGATTAACCAGGATATCCGATGCTCCCTTGGCTTCCTCACCGGAAACGGTTTTGAATACTTTTTCCAAAGTGCCAGTCCATGCTTTATAAGCTTCTTCAAGAGTGATCTGGGTATTGCCATAAGAGAATCTGCCATCTGCTGTAACCTCACCGATCAGTGTATACTGTACAGACAACTCCCCAACCTTGCCATCCGGAACCTCAAGGATAATATCACCAAATCCTGGTGCAAAGAAGTCTCTTGGATCCAGATTGTGCTCGATCTTAACACCCATAGCATTACCAAATGCCATCTTGCTCACTGCAGCTGCAATTCCGTGACGGTCAAGCGCATATGCAGAAACAACTTTACCATCCAGAATATCCTGATGCAGTTTGCCATATGTATCCATAATCTTATCATAATCCGGAAGATCATAGGTATCTCTTGGAGCACGTACCCATACAAGCTTATTGCCTGCCTTTTTCAGCTCCGGTGTGATCACATCCTGGATCTTTGCCACATCTACAGCAAAGGAAACAAGTGTAGGCGGAACATCAATATCATTAAAGGTACCGGACATACTGTCTTTGCCGCCAATAGAAGGAAGGCCAAAGCCAAGCTGTGCTGCATAAGCCCCCAGAAGAGCAGCAAACGGCTGGCTCCATCTCTTTGGATCTTCAGTCATACGACGGAAGTATTCCTGGAAGGTAAAACGGATCTTTCTGTAGTCACCGCCGGAAGCCACGATCCTTGCCACTGACTCAGTCACTGCATAAGCAGCTCCATGATATGGGCTCCAGGAAGACAGATATGGATCAAATCCGTAACTCATCATTGTAACTGTATTAGTCTTGCCATTTTGTACCGGAACCTTGGCAACCATGGTCTGTGTCTCAGTAAGCTGATACTTTCCGCCATAAGGCATAAATACGCTGCCTGCGCCAATAGAACCGTCAAACATTTCCACAAGCCCCTTCTGAGAGCAAACATTCAGATCAGCCAGCATTCCCAGCCATTTTGCTTTTACATCACTTACTTCCGGACGCTCTTCCAGGATATTTCCCTCTTTATTCGGGATCTCCACCTCTACGGAAGTTTCCTGATGGGCACCATTGGTATCAAGGAAGGCCCTTGAAATATTAACGATCTCTTTTCCTCTCCATGTAAGGACAAGTCTTGGCTCCTCAGTAACAACAGCTACAGGAACTGCTTCCAGGTTTTCTTCATTTGCATATCCAAGGAATTTATCCACATCTGCTGGAGTAACAACTACTGCCATTCGCTCCTGGGACTCAGAAATAGCGATCTCTGTACCATCCAGACCTGCATATTTCTTGGGAACTTTATCCAGATCCACACGAAGCCCTGCTGCAAGCTCACCAATAGCAACGGAAACACCGCCAGCACCAAAATCATTACATTTCTTAATAATATGGCTGACCTCTTCCCTGCGGAACATGCGCTGGATCTTACGCTCGGTAGGTGCATTTCCTTTCTGTACCTCAGCGCCGCAAACCTCAATAGAAGCCTCTGTATGTACCTTGGAAGAACCGGTAGCACCACCGATACCATCACGGCCGGTACGCCCGCCAAGCAGGATAATGATATCACCTGGATCGGAATTCTCACGGATCACTGCCCGCCTTGGAGCAGCACCCATAACAGCACCGATCTCCATACGTTTTGCCACATAATCCGGATGATAAATTTCTTTTACATAACCAGTAGCCAGACCAATCTGGTTGCCGTAAGAACTGTAACCATGTGCTGCACCTCTTACCAGCTTCTTCTGGGGAAGCTTGCCCTTTAAGGTATCTTTCACAGATACGGTAGGATCTGCTGCACCTGTTACACGCATTGCCTGGTACACATAAGTACGTCCGGACAATGGATCACGGATAGCACCGCCAAGACAGGTAGCTGCTCCACCAAAGGGTTCGATCTCTGTAGGATGGTTATGGGTTTCATTTTTAAAATTGATCAGCCATTCCTCTTCTTTGCCGTCAACATCTACAGGGACTACAATACTGCAGGCATTGATCTCATCTGATTCTTCCTGATCCTGAAGCTTTCCTTCGGATTTCAGTTTCTTCATAGCCATCAATGCCAGATCCATCAGGCATACAAATTTGTCGTCTCTTCCCTTGTAAAGTACCTCTCTATCCGCCAGATACTGGTTGTAAGTATTTACAATAGGAGCCTTATAATCTCCATCCTGGAACTTCACATCTGTAAGCTCTGTGGAAAAAGTGGTATGACGGCAATGGTCTGACCAGTAGGTATCCAGTACACGGATCTCTGTAACAGAAGGATCTCTCTTTTCTTCGTGAAGGAAATAATTCTGAATATGAAGAAAATCCTTAAAAGTCATTGCAAGGTTCAGGGATTTGTAAAGTTCTTCCAGCTTGCCTTCTGGCATCTGGATAAAGCCTTCAAAAATCTTTACGTCTTCCGGATCGCTGAATTCTGTCACCAAAGTCTCAGGCTTGATCATACCTGTCTCTCTGGAATCTACAGGGTTGATGCAATGGTTCTTAATAGCCTCCAATTCGTCCTCTGTAATGGCTCCCTGAATCACATAGGTGGTAGCAGAACGGATGATCGGCTGTGCATTCTCATCCAGGAACTGGATACACTGCACTGCAGAATCTGCTCTCTGATCAAACTGTCCAGGCAGATATTCTACAGAAAATACGGACGCATCCTCTGCCATATCAAATTTTTCAAGATAAAGGTCATCTACAGGCGGCTCTGAAAATACAGTCCTGCATGCTTTTTCAAAAACATCATCCGAAATATTCTCTACATCATAGCGGATCAGCTCTCTTACTGCAGTAACCGTCTTAATCCCAAGGTAACTGCTGATCTCATGCTTCAGTTCTTTTGCCTTAACTGCAAAAGCCGGTTTCTTCTCCACATACACTCTTCTTACGTTGCTCATAGCTTTTCCTGTACTCCTTTCATTGATCCAGGTAATATTAGATACAGCAAAGCATTTAACGTCTTGTAATGCTGTATCCGTAATGTATGGTACTCTTGCTTATTATCTTCTGATATGGTAACATACTTTATATCATTAGTAAAATTAATATATCTTATATTTTTTATTATCAACACTTATTGCTAAAACATTACAGGGGTATATCAACATGGACATTAATCTGGAATTATACAAAGTATTTTATTTTGTAGCAACCACCTTAAGTTTTTCCCAGGCTTCCCGCCAGCTCTATATCTCCCAGTCTGCTGTCAGCCAGGCCATCAAAACTCTGGAAAAGAAACTGGGGCACACCCTTTTTATCCGCAGCACCAAGAAAGTGATCCTGACTGCTGAAGGTGAACTGCTTCTTCAACATGTAAAGCCTGCACTGGAAATGCTGGGGGAAGGAGAAGCTCTTCTTTCTGATGAAAAGCTGCTCACCGGTCATCTTCGGATCGGAGCAAGTGACACGATCTGCCGCTATTTTCTCATCAGCTACCTGCAGAAATTTCATCAGGATCATCCTGATGTACGGATCAAGATCACAAACAGCACTTCTATTGGATGCGTAGAGCTTCTGGAAAACAGGCAGGTGGATCTGATCGTGTGCAATTTCCCCAATTCCCGGCTTACCACCAGCTTCCAGCAGAAAGTCCTTTGTAATTTTCATGATGTTTTTGTTGCAAATCCTGATGCCTTTCCTATTGGGAACACTGCCCTGACCCTGGAGAAGCTTCTGAATTACCCTATTATGATGCTGTCCCCCCACAGCACCACCGGCGAATATCTGAACCGGGTATTTTCCTCCAAAGGGGTTAATCTTTCCCCTGAAATCGTACTGAACAGCAATGATCTGCTGCTGGATCTGGCCAGAATCGGCCTTGGGATTGCCTGTGTGCCGGATTACATGGTACCAGATGCATCCCTTGTATGTGTGCCTTTAGAAGAAACGCTGCCTCCAAGACAGATTGTCCTTGTAACACAAACAGGGCTGCCTCTTTCCGAAGCAGCCCGTACATTTATTGATTATTTATAACTGTGAGAACAAGAAACAGATACGATTATTTCGGCATTACCTCATAAGCAGCCTCTACATAAGGATTATCTACCTGATCAAAAGCTCCCTCATCAGCCTTTGCTGCATAAGCAGGATCAATAGGCATTTTCCCAAGTACCGGAATATCTAATCCTGCAGCGATCTGATCAATATGGCTTTCGCCAAAAACATAGATCTTCCTGCCACAATCCGGACATTGTACATAGCTGTAATTCTCTACCAGCCCAAGTACCGGTACCTTCATCATACCGGCCATATTATAAGCTTTCTTAACGATCATCTGCACCAGATCCTGTGGAGATGTTACGATCACGATCCCTTCAAGGGGAAGAGACTGAAAAGCAGTCAGCGGTACATCACCTGTTCCTGGCGGCATATCTACAAAAAGATAATCCACATCTCCCCAGATCACATCTGTCCAGAACTGCTTCACCATATTGGCAAGGATCGGTCCTCTCCAGACAACCGGTGTTTCCTCTGTAGGAAGCAGCAGGTTAATGGACATAACCTTGATCCCATTCTTTGTCTCCATAGGATAAATCCCCTTATCGTCTGCCTGTGCAGCTCCCTTAAGACCATACATCTTAGGAATAGACGGTCCGGTAATATCTGCATCCAGGATACCTACTTTATATCCTTTCTTTGCCATCTGATTCGCCAGGGAAGCGGTAACAAATGACTTACCTACACCGCCCTTACCGCTGACAATGCCGATCACATGCTTTACATCTGAACAGGCATTCATTTTCTCCTGAAAGCTTTTGGGATTGTTCTTCTGGCTGCATCCCTCACAGCTTGTTTTGTCACAGCTTGAATTGCTGCATTCTTTTGCCATTTTTCTGGTTCCTCCTGATATTTACTCTATTCATAATACTACATAATATGCTGACAGCTCACACTATTTCATAAAGCGATCAATAGCCTTTTCCAGTTCTTTGATCGCCTCCCTGTCTCCATGCTCTACTGCATCCACAATACAGTGCTCTATATGATCCTGTAAAATGATCTTTCCTGTATTATTGATAGCTGACTTGACAGCGGATAACTGGATCAGCACCTCGCTGCAGTCCCTGCCGTCCTCTACCATTCGTTTGATAGATTCCAGATGTCCAATAGCTCTGGATAAGCGGTTCAGCACAGCTTTGGTCTGTTCGTGGCTGTGGGTGTGTCCGTGAGTATGGCTGACAACTGTTCCATCCTCTAGCACATGAGTATGTGCATGTTCTATATGATCACTCATAGTCCCTCCTGTATCACAGGCTTTCCTGTATAAAAAGCCTATCTTGCATTATAACACCTAGATCAAATCTCTGTAAAGGAACATCTTTGTTTGATCCCTGAGGTAATAATATCAAAGATCTCTGTACCGTCTGCAAGAACTGATTTTTCATAGGTGACTTCTTTTCCCTGAAATTTCTGTTTTACATACTCTTCCGGGTCTTCCAGCTCTATCTCCTCCACAAACACATCCCGCATCTGATTTCTGGGGCATTTATTAAAAATCTCCCAGATCACTTCATATTCTTTCAAATAAAGTCCCCCTTTACCCAACTTCCTTTTAGTATAACACAAGTTGGCAAAGGATACCAGGATTCCCGCTTTTGTTTCCCTTTAAATACACCTTGTGGGATACCATCTGATGAATACTATTCTTTTATTATTTTAATATCATCTGATAAATATTCTTCTTTCATTATTTTATCTTCAGTGTTTTCAAATATGTTTTCTGCTTAGGTGTGATCCGGTAGCTTTCCACTGCTTTCTGGATCGTTTTATTATGTGTCCACACATCCAGACGCTTTTCCAGAAGAAACGGCAGGATCTTATCATACTGTTTGGCCAGTGCTGTAGCAAAATACCAGGCACGCATCATATTTACATAGTACTCCTGAGACTGTACCTTTGCTACGCTTTCTGCATATTCCTCCTGAAACCTGTCGTCCAGATAATAACGCATCAGCATACCGATCCCAAGCCGGATGGTATAGGTCCTGTCTGACTGCATCCATCCATAAACCACTTCAATAAACTGATCCAGATGTTTTTTTACCACGTTTAATGAAAGCATGTCACAGGTGGCCCAGTTATCAATATGCGGGAGAAAACGTTCCATTTCTTTCAGACATTGATCATAATCCCTGATCTGCTGGATCAGAAGGCTGTGAAGATTATTTTCTTCATAATACCGATGAGGAAGCACCTGCATAAATATCTGTGCTTCTTCTGTTTTGCCAAAACTCTTAGCAAACTGACGAAGCTGGGGCGTTCTTACTCCAATCACTTTCTTTTTGTCAATCGTAGGCATCAGGCTGCTGTGAAAATCCCTATATTTCAGGTCCTGCATCAAAAAAAGCTGTGCCTGCACATTTTGTACCACCTGTTCTTTATCCATATGTCCGTAATCTTCTTTCTTTCAAATCTTTCAGGTTCCATTGTAGCAGTTCTATCCTGGATCATCAAGCCCGCAGCCCGGTTCACTACTGCGTTCACTACTGCTGGTTACTGTTAAGTCCGATCCTGCTCTCACCCTACTGTATGGCAACCTGATAATAATCTGTATCCTGCCCTTCTGCTGATCCCTCCAGATTTTTCGGGATCAACACAGCAGCCACCTGATCCGGATCGATCACACGTTCAAAAGCATAAGTACAAATATACTTACTGCCATCCATTCCAGATGAACCAGGACCTCCATATACACCCTCAAGCTTTGTACCGTCTTTTAAAACCAGCCCTGTGGGCATAGGCACCTCTTCCACCTGGGCTTCCTGATCCGCATCATAGGAAACACGGATGGATACTGGAGAAAGCTCCACACTGGTAAGAGTGCGGCCTGTATCGCCAATCTTTTCATCTGTCTGGATGATCGTCGAAGTGTCAGCTCCTCCAAGAGTCATATCCAGATCCCATTTCCCGGTAATATCCGGAAAATATTCTGCCTTAGCCACAGTTCCCAGATTCTTGAACTCTACATGCAGTTTTTTGCCGATAAAGTATCCTTTCTCATCACTTTTCGCAAGCACCATATGATACTCCATGCTTCCGTCATCCATTACATAATGCTGGATAGTACTTCCATCTGCCCTGGTTTCCAAAGCTGATCCGTCTGCATATACGCCCATACCGTCATTTCCTGCAATGATCCCATTGTAGAAGCTTGAACCTGAATTAAAATCCTCTTTCCCATCCACTGTCACAAAAACATTTTCAAAATCCGGCTGTTTTCCATCCTCCAGATGATACCCCTCTACCTTAAAAGACAGATAGGTATAATAATTATCTGTAATGCTCTGCTGAGCCGATACTGTGATTCCTGCATCCGTTACAGATGTATCTGCAAAAGCTGCCATACCATTTTCCTGCAGACTTTCCTGCTGCTCCTGTGTGATCTGAAGTTCTTCTTTCAGCCCTTGGCTCCAGTTGATATATGCGGCATAAACAGAAACTGTACCTACAGCAAGCACTGCAATCATTGCCAGCACTGCGTATTTTTTCTTTGGACTTCTGATCTTTTTATCATAAACAATGATCTTCTCATTTCCCGTTCTTGCTTCCCTTTGTATCCTTGCAAAGGTCTGACTTGCTTTCGTCTCCACAATATCCGGAATCTTAACATCCTGCTGTAATGTATACATCGCCTTATTTTTCTTCATTTAATTGCCCTCCCTGCACAACTTGAAAGAATCTGCCAGATATTCCCTTCCCCTGGCCAGTCTGCTTTTTACTGTTCCCTTTGGCATATCCAGCATCTTACTGATCTCATTGATCTTAAATCCTTCCACATAATAAAGGATCATCACCAGCCGATACCTTTGGGGAAATGAATCCAGTGTCTGTGTCCACTCGATATTCTCGTATTTATTTTCCCAATATCCATAGTCCGGAACCTGATCCTGCACAGAAACCGGCTTGTTTTTCCTGATCTGCTCATAGCATTTGTTGATCAGGATCCTGGTCATCCAGGTACGAAAATACCCAGCCTGTTTCAGGCTTCCCAGATGCTCCCAGCACGCCAGGATAGTATCAGATATGGCATCTGCCACATCCTCATCCCGGTTCAGAATCGCTCTGGCAGCCTTGTACATATTCTGCATCTGAGACCGCATCAGTTCTGTAAATGCATCCGGATCTCCTCTTTTTGCTTGATTTACTAATTCATTCACCTGCTTGTCCCTTTTATTCCTTTCTGAAGATCTGTACGTACAGGAACATGTTTTTCATGCTCTGCGTACAAGGGAATATGTCTGATGTTCTCTTTGTTCAGCAGCATGTTTTCTTCACGTTCTGTACATTAGATGCTAAGATCAGGCAAAAGGTTCCATCCTGTACAATATTTTTTAAGTGGAATATTCTAAATCCTAACATATACGTAACATAAAATATATATTGTCTTTCCTGGCAGCAAAGCCTATAATATTTTGGGGGAGGAAATTATAATGAGTGTAAAAACAAATGAAAATAAGCTGATGACCGAGGGAAGCATTGCCAGGCAGATTTTTTTCTTTTCTGTACCTTTGATCCTTGGAAATCTTCTGCAGCAGCTTTATAACACTGCAGATTCTATTATTGTAGGAAATTATGTTGGCAGTAATGCACTGGCCGCAGTAGGCTCCAGCACATCTTTGATCTGCCTTCTGATTGCATTTAGCCAGGGTGCTTCTGTAGGTGCAGGCGTAATCGTATCACAGTATCTTGGTGTCAATAACAAAAAAGAAGTACAGAACGCAGTGCATACAGCACTTGCCATTGCCTTTTTCCTGGGACTGATCCTGACAGCAGGCGGCATGCTCCTTACCAAGCCTATCCTGTTGCAGATGCAGACACCCAAAGAAGTGCTTGGTAACTCTGTTACCTATCTTCGTCTGTACTTCGGCGGTGTTGTCTTTAATGTAATTTATAATATGGCTGCCGGGATCCTGAATGCTGCAGGCAATTCCAAACGATCCCTGCTTTATCTTGGCTGTGCATCTATCATCAATATTTTTCTTGACCTGCTTCTGATCCGCGGATTTCACATGGGTGTTGCAGGTGCTGCCATCGCCACAGACATCAGCCAGCTTATATCCGGTGTGCTGGCCATCCTCTATCTAATCCGTGTACAGTCCGATTATCAGGTTAGTCTTAAAAAGATCCGGCTGCACAAGCATATGGTGAAAAGGATCATCCAGGTCGGACTTCCTACCGGAATCCAGAACATGGTCATTTCTTTTTCTAATGTATTGGTACAATCCAGTGTAAACGGATATGGTGCTTCTGCAATGGCAGGTTTTGGTGCTTATATGAAAATTGACGGTTTTAATATCATGCCGGTTATGAGTTTCAGCATGGCCGCTACTACCTTTGTAGGGCAGAACTATGGTGCAGGTAAGATCCAGCGTGTAAAGAAAGGTATCTGGGTCACTCTCGCCATGGAGATTCTTTACACCCTGACTACAGGCTTCCTGCTGATGACCTTTTCGGATCCTCTGTTAAAGATGTTCTCATCCGATCCTTCTGTGGTAAACTTTGGAAAGCTGGCCATGAAGTATTTCTGCCCCTTCTATTTTCTGCTGGGGATCCTGCATGGGCTGGCAGGAACAGTACGTGGTACAGGTAAAACTATTCCTCCAATGGTGATCCTTCTGATTTCCCTGTGCCTGTTCCGTATCCTCTGGGTACAGTTTATTCTTCCATGCTTTGGTTCTATTGAGGGTGTATTTATTTTATATCCCGTCTCCTGGGCGTTTGGAATGGTGCTTATGATCCTTTATACATGGAAAGGCCACTGGCTGAAGGGTTGATCCCTTTGCCAATGGCCTTTTTTATTCTTATATACGACTGATCCTGGGAATCCCATTCCCGTTTACAAGTGCTGATTTCGCCAGCTTGTCCACTTCTTCATTATAATGATCGCCAGAGTGTGCCTTTACCTTCTGAAAGCTAAGCTGAATATAAGATCTTTTTCCATTCATAAACTCAGCATACTGCTGTGTACGTTTATTTTTTGCTTTCCAGTCTCCCTTTGCCCATTTTGCGATTCCTTCATAATCATAATATATGGTAAGTGACGGATAACCATGGTTGACCGCCCACTGAACTGCATACATGGCTCCCAGCATTTCTCCTGCCACATTGCGGATTGCCAGGGATTCCGGATCCTGACCATTACCTGATTCCCGGATGATTTCCCCCTCCGGAGTCAGCAGGATACACCCAAAGGCATACTTGCCAATAGACGGATCAAAGCTTCCATCTACGTATGCTGTTAATGTGGATTCTGTGCCGTCGAGAGCTGTATTCTTTTGATCTTTTTTTTCTTCTTCGATCTGTATAGCAAAAGAGTTCCCCAGATAGGCATTTGCCTCTTCTTTTGTGGTAAAACTTTTATATTCAGCGCCAGGATATCCATTTACAGAAGCACTGCATTCATCCCAGGAATAAAATATCCCGGTTGTTTTCCCCTTTCGCACTGCATATATTTTCTTTTTCGCCATAGATTCTCACACTCATTTCCAAAAATTCCTCGCAGCATGCGTCTGCAGCAAATCCCGATTGCCTTATTTGTTCGACTTTACGTATTCTTTTGGACTAACCCCGGTAAATTTCTTAAACACTTTTGAAAAATAAAGAGAATCTTCATACCCCACGCCGCTTGCAATATCTTTGATCTTTAATGAGCCATCTGCCAGAAGAATTTTTGCCTCATCGATTCTCTTCGTTACCAGGTAATCCATAGGTGTCAGTCCATAACAAGCTTTAAAAATGCTGACCAAATAGGACGGTACAAATCCAAAGCTGGCTGCCAGCAATTGATTCGTAACATTGGTTCTGAATTTTTCATCCAGATAGTTTTTCATCTTTACAGCAATAAGCTTTTTATCTCTGGAATCATATACCTCAATTCCGAAAATGTCTTTTAACAGGAAATCAAATTCTTTAAGTAATTCTTCTTCTGTATAATAATTTTCCAAAATAAATTGTATGTCTTCCTCTACTTCAAAAAAGCCTCTGTGACCCTGGTGTACTTTATATAATTCTGATACAAAATATTTAATATTTCGTACAGCTTCTTTTTGCGTAACCGGCCGCACAGTAAACAAATGAAGTAGGTCTGCAAAAGATCCTGTTATATTATTGATACTCATATTATTGCATTGAAGTATCAGGCTGTCAATTTTTTCCCTAAGACCTGTAAAATCCGGTTTGAAACCTTCCGGACTGTAGATCAAAACAGAATTTTTCAAAAATATCATATGTTCACGTGCATATTTCTGCAGCAAATGATATGTAGCAAAAATATCTGTCATTTTTACAGCTTCTTTGTAAAATACAACCGTAATGGTAAGGCCGGGAAACTTCAGACTTCTGACAAATTGATTTAAATGATTGATATCCGGGACACGATCTCTGCGTACAAAAATAATTTTTTCGTTAATATTTTTGCCATTCACCAGCCAGAAATTCTCCTTAGGAACAATTTGCGAGAAATTCCCTCCCAGATCTAACTTTTCAAAAAGCTCCCTGTAATTTCTTTCATTTTCATACGGACATGCACCAAGAGTTACCAGAAGCATACTATATGAAGGATCCATTTCCGGACGGGTCTCTTTTGTTTGCAATGTGTGGAGCCCTTTTACCGCATCTGTCAGATTTTGAACCTTTTCTTCCTGCTGCTGTTTCCGGATTCTTGCCTCTATTTTTTGTAATAGGATAGTCAGTTCCTGACTGTTTAAAGGCTTCAGCAAATAATCAACCGCATGGTTGGCTACTGCACATTTTACGTATTCAAAATCTGTGTATCCGCTTAAAACCACAGGCAGCACCGGAAGCTTTTCACTGTAGCAAAATTTCAGAATCTCCTTTCCACTTACAATAGGCAGGTTCATATCCACAAACATAACATCAACCGGATGCTCTATCAGGTATTGTATTGCATCCTTCCCATTGTCTATGGCTGCTATCACTTTGAAATTTTCATTGCTTTCCTCTATTTTCTGACATATGCTCCTCTGAATGGGAGGCTCATCTTCCACTACCAGTACTCGTATCTTCATAATTTCCTCCAACTGTGATACACATCCCCTCAGCTCTATTACTTATGTCAAAAATCATATGCTTCCCATAAGCCAGAAATAATCGCATATAAACATTTTTTATAGACAGACCGCCAATCTTCATTTCCTTCATAAGCGATTTCAAATCGCGATTACGCATTTCCTGCAATTCCTGCTTTATTTTTTCCAGTTCTTCCTGCTCCATACCACATCCATTATCCCGGATCTGTACTTCCCAGAACTCTTCAGAACAATAAATCTGAATATCGATTTTCCATGGAAATTCTTTATTATGAAAGCCATGTGCAAAACAGTTTTCAAGAAGAGGCTGAATAATAAATCTGGGTAAATGGCAATTTTGTATTTCCCCTACATAGGACATAGAATACTGGAATTTGTCTTCGTAACGTATTTTCATTAATTCAAGATAATTCTCTGCATGCAGAACTTCATTGTTTAAATTCACATTTTCCTCGGAACTGCTTACAATATATCGGATCATACTTGAAAGTTTTTCACAGACTTCCGGTATTTTTTCACATTCAGATGTACCGGACATTGCAGAAATAATTGTTAAGATATTGTGGATAAAGTGAGGATTCATTTGCGTCTGTAATGCATACATTTGGCTCTGTATTTCATTGACTCTGCTGATCATCTCTTTTTCCATAGACTTTTTTAAATTGATTACCAGTTTATCAAATGCATAATTCAATTGCCTTAGTTCATCGGTTTCATCACCACTTACCAGAGGAATGTTCTGTAAATTTTTATCAACCTTTAGCCCTGTCAGCATGTCACACATTTGAACAATCGGTTTTGTTGTTCGTCTGATCACCAGTTTCTGTCCTGAAATCATGATGAAAATCAGAAAAAACAGTAAAATAAATCCCCACGCAAGTGTGGAGATCATGCTGTGGATCAAGCCTATGTTTTTAGATGCAAGGAGGATTTTGATTCCATATCGTTCAGATTCCCAAAGTCTGCAGTACATTTCCCCTTTTGCAAGATCATCCGTTTGATTTAAAAGCTTTTTTACTTCAGATGCTGTCTTCCCGCCTTGATAAGAATACAAAATATGGTCATTTTTCTGATCTAAGATATAGCATTCCGTGTCTTTTCCAAGGAGCTTACACATTCGTTTAAAACTGTTCAGCTGGATCTGGACTTGTACGTAACCCAAACATTCTGAAGGTACCAACTGATAATTCTTGATTTCCCGCAGAGCGGAAATTGTTGATGATGAATCCATCATATACGGATCTGCAGAATCGACCCGAAACAGGCTTCCTTTTCCATCTTGTTCTGAATAATAAGTAAATGTGTCTGTAAAATGCTCTGAATTTGGACAATTCTTTTTTAAGTATCCATAATCTACAGCTCTTCCCACATAGATAAAATCCTGGTTTGCATCAAATAAACTGATCCGTTTCAGCACATTTTGTTTTAACATGTAGGAGATCAGATGCTGCTTTACAGCATAATCAACATCCGTATTTTCCACAAAATAATTCTTATCACCATGATATCCCTTTATTTGATTAAAAACATCAATGATCTGATAGTTTGCAGCAATCTGCAGGGCAATATCATCGGCAAGCTGCAATGTATTATCTATTTGAGAGGTGATTCCCTGAAGCTGTTTATCTACCTGTTCTTCAAACTCAGTTGTACGAGTCTTTATAAAGTAGCCGGCAAATACAACAGTTACGATAATAAATACTCCAAGCATCATAAAAATACTACGTAACAGTATTTTTTTCTGAAACTGATATTTTCTCAAGCAATCACCTCTTTTACTATTTTCTAAATACTCCAGGACTGTGTTTCGGTTTTGACCGTTTCTCCGGTTTCAATTGCCTGTTCCAGCATAAAGGATAAATAAGTATCCTGAAGTGCTTCACGCAGTGAGTAAAACTCTGTTCCGCTTTCCACGTAAGTCTTCATATGGGAAAGGCAGGAAGCTACTGCAATTTCATCATCATTCATTCTTGCCGGATAATAAGGATTTTGATAAACCTGCTTATCCAGGAACATGATTCCCTTATGGGACCATTCACTGTTATTATTAATTCCCACATCGATTCTCTGCATAGGCTGTTCCACCGGCTGATTGGAAGCATTTAAGAATCTTACCGTATTGTCATTGATCTCGCCACGCACGCCGCGGATATTCCAGCGTCTTGTACGGATCTGTGAGAAATATTGTTCACCTTCAAAGTCCATAAAGGCTGTTTTGCCGTTATCAAACTGCATAAATGCCCAGTCTCTATCCTCCTTGATCACAGTTCCGCTTTCATCAAAACCATTTCTGCCATTTGTAGCGGTAACTTCTGACCAGAATTTTTTGCCCTGGATCGTGCAATTTTCGTATTC
This sequence comes from Blautia glucerasea, assembly GCF_013304385.1. Lineage (GTDB taxonomy): Bacteria > Bacillota > Clostridia > Lachnospirales > Lachnospiraceae > Blautia_A > Blautia_A ammoniilytica. The sequence goes on from NZ_JAAITU010000025.1 coordinate 33,117, forward strand.
AAGTCCAAGAACTTTCCGGAAAACACTAACAGCATGATAGCCATGAAGTGCAGACAGCATAATACTGGATACAGATCCCAGATAGCCTTGCTTTATAATATTCAGTATACCTGCATAATAAGGCTGCAGGAAGTACTGTTCAACAACCTGTACACGACCATTGTATTTTTGGGACATTTCCCATAATTCTTTTAATTCTTCCACATTCTTTCCCGGAGGTGTTTCGCAAAGTACCGGAATTCCTTTTTCCATTAATTTTACCAGGTAATCCTTGGCAAAATCCCTTGGAACACAGAGTACAGCAAAATCCGGCTTGCGTTCCAGTGCCTGATCCAAATCTGCAGTAGCAAAAATCCCTTCTTTAAGAGCAACCTCTTTTGCACGGGCTTCTGTACGTAATACACCTGCGCAAATAGAAAACTGTTCTGGCAGAAGTCTGGCGATTCTGTAGTAGAAGTCAGCTCTCCATCCATATCCGATGATCATATAATTTGTAGCCATTTATTTTCCCTTTACCCTTTCACTGCGCCGGCTGTCATACCAGCGATAATATGTTTCTGAAGAATTATAAAAAGTATTAACATTGGCAATACAACCAGCATCAATGCTGCAAAAACAAATTGCCAGTCCCTGTTGTACCGTCCGAAGAAGCTGTAAATTGCCATGGAAACCGTTGCTTTTTTAGCAGAGCCTAAATAAAACAGAGGAATCATAAAATTGTTCCATACATCAATAGCCGTAATTACAACATTGGTTATCATGATAGGTTTCAATATTGGCATTAAGACCTTAAGAGTCATCTGCCAGAAATTGCAGCCGTCCATAATCGCAGCTTCATCAATTTCCCTTGGCACTCCTTTTACGAAGCTGCAAAAAGTCATAACCGTAAAAGGAATTCTCAGCGAAATAAAAATACAGATCACTGATAAAAATGTACCATATATATGCAAAGCCTGCAACAAAAAGAAGATGGATGCAGTTTGCAGAGTTAATGTAAGACCAAAGATGAAATAATAATAAATCCCATGAGATAATTTGTCATTGCGTCTGGAAATGACAATACCGGATATCGCTCCCAGAAAAACGGAAATCAGTGTTACTGGAACAGTAACGATCAGACTGTTTACATATCCAGGTATGATTTTGCCGGATTCCAGCACATGGGTATAGTTGGAAAAAATCCACTGTGTTGGCAAGGAAAGATCAAATTTTGCAGCTTCTGCCTGATTTTTAAATGACCCCAATCCCATCATCAGAAATGGTACTATGTACACCAATGCCAGTGCGACCATAAATAGAAAGAGGATATATTTTTCTGCATGTATTTTCTTCACATTTCCACCTCACGTTTCGTTAGATAGTGATTCATAGTAAACGATATGATCACAACAATGACAGCCAGAATAACACTTCCAGCTGCTGATTCTCCAAGGAATCCAAGGCTGAATGACTGGTAGGTATAGGTTGCCAGAACCTGTGTATCAAATCCCGGCCCTCCATTTGTAATTACATAAATAATATCAAACACTTTCAGACCACCGGCAACGCTTAGTGTCACTACAACAGTCATTGATGGAACAATCAAAGGAAGTGTGATATTTTTTAATTTTTCAAAACCGGTAGCGCCATCTAAGGTAGCACTTTCATAATAATCCTGCGGAATCGCCTGTAAGCCGGAAATAAAAATAAACATATTGAATCCTGCCCACATCCATGTTTCTACCATAATCACGCTGCCCATAGCAGTGCCATAGCTTCCAAGCCAATCATGGGCAAGTCCGCTACATCCGATCATTTGAAGAACATTATTTAATAAACCTTTATTTGCTAAAATGGCTTTAAATAATACTCCCACCACTGTAATACTGATAACACATGGTGCATAATAAATGGTTCGCATCAGCCCTCTTCCGGGTATCTTTTTTACCATTGCAAGTGCAAGCAAAAATCCTACCACTGTTTTCAGTACAGTGGTTGCCAGGGCAAACAGAAATGTATTGCCAATTGACCTGAGAAAAACAGGATCCTTTAAAAGCTCCACATAATTGGCCAGGCCTCTGAAAACCGGGGTGTATAACCGTCCCATATTCCAATCTGTGAAAGAGCATACCAGGCTGATCACAATGGGAACAACGGAAAAAATGGTGTATACCACAATCGCCGGAAGAATCACCCACAAAGGATAAATTGATTTCTTTTTTTTGGTCATATTATATCTCCTTAATGGAAAGAGGACTAAAGCTCTTTGCTCCAGTCCTCTTTTGGATTAATCTTATTAATCAAACTGCAGAGGATGTATTAGTTCCAGCCTTCTGCTCCTTTTTCGGTCATAAATTTATCCACGTCCTCCTGGAAACGATCCAGAATTGCTTTTCCATCCATATCTCCTTTGGATGGTGCCTCAAGATAGTAAACCCAAATAGTATTTCCAAACAGTGGCTGAAGTGTATCAATATACTGATTCATCTGTGCAACGACTCTGCCATCTTCCATATACTCATTGTAGATTTTCGGGATATCCGGATTCATTGCGCTTTCATTTCCATCAATGCCTTCAATATTCGGGAATCCTGGGCGAGACTGGAAATACAGATTTCCATATTCCGGTGTGCTCCAAAGATCAAACACTTTCTTGATGGCATCCAGATTTTCTGTATCTTTATTTACAGCTAATCCCATAGCTGTAGGAAGATATGCCAGCACATCTTTGTCATCATAGCCTACAGGCGGATTGAAAATAGTCAGATTAGCATCCGGATAAGACTCTTCGATGGAAGTCAGGATTTCTGTTGCGCCATAGATCATTGCGATCTCGCCACTTGCCAGACGTCCAAGGATCTCATCATAGCTTACTGTCATATAATCATCATTTACATATCCTTTTTTGAATAAATCCAGATATTCATCGATTACAGCAGCCATTTCCGGATAATCATTGAATTTAGCCTGATTTGTCAAGATCTTATTTGCAAAATCCTCACAAGCTTCCTCACTTCCTAATGCACGTGACATACCAGAGGTCATCCAGATCTGCGGTACCCAAGTGTCAGACGGCATAGCAATAGGAACAACTCCAGCATCTTTTAATTTATCACAGATAGCATAAAACTCATCTAAGGTTTTTGGAAGCTCTGTGATTCCATTTGCTTCAAAAACATCTTTATTGTAGATCAGTCCCTGGAAACCATTGGATGCCTCGAAGCAATATCCGTAATGCTTTCCGTTGTATTCTGTAATTTCCGGAGCTTTTACTTTTGACATCCATGCTTGGTCATCTAACGGAACAAAGAATTCTTCCGGGTCTACAGCAGCATACAGATCAGCAAACTGATATGCGATCAGATCCGGAGCCTCATGAGAATTTAATCTCATTTTCATCAGGTTATCATACTGATCATCCGGAACGACCTCAAAATCAATAGAGATATTCTCGTCTTCCTCCAGCTTCTGCACCATGTTCTGTAATCCGGAATACCATCTGGACTGCTGTACCATACCGGTAAGTTCTACCTTATCATCTGCATGTACAGCTACCGGTGCTACAGACAGAGTCATCACTCCGCTCATAGCCAACGCTGCCAGTCTTTTTGCGTTTTTCCTCATACTTGTTATCCTCCTTTTTTCATAAATGATTATCAAGTAAGGTAAGTATATCCTGATTTTTTCATAATTAAAATGGACAAAAAGAAACGGAAATATGGAAAATATGAATTTTTGCAAGTTCTGCTTTTACCTGCTCAGGCAGCATACAGTTTCTATCGACACGGTATTTGGGAACATATCCACAGGGCAGACCTTCTCCAGTTTGTATCCGCCGTCACACAGATACCGAAGATCACGGGCAAGGGTTGCACTGTCGCAGCTTACATATACCACACGGCTGGGATTCATCTTCAGGATCGTATCAAGAAGGTGGGCGTCACATCCCTTTCTCGGCGGATCCACCACGATCACATCTGCATATGTGCCATTCTTTTCATATTCCCTTGGAAGTACCTCTTCTGCCTTTCCAACAAAAAACTCCAGATTCTCCATATGGTTCAGCTTTGCATTCTTCCTGGCATTGTCAATGGCAGCCGGTATGATCTCCACCCCACGAACAAATCTGGCTTTCTGGGCAAGGAAAAGAGAAATGGTTCCTGTACCGCAGTACAGATCCCACACATTCTCTTCTCCTTTAAGCTGTGCATATTCCAGTGCTTTTGCATACAGCTTCCCTGTCTGATAGGGATTTACCTGAAAAAAGGATAATGGGGAGATCTGATAAGAAATATCTCCAATATTATCCACAATATATGGCTTGCCCCACAAAACTTCCAGCCTGTCCCCAAGGATCACATTATTACGTTTTTTATTGATATTGATGGAAATACTGGTCATTCCCGGGATCTGCTGAAGCTGCCCGGATAAGATCTCTGCCTTTGGCAGCCTGTCCCCATTAACGATCACACATACCATGATCTGTCCTGTAAAAAATCCATAACGGATCAGGATATGACGGACAAGACCTTTGCCTGTCACCTCATCATAAGGCTGGATCCCGTATTTTTCCATATGATCGATCACTAAATCCAGCACCTGCTTGTTTTCCTTTACTCCAAGGGCACAGTCTCTGTTCTCAATAATGGTATGGGTCCTGCCTGCATAAAAACCGGTAATGATCCTACCTTCTTTATTCATCCCCACAGGAAACTGTGCCTTGTTCCTGTAATGGAAAGGATGCTCTGCCCCTATGACAGGCTCCATGGGAATCTGGGTAAAACCTCCGATCCGTTCCAGGTGACCTCTAACCTTTTTTTCTTTAAATTCAAGCTGCTTCTCATAAGTAAGGGTCTGCAGCTGACAGCCTCCGCACTGTCTGGCGAATGCACATTCTGGCTCTGTTCTGAATAAAGAAGGCTTGATGATCTCCATCAGCCTTCCATAGCCATAATTCTTCTTAGCTTTGATAATCTTTGCCTTTACTGTATCCCCGATCACAGCATCCTTTACAAAAACGGTGAAGCCATCTGCTTTCCCGATGCCTTCACCGTCCACGCCGCAATCCTCAATCTTCAATGTTACCAGATCATTCTTGCGATATTCCATATGAATCACATGTCTCCTGTTCTTCTTAAATTGGAATCAAAAATCCTGTTAAAGCCTAGCCATTCTTTCTTTCCTTTGTCTGCAGCAAATACCTCTGTCAGAGTTTCCATCCTTGCATCTGTATTATCAGCAAGATTCAGTGCAACTGCCTCCACAAGCGCCGGCTTCTTGGGAGAGCCGTATTCCAGTTCTCCATGATGAGCCAGAATACAGTGGACCAGCTGGTTCTCCAGATCAACCGGAAATCCTGGGATCTCCTTTGCAAGATCATGGATCATCTGCGCACCAATCACAATATGCCCCAAAAGCTGACCCTCATCCGTATAATCATTCAATGGAAAGGAAGAAAGTTCCCTGGTCTTGCCTACATCATGAAGCAGGGCAGCCGTAATCAGAAGATCTCTCTTTATCACCGGATATGCACCTGCCATATAATCACAAAGCCTGGTCACGCTTAATGTATGCTCCATCAAACCGCCAATAAAGCCATGATGAACTGTCTTGGCAGCGGAATGCTCCTCAAAAGACTTTAAAAAATCTTTTTCCTCCACAAACAGCTTATGAAGAAGTGCAGACAGATATGTATTCTTCACACTGTCAATCATAGATATCAGCTGATGATACATGTCATCTGTGCTGTTCTCACTTACCGGAAGATAATCAGCCGGATCGTATTCCTCAGAGAACGCCCTGCGTACCCGCTTGATATTCAGCTGCATGGCTCCTGCAAAGCTGGTCACGTCTCCGATGATCTCAATGTAATCCAGTCCGTCAAAATCATCGATCCCGTTGGAATTGGGATCCCAGATCTTTCCATCGATCACACCTGTTTTATCCTGCAGTATCAGGTTCTCGTATGGTTTTCCATTCTTAGTCATTGCAGACTGTTTCTGTTTGCAAAGATATATTCCATTTACCCTGTCGCCTTCGTGTAACTCATTAATATAACGCATGTTCTGCCTCTTTCTGATCCAGACCTCTATTGATCCTGCCTATTTTTCATTTACCTTAACGGTAAGTTCTACTTTCCCCAGTTCTCCGTCCCCGCTGTACCTGGAGATCTGCATACTGATCTCCAAACCGTTTTCGCAGTTCTGAAGATATGTACTATATTCCTGCATATCACTTACCGGACTGCCGTCCAGTGCAGTAATAATATCACCTCGCTGGATACCAGCCGCCATAGCCGGTGAATCCTTGTCAACTTTCTCTATGTATATGCCCTTTGAAATACCAAGGCTGGCTGCCTTTGCCGCTGGAATGCTGACACCATATATGCCAAGATAACGGGGTGCCTGCTTATTGATCATCTGTTCAATACGAGGCCGAAGCTGTGCAATGGAAAATGCCTGAATCACATTCACATCCTCCCTGATATTCTTTTTGATCACACCTACGATCTCACCCTTTGTATTTATCAGTACACCCTTGCTGCTTATACATCCCTGGATATCGGTAATCATCAGCTGGTACTCTGCATCTGCCGCTGAAAACCTTCCTGATGTTGAAGTAACTATGCCATAAAGCACTCCATCAAACTCCCCAGAAGGACTGCCAATAGCGATCACAGGTTCTGCCTGCTCCGGTACAAAAGACTGTGCAAGGGAAACCACTGAAATTGCCTTCTTGGTACTGTCTGAAAGCTCAGATGTGCGAACCCACATAACAGACAGACCGGTTGCATCATCTGTCTGACATAAATGAGCCCTGGCAGTGCTGGAATCTGCAAATGTAACCTGCAGGCTGCTGGTCTTCTCAGATGGCTCCCAGTTCGTCAATATATAAATACAGGAACTGCTTTCCAGAAAAATGATCCCCTCCCCCTGTTCATAGTGAAGAATGGAAGCATCCAGAAGATCAGATTGTCCGGATGTGCCTGTCACTCTCACCAATGCCTTTCTGGGCTTCTTGGCCACATTCAGGACTCTCCGGTAAATCTGCTGATATTTGATCAGCGGATCTGTATCTTTTTCAAGGCTGCCGGTATCCTGTGTAAGACCGATTCCCCCCTGTATATCTGTATATGAATCTGTATATGAATCTGTATATGAATCTGTATTTAAATCTGTATTTGATACTGTATTCTCTTTTTCCTCTGTCTCAGCCTGTCCATCTGAAGATGCAGTGGTCAGCTTCACAGCAGAAACAAGTCCCTTCTCTTCTGCAAAACGCTCTGCAAACTCAGGCAATGCCCAGGCAAAAGCACCTGCCGCACACAATCCGAAAAAGACTCCGCCAATAAACAGCATCAGGCCCTTGCTGAACAAGCGCCTGCGATCGTTAGGTCTTTTCTTAATGGTTTCTCTCATAAACTGATAGTCTTCATTTTCTGGCTTTATGTTCATGTCCTTTCCCATAATGTGCTGTTCTCCTGTGCATTACAAAACTTAGACTTATGTATTTTATCAGGAAAGTGTGAACTTTTCATGAATAATTTTTCACATTTTCCTTTTCATCCGATATAAAATCATGTAAAATAAAGTCAGAGTTGCATAAAGAATTTCGTAACTATTCATTACCCTCACAGTTATGAAATCTCCAAATATAATAATTTTAAAAAAGGATGTATTTACGTGAACGAAAAAGCATTAAAATCTCTTGAATATTATAAAATCATACAGCTGCTTACGGAGAAGGCTTCCTCCCCTCTTGGAAAAGAACTTTGCAGGGATCTGCTCCCTTCCGTAGATCTTGTACAGATACAGCTTATGCAGGCTCAGACACGGGATGCACTGTCCCGTCTTTTCCAGAAAGGAAGCATCTCTTTTGGAAGTGTAAAAGATGTGCGTGGTTCACTGAAACGCCTGGAGATCGGCAGTACACTTGGGATCATTGAGCTTCTGTCTATCTGCAGCCTTTTGGAGAACACATCCAGGGTAAAAGCTTACTCCCGGAATGAACGAGGTGACCATCCGGCAGATTCACTGGATGAAATGTTTGAACAGCTTTCCCCTCTTACTCCTCTTTCTGCAGAGATCCGCCGTTGTATCCTGTCCGAGGACGAGATCAGCGACAGTGCCAGTCCCGGTCTTTTGAAGGTACGCCGCAGCATGAAGATCGCCAATGACCGGATCCACACCCAGCTTACTTCCCTGGTCAACGGAGGTGCAAGAAACTATCTGCAGGATGCAGTGATCACCATGCGTAATGGCAGATATTGTATTCCTGTAAAGGCAGAGTATAAAGGACAGGTTCCTGGAATGATCCATGATCAGTCCTCCACAGGATCTACCCTTTTTATTGAGCCTATGGCCATTGTAAAGCTGAATAATGATATCCGGGAGCTGGAGCTTCAGGAGCAAAAAGAAATTGAAGCAGTCCTTGCAGAGTTAAGCAACCAGACTGCTGCCTATACAGATCAGATCCGGGATGACCTGGAGATCATGGTACAGCTGGATTTCATTTTTGCCAGAGCATCCCTTGCCATGGATATGAATGGAACTGAACCCATTTTCAATACAGAGCATAAGATCCGGCTGAAGCAGGCCCGACATCCTCTCATTCCCCGCAAAAAAGCAGTTCCTATCGATCTGCGCCTTGGGGATGATTTTGATCTTCTGGTAGTGACCGGTCCTAATACAGGTGGCAAAACTGTTTCCTTGAAGACTGCAGGACTTCTTACCCTGATGGGGCAGGCAGGTCTTCATATCCCTGCCATGGACCGCTCCCAGCTTTCCGTTTTCCATCAGGTGTATGCAGATATTGGGGATGAACAGAGTATTGAACAGTCGTTAAGTACCTTCTCTTCCCATATGACCAATGTAGTTTCTTTCCTGAAGGAAGCAGACAGTGATTCCCTGGTGCTTTTTGATGAGCTTGGAGCAGGTACAGACCCTACAGAGGGAGCTGCACTTGCCATTTCCATTCTCTCTTATCTTCATGAGAAAGGGATTCGTACCATGGCTACCACCCATTACAGCGAGCTGAAGGTATATGCCTTAAGTACCCCTGGTGTAGAAAATGCCTGCTGTGAATTTAATGTAGAAACCTTACGTCCTACCTATCGGCTGTTGATCGGTGTTCCCGGCAAAAGTAATGCGTTTGCCATATCTTCCAAGCTTGGGCTGCCTGATTTTATCATTGAAAAAGCAAAACAGCAGATCAGCGAACAGGATGAATCTTTTGAGGATGTACTTACTTCCCTGGAAAACAGCCGAGTAACTATTGAAAACGAACGTGCACAGATCGAGGCATACAAAGAACAGATCGAAGCACTGAAAAAACAACTGGAAACCAAACAGGAAAGGCTGGATGAGCGCAGGGACAAGATACTGAAAAATGCCAACGAGGAAGCCAAACGTATCCTGGCAGAAACAAAGGAATATGCCGACCAGACCATGAAGCTTTTCCATAAATTTCAGAAAGACCATGTGGATACTGCAGCAGTCGAAAAAGAACGCCAGAATATCCGGGCAAGAATGAATAAAGCGGACAATGCACTTTCCATCAAGGCTGCGCCGAAGGAACCGAAGAAAAAGCTTTCTGCCAAAGATCTTTCCCTCGGAGATATGGTTCGCATCCTGAGCATGAACCTGACCGGTACCATCAGCAGCCGTCCGGATTCCAAAGGCTTTCTTTTCGTACAAACCGGGATCATCCGTTCCAAGGTTCATATTTCAGATCTGGAACTGGTAGACGAGCCTGTGATCTCCTCTTCTGCACTTCAGAAAACCGGTGCAGGAAAGATCCGCATGTCTAAGTCCTCCAGTGTTTCCACAGAGATTAATCTGCTTGGCAAAACTGTTGATGAAGCCATTGCAATCCTGGATAAATATCTGGATGATGCTTACCTTGCCCACCTAAGCAAAGTACGAGTTGTCCATGGCAAAGGTACCGGAGCCCTGCGTAAGGGAGTACACGATTACCTGAGACGTAATAAACGGGTTGCATCCTATCGCCTGGGTGAATTTGGCGAGGGAGATGCAGGTGTAACTATTGTTGAATTCAAGAAGTGAAAGGAGAAATGAAATGGCATCCAAACAGAAAATCCTGATCGTAGATGATGACAACAATATTGCAGAGCTGGTAGCCCTGTATCTTACAAAAGAATGCTTCGAGACAAAGATCGTCAATGACGGAGAGCAGGCTTTAAAGGAATTCCACGCTTTCCACCCCAATCTGATCCTGCTGGATCTGATGCTGCCTGGGATTGACGGCTATCAGGTATGCCGTGAGATCCGTCATGTATCTGATATTCCCATTATCATGCTATCTGCAAAAGGAGAGACCTTTGACAAGGTCCTTGGCCTTGAGCTTGGTGCAGATGATTATGTGATCAAACCCTTTGATTCCAAGGAGCTGGTAGCCAGGATCCGGGCAGTACTCCGCAGATTTAATGTAAAATCTCCTGCCGTCCCTTCCAATGAGAAAAGTGTAAGCTATCCTGACCTTACAGTAAACCTTACCAATTATTCTGTTACCTATATGGGACGGCAGGTGGATATGCCCCCCAAGGAACTGGAACTGCTTTACTTCCTGGCATCCTCCCCAAATCAGGTTTTTACCAGGGAACAGCTTCTTGACCATATCTGGGGCTATGAATATATTGGTGATACTCGTACCGTAGATGTTCACATCAAGCGTCTCCGTGAAAAGATCAAAGATCACCCCAGCTGGTCCATAGCAACTGTGTGGGGAATCGGATACAAATTTGAGGTAAAAAGCGAATGAAAGCTTCTCTGTCCAGGAAATTTATCTTCTGTTACATCCTGATTGGCATTACCGGTTTTCTGCTGGTAACCGGTGGCGGTTCCCGTCTCATTGAAAAGCATCTGGAACACTCCTTAAGTGAGTCCTTTTACCAGGAGGCAGTTTCCATTGCCTCCAATGAAACAGTGACTCATAATATTTCCAGTTACAATCTGGATACCATACAGGAAAGCCTGACCTCTATAGCCATAGCCCAGGATACGGAAATCTGGATCCTGAACAATCAGAATGAAATTATTGTAAACACAGATAAAACAGCCTCCAATTTCCCAGCCCCTGTAAAATCCTTTGATCCTACAGCCTGGGGCGGAAGCTATTATCAGATAGGGGATTTTTATGGTTTTTTCTCTTCCCCAAGGCTGAGCGTGATCGCCCCCATCACAGCTGATATGTCAACAAAAGGCTATGTGGCCATCCATTATCAGATGCGTTTCCTTTATCAGAACCGCAGCGGACTCCTTAAGATCATGCAAATCCTTTTTCTGTGTATTTACCTGACCACCTTGCTTTTACTGCTGCTTTACCACTGGCATGTGCAAAGGCCTTTATCCCAGATCATTCGTGGTACTACTGAATTTGCAGGAGGAAATCTATCTTACAAAATCCCTGTTACCTCTGATGACGAAATGGGTTATCTTGCCAATATGTTGAATTATATGGCAGAAAAGCTGAATCGGAATGGGGAATACCAGCGACATTTTATTGCCAACATCTCCCACGATTTCCGCTCTCCTCTTACATCTATCAAAGGTTATGTGGAAGCTATGCTGGATGGAACCATCCCGGTGGAAATGCAGGGCAAATACTTAAATATCATTTCTTTTGAAGCTAATCGGCTGGAGAAGCTTACACGCAGCCTGCTTACCCTGAATGATCTGGACGTGCAGAAGCGGATCATGCATAAACAGAAATTCGATATTAATCAGACCATCAAAACAACAGCGGAAGCTTTTGAGGGAGAATGTACCAAACACCGGATCCGATTGGAATTAATCCTTTCAGGTACAGAATTGTTTGTCAATGCAGATATGGAACAGATTCAGCAGGTACTATACAATCTTCTGGACAATGCAGTAAAATTCAGTGATGATGAATCCTCCATTGAAGTAGAAACCACAGAAAAGAATGACCGTGTGTTTATTTCCGTAAAAGACCATGGCTGTGGAATCCCCAAGAATAGTCTTTCCAGGATCTGGGATCGTTTTTATAAAACAGACGTTTCCCGTGGAAAAGACAGGAAAGGTACCGGACTTGGTCTTTCCATTGTAAAAGAAATCATCAATGCTCATGACCAGAATATTGATGTGGTCAGTACAGAAGGCATTGGAACAGAGTTTATCTTTACTCTGGAAAAGGCCTGATGGCCTATTTCCATTCGTAATTTCTTAGATGCCCCTGCAGATTCATATGGGAAAAATCATGCTGACGTAATGCCTCATAAAGCACGATGGCCACAGAATTGCTTAAGTTCAGGGAACGGATATCCCCTATCATCGGGATCCTTACACAGGTATCCTGATGATCCACCAGGATATCTTCCGGAATCCCTGCGCTTTCTTTTCCGAACATAATATAACAGTCCTCTTCATAAGACACATCTGTATAAGTCTGTGGTGCCTTGGTAGTGGCATAATAAATCTTTGCTCCTGGATTTCTTTTCAGGAAGTCTTCATAATTCAGATAAGTGGTCACATCCAGATCTTTCCAGTAATCCATCCCAGCACGCTTAATAGCCTTTTCATTTAAATGAAAGCCAAGAGGCTCGATCAGATGCAGCCTGGTACCTGTTGCCACACAGGTACGACCGATATTTCCGGTATTTGCCGGTATTTCCGGCTCATGTAATACAATATTTAAAGCCATAATAGGATCCTCCTGTTATTTAAAAAGCCCCAGCCTGGCATTTCACAATGCTGGCCGGGGGATCATCCAAGAATGCCTCGGCATTCTTGCTGCGAGGTGCGCGTCATGCAATTGCATGACATACTTCTCCTGCGCACCTCTGCAATCCTGCCGGAGGCTATATCAGCTGGGGGATTGACTCCCAGCTGGTATAGTTCATCTTCTGCCGGACGGTCAAGATAACGGAAATTCTCACCGCTGTACAACAGGCGGTCATTTCCCGCATTTGCCTGTCCGATCACCGCAGCAGGAAGTCCAGCCGCCTGACATTTTCTCACCAGTCCCTCTCCTGATGGGATACCTGCCAGAAAGGCGCCATCAGAGCGCAGCCTGTAAAGATTCAGATCCAGTACCTCGCATAATTCCACAGTTTCCTGACGAACGGGAACCTTCCTGAAATCTGCCACAAGTCCTGTGCCGGATACCTCTGCTACTTTCCAGAGGCCGCTTAAAAATCCGCCTTCACCCATAGGATAGATCACATCTGCCCCTGCTGCCTCTGCCATTTTCCACACAAAGCCATTTTCTGTTAAATCCTGGACACCGTATCTCTCCCTGGCGTATAACATATCCTGGATAAACCCTTGGGAAAAGCGCATCTCCAGCTTTGTCTTTTTATCTTTCGCCAAAAGTCTTGTGCCTTCCAAAGCCACAGCACCAATAACTACCAGTTCATCCCCTGGCTTCAGTCTCCCTGTTATTTCCTGCTGCAGCACTTCCATGACCTGTTTTTTAAGTTTCATCTGCTTTCCTCCCCTATCCTGTTTACAGCAGGAGAGAGAGCACAGTAGGAACCACCATTGCCAGCACAAGAATGATAGCGATCACCGCAGTGATCAGTTTTCTTTTCTTCGGATCAAACATTCCCATCACATCGAACCTCCTATAATCTGATTTCTTCTGTCAGTGCATTACCTGTAAGCGGATCCTTTTTCTCATAATCAAACAAAAGAACCCTTCCATCCCAAAACACCTGGATATGAGCTGTCTTTGGAATATTTTCCTGTTTTCGGTATGCCCATATCTTTTTCTCCTCTGCTTTCTGGTCTTTTGCAAAGGATGGACGGCTTTTCAGCTTTTCCCGAAGATACAGATCCAACACAAGTGCGTCTGCACCTTTTTGTACATCTCCCTGCTTCAGGCTTTCTATAAATTCAAGAAGGATCTCATATCTGCGCAGCCGGTTATGGGAAATACAGTCATATCCCTTTTGCTCATAAAACCTGCCTAAAGCTTCATACATGGTAAAGCTGTCAGGAAACAAAGTCTCCACATATTTTAATGAATTTTCAAACTGTCCACTATTATAGTACACTTCCACCATGTTTTCCACCTTTTTCAGATTTAAAACATCTTCATAAGTAATCCAGTTAGTGGAAAGCACCTCATAGGGTTCTTTTTCTTTATGTACAATGCCATACTCTTTTTCCATTTGTTTCATCAGGGACCCTTTCAGAACCTTAAGGAAACCCAGCTGAAACTGCTGGGGACTCAATGCATATACATCATTAAAGGAATGATGAAAACTGTCATAATCCTCATATGGAAGTCCTGCGATCAGATCCAGGTGTTGATGGATGTTGCCAAAGCTGTGGATTCTTTCCACAATCTGGCAAATCCTTGAAAAATCTGTTTTTCTGTGAATAGCCTCAAGCGTCTGCAGATTGGTAGACTGTACACCGATCTCCAGCTGAATCAGTCCCGGACGCATGGTGGCCATCAATTCCAGCTCTTCTTCCCGCAAAAGATCTGCTGCAATCTCAAAGTGAAAATTAGTGACCCCATTATCATGTTCAACAATATATTTCCAGATTGCCATGGCATGATCATGTTTACAGTTAAAGGTACGATCCACAAACTTTACCTGTGGCACCTTATGATCCAGGAAAAACTGCAGTTCTTTCCGCACCAGATCAAGGCTTCTGAATCGCAGTTTTTTATCTACAGAAGACAGGCAGTAGCTACATGAAAAAGGACAGCCCCTGCTGCTTTCATAATAAATGATCCTATGGTCAAAATCCTGCAGATCCTTATATGGAAAAGGAACCTTGCTAAGATCCATGATTTCTCTCCATCCATTATGGAGAACCTGGTTTTCTTTACGAAATGCGATCCCCCGGATCTGTTCCAGGCTTTTCCTATGATCCACATAGTATCCGGCAAGCTCCAGAAAGGTTTCTTCTCCTTCGCCCACCATCACACCGTCAAATGCAGGATTGGCCGCAAGAAAGGCTTCTGCATCAAAGGATACCTCTGGCCCGCCTGCCCAAAAAGGTACAGACGGAAGCACCTTTTTCAGGTCTTCCGCCAGTTCCTTTACAAACGAGATGTTCCAGATATAGCAGGAAAAGCAGATCACATCCGGCTTTTCCTCGTATAAATCCTTCATGATCTCATCTTTCTGCTGATTGATGGTATATTCTTTTAAAAGAATATGCTGCTGATACTGCCTGGCATAAGCCTGCAGATCATATACTGCCAAATTGGAATGGATGTATTTTGCATTACATGCAGCAAGAATGATCTTCATATCCGTCTGGACCTTTATTCCTGAAGAAGGGCCTTCAGTTCTTCTTTAGATGTAAGGCCGATCATTTTTTTGTATTCTTTTCCGTCTTTAAAAACGATCAATGTAGGAATACTCATAATCCGGAATCTCTGTGCCAGTTCCGGCTGTGCATCCACATCTACCTTGCCTACTGCAAAGCCTTCTTCTCCCAGTGCTTCCACGATAGGCCCCTGACGCATACATGGACCACACCAGGTTGCCCAAAAATCAAGCAAAACCGTTTTCTCTGACTGAACTACCTCTTCAAAATTCTGTACTGTAACTGTCTTTACCATAAAGCATTCCTCCTTATTGTTTGTTTTTGTGATACCGTAAATCTTATCTTTTCAGATGATCCGGCAGACTTTTGGTCTTTACTGGTACTTCTATTATTTATCCCTGGCTCTTGTGCGCACATACTGTACCGCAGAAAGTCCTGCCTTCGCGCCTTCATAAACAGCCTTTGCCACCTGAAGAAGTCCACCTGTACAATCTCCTGCCGCAAAAAGTCCGGGAATGGTACTTTCCATATTTTCATTGACCTGTATATTGCCCTTTTCTGTAAGGACTGCCCCCATCTGCCTTGCAATGGATGCACTGCCTGCAGTTCCGGAAGCCACAAAAACGCCTGCCACAGGAAGGATATTTGCCTGAGCAGATTCTGTATCCATTGCACTGACCTCCGGTGAAAAACAAATCCCCGTAACCTGGTCATCTCCCTGAATCTTTTGGATCTTTGCTGTATTAACAGGAAATTTTGCCTCTCCGGAAAAATCCGGTGCACTTCCATTGGTGCAAATAGTCACCTTCGATGCCATGGGTGCCAGTTCTTCTGCTTCATGAAGAGCAAATTCTCCATTTCCCAGCACTGCCACCTCTTTTCCACGATAGAAGAAAGCATCGCATACTGCACAATAGCTGACACCTCTGCCCTCCAGCTCCTTCAATCCCTGGATCCCTGGGGTCTTACGCTGGCTGCCAGTTGCCAGGATCACACATTCTGCTTCCAGATTCCCTGCCGTTGTCTTAATTTCAAAAGTATCAAATCCGCTGACTCCCAGAACCTGAGCCTCCATAAAACGGACTCCCAGCTCTCTGGCCTGAGAAATCCCGGTTTCATGAAGTTCTTTCCCTGTCATGGACTTTGACAGGCCATAGTAATTCTGGATCAGTTCGGCTTTATCAAGGGCACTGCTTCCCATACTGATCACCAATGGCTCCATATTCCCTCTGGCTGCATATAAGGCAGCAGAAATCCCTGCCGGTCCGTCCCCTATGATCACAATTTTTTCCAAGCAATCACCTGCTTTCTTCTGATTTATCTGTAAATTCCTTTTCTCCGTATCCAATACACCAGTACACAACTACCGGCATACATGCAATAAGCGGCAGCACATAGCGGAACATTCCATTTACCGGAGAAGCAACACAGATAGCTACATTCAAAGCCGGTGCTGCCAAAGCCAATATCCCCTTTCCACGCTTCCTGTAAAACAGGTAGCCTGCAAGGATCAGGAGCATCCAGGTATATGCACCGGAATTACTGATCTGGGCAAACCCGGGAACATTTCTCCACAAATATGCATATTGAGCCATCACACTCCTGGCCTCATTTGGGAACACATAGTCATATTCAAACTGATACTCTGTAAAGGTTTTATTATATAACCGGTAAGGTCCCTGTGCCGTATTATGGTAAAATGGATAAAAATATCCGTAAGTATTATGAAGGGTTGCTTCAATATAAACCCCAGGATGCTTTTTAAACATGGAAAACCAGGCTTTGAAATAATTCATCAGCTTTTCTTTTGTAATATTCCCGGTGCGGTAAGTGGCTTTTACCGGATCAGACAACTCCGGATTATATCTTTGTGCTAGCTGATCATAATTCAGGATCTGGTTAATGGCATCTTTCTCTTCTTCTGTAACATCCTCCGGATAAGACCGTACATATCTGGCAGTCTGCTGGAAAGGAATGGAAAAATAAACCCTGCTGGAAATAGAAGAAATACCAAGAGCAGGTGCCACCGCTTTCTCAGAAACTGAATAACATCCAAACACTGCAATCGCCAGCGCCAGAACCACCAGTCTCTGTCTCTTTGCCACAAAAAAGATCAGGAAAACCATGGAAACAAAGACCATATAAATTCCGTTATTCCTGCAGAAACAGGTAAGTATCCCCACAATGGCAAGCTGTATCAGCTGTGATGACAGTCTTTTGCCGCTTCTTTTCTGAAGCGCAGGAATAGCGCATTCTGCATACAATGCCATATAAAGGGCAAATACTGCACTAAACATACTATCCTTGATCACAGTCTGGGCATAAGTACCAAACATAGGCATCAGACCGAAAAACAGTACAGAACCTACATACAGCTGCTTTGGTGCTTTCCATTTTTTTAAACGGCTGCATACACCGGAATAGCAGTAGCACTCCAGAAGGGATGTGACCAGTATGATCAGAAAAACTCCCATATTATCATTGATCAGCCTGCCAATACTCATAAGCAGTCCTACAAACATAGTCAGCACCCAGGCATGCCTTGTAGTAAACTTCTCACCGCCAAAGTACATATCCAGCTGTCTGTATCCATCTGCAGGAACAGAGCCAGGGAAAAATATAATGATCCACGGCAGCCAGCAAAGATAAATGACAAGGAACGCCCACAAGTGGCTATGCTTTTGAGCAAATGCAGGCAACGGCTTCTTTGCCCTGATCTGATACAGATTCAATCTGGACAGCCAGCCATAAAATATGCTTAGAGTCACGTCAAACAGAATAAAATACCCTGCAAAAGTAAGGAAAGCAATCACCATCTGCTTACGGTTACCCATAAAAAATACCCAGCTTCCCTGCGTGGAATAACTGATACCGATCAGCATGCACACCGAAAAGAACGCAGCCAAAAGATGGGTGATCCACTTACTCTCTTCCACGAACCTGTCCCACACTTTATAATAAAACGCAACCAGCGCTGCCAATACGATCAGTTTGTCCAAACGTATCCCATTTAATTCACTATTCAGTGTCCTTAAAAGGCCATTGGCTTCTACAAACTCTCCTGACAGGGCAATAGCAGCGGCACTCCAGAACGCAGCTATCACAGATATCCATTTTCTTTTATTCATAAATCAAGTTCCTCCTGAATCTCTGTCAACTCTCCTTATCTTAACATTCACGCCCTTTAAAATCAAGACAGGCCTGCACATAAAAGAACCTTCTGTATCAGAGCATTCCCGTCTAATCCAAAAGGTTCTTTGTAATGTTCTTTGCAATTGTAAAAAATTAACCAACCAGTGGGTACTTATCGGTAAGTCCTTTCACCAGTGCCTTTGCTTCTTCCTGATGATCCCTGCTTTTCAGCATTAAAGCTATGGCTTCTGCGATCACATCCATATCCTCCGGCTTCATTCCCCTGGATGTAACAGCCGGTGTTCCAAGGCGTACACCACTTGTTACAAATGGAGACTGAGGATCATTTGGGATGGCATTTTTGTTGCAGGTAATATTCACTGCATCCAGAAGGTTCTCCATCTCTTTTCCGGTTACTCCCAGATTTCTTAAATCTACAAGCATCAGATGATTGTCTGTTCCTCCAGAAACAATATCCACACCTCTCTTCATAAGACCAGCACATAAAGCCTTTGCATTTTCTACTACCATTCTTCCGTATTCCTGGAATTCCGGTTCCAGTGCTTCCTTAAAACAAACAGCCTTTGCTGCGATCACATGCATCAGCGGACCGCCCTGGATCCCAGGAAATACTGCTTTGTTAAAATTAAACTTCTTGGCAGTGGCCGCATCACTGAGGATCATACCCCCTCTTGGTCCACGAAGTGTTTTGTGAGTGGTGGTGGTAGTCACATCTGCATAAGGAATGGGGCTTGGATGCTGTCCTGCTGCCACAAGTCCTGCAATATGTGCCATATCAACCATCAGATATGCCCCTACTTCATCTGCAATCTCACGGAATTTCTTAAAATCAATGATCCTTGCATAAGCACTTGCACCTGCCACGATCAGCTTAGGTCTGCATTCTCTGGCAATACGGGCAACTTCTTCATAATCGATCACACCATCATCATTTACACCGTAGGAAACTGCTTTAAAATAAGTTCCGGACATATTTGCCGGACTTCCATGTGTCAAATGCCCTCCATGGTTCAGATTCATGCCAAGCACTGTGTCTCCAGGCTTCAGCATTGCAAAAAATACAGCCATATTGGCCTGTGCACCGGAATGCGGCTGAACATTTACATATTCACAGCCAAAAAGCTTCTTTGCCCGTTCAATAGCAAGAGTCTCAACTTCATCCACGCAAACACAGCCACCATAAAATCTTTTCCCAGGATATCCTTCTGCATATTTATTGGTAAGAGGGCTTCCCATAGCTGCCATAACTGCTTTACTCACCCAGTTCTCGGATGCGATCAGCTCAATATGGGAGTTCTGTCTTTCAACTTCTGACTTGATCAGCCCTGCAATCTCAGGATCTACTTTCTGGATTTCTTCAAATGAATACATTCCTGCTCCTCCTATAACATAAGGGTAGTTTTCTCTTTTCTTTTAAAGCGTTACCAAATTATAGTATATATGGTTTCATGGTATATGTCAACAGTAAAAAGACATTTGTCCGTCTCACAAGAACTTTTTGATTTATTTCTTTTCTTATGAAGCTCTTATGAAGATTTTGCAATTTATTTTGACTAATTCCTGTTTTTTTGATTTAATAAGAATATGATGATTACAGTGTCAAAAGGTCTGAAGCCACCTGTGCTCGCACATAAGTGGATGTAAATATAAAAACCATCGATTATTACGTGAAAGGATTATTATGAGAAATTTTGAATACTATACTCCTACCCGTATCATATTTGGAAAAGATACTCATTACCAGATCGGGGAACTTTTAAAGCAGGGCAATTATAAAAAGGTTCTGATTCATTACGGAAGCGGCAGCATAGTCCGATCCGGCCTTTTAAAAGAGATTACAGACAGTCTGGATACAGCAGGCGTATCCTATGTTACCCTTGGCGGTGTGGTACCTAATCCCCGGCTTTCCAAAGTCTACGAAGGGATCCGTCTGTGCCGGGAAGAGCAGGTGGATTTTATCCTTGCGGCTGGTGGAGGCAGTGTGATCGACTCTTCCAAAGCCATTGGGTATGGAGCTGCCAATCCCTGGACCGATGTGTGGAACTTTTTCCTGAAGAAAGAAACTCCAACAGCCTGTCTTCCTATTGGCGTGATCCTTACCATCGCAGCCTCCGGCAGTGAGATGAGCAGTTCCGCTGTGATCACCAACGAAGACGGCTGGTTAAAACGTGGCTGCGTAAAAACCGATCTGTGCCGTCCTAAATTTGCCATTTTAAATCCACGGCTTACTTATACACTTCCTCAGTATCAGACAGAAAGCGGATGTGTCGATATTCTGATGCATACTATGGAACGATATTTCGTAAATCTTGAAACAATGGAAATAACTGACAGCATCAGCGAATCTCTTATGCAGACAGTTATCTATAACGCCCGGATCCTGATGAATGAGCCGGGGAATTACAATGCACGGGCAGAGATCATGTGGGCCGGTTCCCTGTCTCACAATGGTCTTACCGGCTGTGGAACAGGCGGCGGCGACTGGGCCTGCCATCAACTTGAACATGAACTGGGCGGTCAATACGATGTGACCCATGGTGCAGGTCTTTCTGCTTTATGGGGAAGCTGGGCCAGATACGTATACAAAGAAAATCCGGAGCGCTTTGCCCAATTTGCCACAAATGTATTTCACATTCCCTGTGGGCTGGATTTTGAAAAAACAGCCCTGCAGGGCATTCAGGCTATGGAAGACTTCTTCCATTCCATCCAGATGCCTACCAGCCTTCATCAGCTTGGACTGGATCTGACCGACAGCCAGATCCATGATCTTGCCTTTCGCTGCAGCTTTGAGGATACACGTACCATTGGAGTGTTCATGCAGCTGAATATGAAAGATATGGAAAAGATCTACCATATGGCCAATGCCGATCATACAAATGCCTGAATAAGATGATCATCCTAATATTGAAGGGTGTGCGGTTACATTTTATTTTCCAATAAATGTGAGCAACTGTACGTAATATTGGTCAGCCAACATAATTCCCAGGATCCTGCTGATCAGAAAAAGGGGAACTGCCGTCAGCACATCGATTAACGTATGCTGTTTGGTTGTAAGAGTTGACAATACGATCATGACAGCAATCGAAGCTGTCACTATCCGAATCCACGGGTTCATTCCCACACATATAAAAGAAGTACAGATAATCAGAAAACAACTGGAACAATGCAGGCTTGGTGCACAGTTCAGTCCACGGTAGCTGCCATGATAAATAAGCTTCATAAAATCCCCCCAGAAGCCATCTGGCGGCACCGGCCTCTGAAAAGAAGTGGGATAGATCAAATAACATGCTACACTAAACACGATTTCTATTACCATGGTCATCAAGTAACTGCAATATGAATAAGGATCCGTCTGGAAAACCACCAGAGGATAAACAGCGATCAGCGGAAACCAGAAGCAATAAGGCAATACCGTCCATGGAAGAAAAGGAATCTTCTCATCTACCGAGACTGTAATTAATTCTGTGTAAATTCTAAAAGAGCTATATATCCTCTTGGAT
>NZ_JAAITU010000026.1 GCF_013304385.1 Blautia glucerasea
TTAGAGTAAATTCCACCGCATAAGCGGGCGGTGGAATTTAAAGTTTCATTTTAGGCATTAGGAATAATCCTATCATCGGTCTTGACAGATGGCGGTATTTTGCATAAAATAAACAGGAAACAGGTGTTGATATAGATACAGCGCCTATATATGCAATATGACGATGAAGAGAATAGTACATGAGGAGTAATCCCAGAGAGGGCTTTTGAGCAGAGAAGGATACAGTTTCTGCAAAGGTGTGAGGAGCCTGTGCACAAGTCATGGAACCGGCCTTGGAGTCACTGTGCAACTGAAGCACAGCGCATTTCCAGCGATAAAGGGAAGATGAGAGAGCATCTTTATATGTGAGATGCTAATCAGGGTGGTACCGCCGAGCTTTTCGGTCCCTATGATATGGGATTGGAAGGTTCTTTTTTTATTTAAAAAGGAGAATGCAAAATGGCAAAAGAAAAGAAATTAGTAGAAGCCATCACATCTATGGAGGAAGATTTCGCCCAGTGGTATACAGATGTGGTGAAAAAAGCAGAGCTTTGTGGCTATACAAGTGTAAAAGGCTGCATGGCCATCAAACCGGCAGGATATGCGATCTGGGAGAATATCCAGAAGGAGCTTGACCGCAGGTTCAAAGAGACAGGCGTAGAGAATGTATACATGCCAATGTTTATCCCGGAGTCTCTTCTTGACAAAGAAAAAGACCATGTAGAAGGTTTTGCACCTGAGGTTGCATGGGTAACACACGGTGGTCTGGATCCGCTGCAGGAGCGTCTTTGCGTGCGCCCTACTTCTGAGACCCTGTTCTGTGATTTCTACCAGAAAGAGATCCAGTCCCACAGAGATCTGCCAAAGGTATATAACCAGTGGTGTTCTGTAGTGCGCTGGGAAAAGACAACCCGTCCTTTCCTCCGTTCCCGTGAGTTTTTATGGCAGGAAGGCCATACAGCACACGCTACTGCAGAAGAAGCAGAAGCAAGAACCATCCAGATGCTGAACCTGTATGCAGACTTCTGCGAAGAGGTTCTGGCTATTCCGGTTATCAAAGGCCGCAAAACAGATAAAGAGAAATTTGCAGGAGCTGAAGCTACTTATACCATTGAGTCACTGATGCATGATGGAAAAGCCCTTCAGTCCGGTACAAGCCATAACTTTGGTGATGGCTTTGCACGGGCATTCGGCATTCAGTATACAGATAAAAATAATCAGCTTCAGTATGTACATCAGACATCCTGGGGAATGACAACACGTATGATCGGTGCGCTTATCATGGTTCACGGAGATAACAGCGGACTTGTACTTCCCCCAAGGATCGCACCGGTTCAGGCTGTGATCATCCCGATCCAGCAGAGAAAAGAAGGAGTCCTTGAAAAAGCAGATGAGCTTCTGGCTGCATTAAAGGCTGCCGGCATCCGTGCAAAAGCAGATGTGACAGATAAGAGTCCTGGATTCAAATTTGCAGAGCAGGAAATGAGAGGAATCCCGGTACGTATTGAGTGTGGACCAAAGGATATTGAAAACGGACAGGCTGTAGTCTGCCGCAGAGATACAAGAGAGAAATACACAGTTAGATTTGAGGAGCTTACACAGAAAGTTAATGAGATCCTTGAAACTATGCAGAAGGATATGCTGGAGCGTGCTAGAGCACACAGAGATGCACACACATACACAGCAACCACTTATGATGAGTTCAAAGATACCATCGTGAATAAACCAGGCTTTGTAAAAGCTATGTGGTGTGGCTGTCGTGAATGTGAGGATAAGATCAAAGAAGATGTTCAGGCAACTTCAAGATGCATCCCATTTGAGCAGGAGCATCTTTCCGATACCTGTGTATGCTGCGGTAAACCGGCGAAGAAAATGGTATATTGGGGCAGAGCTTATTAATTCGTGCTTCAGGGCACATTATCAGGCATGCTTGTTACAGAGAAAGGGTTGTCAGGATTATCCTGATCAACCCTTTTTGCGTATTCAAGAAGGGCAGGATATTCTGAGCATTGTATACTGTCATTTGGATCGTATTGCACGTCTGTAGGGAAAATAGCAACATATTTTTTGTCAGAACTTAGCCCTGCGATCTGATAAGAAGGCAGTTCTGAATAGCTGTTGTCACCCCAGTCATAGGCTCGGATCGTCATAATGTGACCACCGTAGCCGCTTTCTGCTGCCTGGGGATAGTAAAAACGAATAGCGGAATCATCAATTACTTCCCATGCCCACTCCCCATTCAGATAGGCTTCAGTATTAAAATAAAGACAGAAATAGTCAGTGCCCATAAAAGCACCCCCTGCGCTGGCATTAGCATATAGTCCATCGGCGATATTGAAGCTGCCTGTCTCCATGGTAGAAGGCTCTACCTGGGTGTTACCAGAATTGCCTGTATTTTGGCCTGTCAGTGCATCAAGTTCCAGGATATTCTGCTGATAATCGGCCATATTTAAGATGAAAAGCTTCCCAGTGGCATAGGAATAATACATCTGATTATTTTTGATCACACGGCTCTCCTTATCAGGAAGGGAAGTGCTGTGGATCTCTGTTTCCAGGCCTGTGGAAAATTCGTATTTATAGGTACTGAAATCATCGTCAGTAAAAAGCAGATAATCATTCATAGGAACAATATCGTCATATTCATTAACTGAATGGGAAACAGGCAGCTGTTCAAGAGTCTGTGTGTCCAGATCATAAACAAAGATCTGATCGGTTGTAATATACATCCTGGAGCCCAAAAGCGTCATTTTTCCATCGGAAAAAGAATCTCCCAATGTTTGAGTCAAAGTACCGTCCAGGCTAGAAAAGCAAAAACGTCCCTGGCTGGTAAGATAATAAATCCCGTCTGTAGTCAGTTCATAATCTTCCACATTTTCTACAACAAGATCTTCTTCACCCCCATCCTTTGAAACCCGATAAACAGATGAACCATAAGGATAATAAATAAAGCCATCATAGATCTGGAAGCCATCATCTGCACCATCATCGCAGATCAGCTGTGAAACCTGGGTACCCTGATCCTTCTGGGCAATATCCACCCGGTTCAGTTGGGAAGTGGTTCCAAGATATAAATACTGGCCATCCTGGGCAACGGTATAGATGTTCTGATCCAGGGACAGTTCCTGTATAAGGTTGTATACATCGCCTTTTTCATCAAGAAGTCCTGTGATCAGGTGATTTTCATAGGGGATCATGATCACATCGTCCTGGATAAAAATATTCTGACCATAAATGATCCCCTGTGTATGAGACGATGCTTCTGTCTGTGCCATACACAGATTACAGGAAAACAGTGTGCCAAAACATAGAAGTATTGGAAATAAAGCTGATTTTTTCATGGATTCCCTCCTTTTTTTGTGTAAATTGTATCATGCTTTATTGGATAAAAAAAGACTTAGGATCAATATAAATAATCGGCTTGTAAAGGGAGATTGGAGAGAGGGCATTTTTGAAGCGTAAAAGCCTGGAATATGTCAAAAGCCCTTCTTCTTCCGTGGAACAGTATACGGAGAGATGACCTGTCCGGGAAATTGAAACCGGGAAATCAAATTGGACAGAAATCAAATTGAATGTTGTTACAAATGCGGACTTCGAGTATAATAATAGACAGCCGGAGAATGATTTCAAATATACTGTAGAAAGGGAATAAGGTAATTGAATACAGAGATTAGAAATTCAATTCTTACGACAGATAAAGACGCACAGTATGATGAAAGTGCGAAAAGATTACTTGGCCAGAAAGGTATTCTGGCACATATACTGGTGAAAACCGTGGAGGAATTTGGAGGAATGGATCCTATGGACGTAATTCCATATATAGAGGGAGATCCATTTATTAATACGGTTCCTGTGGATCCGGGACTTACCAATACAGAATCGGAGAGAAACGGAACACGGGTTACAGGGCTTAATTCTGAAAACCAGGAGTTACATGAGGGCTTGATTCGGTTTGACATTGTTTTTTATGTGAGGATGAAGGATGGGCTGTCACAGATGATCATTAATGTAGAAGCCCAAAAGGATGAACCGGATGGATATGATATTTTGAATCGGGCGATCTTTTATGTAAGCCGTATGATTTCCTCACAAAAGGAAAGGGATTTTGTAAATTCAAATTACAATGATATCAAGCGGGTTTATTCTATCTGGATCTGCATGAATATGTCGGAAAACAGTTTGGAACACATTCATCTGGTAAAAGAAAGTATCATAAATTCGCATGAATGGAAAGGGGAAATGGATCTGGTTAATATCGTAATGATCGGACTTTCAGAAGAACTTCCACAACGTGAAGAAAAATATGAATTACATAGATTACTGGGGACACTGTTGTCTCAAGATTTATCGGTAAGCGAAAAAATAGACATTATTGGAAATGAATATGCGATTCCAGTAGAAAAGAAATTCAGGGAGGATATAAGCATTATGTGTAATTTGAGCCAGAAAATCAAGGAGACAGGAATTGAAATTGGAATTAAGACAGGCACTGAAATGGGCAAACGGGAAATGATCATAAAGATGCACAACAAAGGTTATACGGCTGCTCAGATTGCAGACATAGCAGAGATGGAGGAAAAACAGATCAAAGATATTATAGAAAATGCAGAGATGCTTGTATAGAAGTACAGAGGATGCCATGAAGAAGCGGAGGAAAAAACAGAAAATCGTGAAAAAACAACATACATTACAAAGGTTTCAGACAGGCAGGCTGTTATTTGGCCTGCTTCTGTGCTGTTTGCTGGCAGCAGGCTGTGGCGGCAGCGACCAGGTCAAGGAAAGCCATACCTGTACCATTTCCATAGATTGCTCTTCCATCCTTGACAACCGGGATGATCTGAAGGCTGAAAAGGCGGAATTTGTGCCTTCCGATGGCTGGATCCTGGAACCTGAAGAAGTATCCTTTAAATCCGGTGATACAGCTTTTGATGTGCTGAAAAATGCATGTAATCAGGCCGGGATCCAGATGTCTTCCAGATATACCCCATTGTACGGAAGCTATTATATTGAAGGGATCAACCAGCTTTATGAATTTGACTGCGGTGCCAATTCAGGATGGATGTTCAGTGTGAACGGATGGTTTCCTAATTACGGATGCTCCGAGTATACAGTGGAGGATGGAGATAAGATCGAGTGGAAATATACCTGCGATCTGGGCTCAGATGTAGGCAACAGTTATCAGGAATAATTATAGATGATCAGGAGATAAAGACATGACTATAGGAAAAAAGGATTTATTATTATATGCGGTGACAGATCAGACCTGGACAGGGAAGCTGTCTTTGTATGAACAGGTGCAGCAGGCCATTGAAGGGGGCATCACCTGTCTTCAGTTAAGAGAGAAGAATATGTCTGAGGATAAGTTCCTTCAGGAAGCAAAAGAGATTGGTGCATTATGTAAGGAGAAGCAGATTCCTTTTATTGTGAATGATGATGTGGAGGTGGCTGTAAAAACAGGTGCAGACGGAGTTCATATCGGCCAGTCCGATATGGATGGAGCAAAGGCCAGAGCACTTCTTGGACCGGACAAGATCCTTGGAATCTCGGCCCGGACTGTAGAACAGGCTCAGAAAGCACAGGCAGATGGAGCGGATTACCTGGGGGTTGGAGCTGTATTTCATACTTCTACCAAGAAGGATGCCCATGCAGTGGACTTTCAAACCCTGAAGCAGATCTGTCAGTCTGTTTCCATTCCGGTGGTAGCGATCGGTGGAATCAGCAAAGAGAATCTTCTGCAGCTAAAGGGAAGCGGTGTATGCGGAGTGGCGCTGGTGTCTGCCGTATTTGCTGCCGAAGATATCAGAAAGGAATGCAGGGAACTGCACAGGCTTTCCAGTGAGATGGTAGAAGGATGATCCGGGGAGCGATTTTTGATATGGACGGTACCTTGCTGGATTCTATGGGGTACTGGAGGCACCTTGCAGAACAATATCTTGCAGAAAAGGGTATCCAGGCCGAAGAGGGGCTGAATGATACCCTTCTTCGCATGACTGTGCACCAGGGAGCCATTTACATAAAAGAAACCTATCAGATCCAGGAGAGCCCGGAGGCGATCATGGAGGGGATAGGAAAGCTGATGTCTGAGAATTACAGTTTACGGGTTCAGCCGAAAAAAGGAGTGGTTCCGTTTTTGAAAATGCTGCATCACAATCATATACAGATGTGTGTGGCGACGGCTACAGATGAGTATCTTGCAAAAGAAGCCTTGAAGCGAACCGGGATCTGGAAATATTTTAAAGGGATCTATACCTGTGCCGGTGTAGGTTATGATAAATCTACACCTCATATTTATGAAGCTGCACTTACATATCTTGACCTTGCTAAGGAAGAGGTACTGGTGTTTGAAGATGCCATTCATGCAGCCAGGACAGCCAGGGATGCAGGCTTTAAGGTAGTGGGAGTGTATGATGCCTGGGAGCCGGAAACAGTTAAGCTTCAGGCAATGGTTTACCGATATACAAAGGATTTTTCTGAAATGGAGGCATTAATACAATGAAAAAAGTACTGACCATTGCAGGCTCTGACTGCAGCGGCGGGGCAGGGATCCAGGCTGACCTGAAAACCATTACTGCCCATAAATTATATGGGATGAGTGTGATCACAGCACTGACAGCCCAGAATACAACCGGAGTAAAAAGCATTATGGAGGCAGAGCCAGAGTTTGTGGCAGATCAGCTGGATGCAGTTTTTACAGATATTTATCCAGATAGCGTGAAGATCGGTATGGTATTAAGCAGCCGGATCATCCGTGTGATCGCTGACAAGCTTTTGAAATATGGTGCAAAGAATATTGTAGTGGATCCGGTGATGGTTTCCACCAGCGGACACCGTCTGATGTGTGAGGAAGCCATGGATGCGGTGACGGATATACTTCTTCCTATGGGAGATGTGATCACACCCAATATTCCTGAGACCCAGGTGCTCTACGGATTTGAGATACATACAGAAGAAGATATGATCAAAGCTGCCGGAAAACTGGCAGAAAAATATAAAGGCGCTATCCTGATTAAAGGAGGTCATCTGGTAAACGATGCTACAGATCTGTTGTACCAGGATGGAAAGCTTCAATGGTTCCGTGGAAAGAGGGTGGCAAATCCTAATACTCATGGCACAGGCTGTACCCTTTCTTCAGCTATTGCCTGCAATCTGGCTCTTGGGTTTTCAGTGGAAGATAGTGTGGCAAATGCGAAAGCCTATCTTACAGGTGCGTTAGAGGCTATGCTGGATCTGGGAGCAGGCAGCGGACCTTTAAACCATGTATATGCCCTGTAAATATAAAATGATACCATGGGTAAAAGAGACCTTAGCCTCTGGCATCATAACATGAAGGAGGACTGGAAAGAAAAATGGAGAAACATATGTTTATAGAGATTCCTCCAAAAGTTGACAGAATATTAAAAACGTTGGAAAAGGCAGGGTTTGAGGCATATGCAGTAGGTGGCTGTGTCAGGGATCGGGTTCTTTCGGACACCCCGGATGACTGGGACATTACCACTTCTGCCAAGCCGGAGCAGGTAAAAAGCCTTTTTCACAGAACCATAGATACAGGCCTGCAGCATGGTACAGTTACGGTACTTCTTGACAAAGAAGGGTTTGAAGTGACCACTTATCGTGTAGACGGAGTATACGAGGACGGCAGGCACCCTAAGGATGTAACCTTTACGGCAAGCCTGGAAGAAGATCTGAAGCGAAGAGATTTTACGATCAATGCAATGGCATACAATCCGAAGCAAGGGCTGGTGGATCCTTTTGGAGGCCTTGGTGATTTGGAAAAAAAGGTGATCCGGTGTGTAGGAGATCCTAAGGAGCGCTTTAGCGAGGATGCTCTCAGGATTCTGCGGGCAGTGCGTTTTTCTGCAAAACTGGGATTTTCCATTGACCCTGCAACGGAAAATGCCCTTTCTTTGCTTGCCCCTAATCTGGAAAAGGTAAGTGCAGAGCGGATCCAGGTGGAACTTGTAAAGCTGCTGATATCTGATCATCCGGACTATCTTCGTACAGCCTGGCGGGCAGGGGTTACAAAGATATTTCTTCCTGAATTTGATACATGTATGGAAACTCAGCAGAATACACCTTATCATATGTATTCCGTTGGGGAGCACATCCTGCACAGCTTGGTAAATATCCGGCCTGACCGTGTGCTGCGGCTCACTATGTTGCTTCATGATATTGGAAAGCCTGTATGTCGGACAACCGATGAGAATGGTAGAGATCATTTTAAGGGACACGGTCCTGTGGGTGAGAAGCTGGCTGGTGAGATCTTGCGGAGGCTGAAATTTGACAATGATACCATCCGGAAGGTATGCCGTCTGATCCGGTGGCATGATCTGCGGCCGAAGGCTGAAGAAACCCAGGTGCGACGTGCAGTGAACAGTATTGGTGAGGATTTGTTTCCTTTATATTTGGAGGTGCAGCGGGCGGATATGCTGGCACAAAGTCTGTACAGGCGAGAGCAGAAGGAAGAAAGACTGGATGCTGTGGAGCAGATCTATCACAGGATCTGTGAACGGGGTGACTGCGTTTCCCTGAAGGGTCTGGACATCAGCGGCAGGGATCTGATCCAGGCAGGATTAAAAGCAGGACCATCTATAGGAAGGATCCTGGAGATTCTTTTAGACCAGGTGCTGGAAGATCCTGGGAAAAATAACAGGGAGTATCTTCTTGCCCAGGCAGAACAGTTGGCTGTTCAGAACAGTGAAGCTTAATAGGAATTACAAAGGACATAAATAATATATTCCCCTCATAAGTATAGAAAGTATCGTGGGAAAGCAAGTATGATGAGGGGGATAACAGATTGTATGATTATGGAATCGGCACTTTGGAAAAGTATGGTCTTACAGCTGAAGGAACCAGCAGGACCCGTGGAGCTGTTCTTTGCAGAACACAGAAGGGGCTATTTCTTCTAAGGGAATACTGGGGATCGGAAAAAAAACTGGCCATGCAGCAACGGCTTTTAAAAAAGCTGTCAGAGGCAGGATACAGTGTGGATCTTTACCTGGAAAACCAGGAAGGGCAGCTGATAACAAAGAATAAAGACGACATTCCATTTACCTTACAATACTGGTATGAGGGCAGAGAATGTGATACAAAGTCCAAAGCAGATATTTTGGAGAGTGTACGTATCCTGGCAGTATTACATACTCATATGTGTCTTCCGGCAGAGGGGATTTATCAGGAAAAATCTCTTAAGGATGAGTATTTACGTCATAACCAGGAGCTGCGTAAAATCCGGAAGTTTATTCGGAAGAATGGGGCAGGTAGTGCTTTTGAAAAGGAATATCTGGCTAATGTCCAGTGGTTTCTGGAAAGAGCAGAGGTAGCGCTTGGAAAGCTGCAGGACTCCGATTACGAAGCACTCCGACAGCAGACAAAGGAAGCAGGCTGGATCTGTCATGGGGAATATAATCAGCATAATGTGTTAATACTGAAAAAGGGAACAGCAGTGACCAATTTTGGTCATTTCAGGTTTGATGTCCAGATGGCAGATTTGTACCGTTTTATGAGGAAAATATTGGAAAAATATAACTGGGATCCACAGCTTGGCAAGGACATGCTGAAAGAATACGATGCTGTACGGCGGATTTCGCCTGCAGAAAGGGAGAATCTGAAGATCCGTTTTCTTTATCCGGAGAAGTACTGGAAGCTGGCAAATTACTATTTCTCCCACAATAAAGCATGGATTTCGGAGAAAAATGTGGAAAAACAACGGAAGATCATTGAGCAGAAAGAGATTTGGGCAGACTTCACCAAAAAGGCTTTTTAGGAAGCATTAAAAACAGCCCGCTAAAAGGCGAAAATTCTTGACAATGCCCAGTAAAAGGTATATATATAGAGGATAGAGCGCTGTCGCCATCGGCAGTTGCCACGAACTAGAAAGAGATCATTTAGAGGAGGAAACACCATGAATAAAACAGAATTAGTAGCAGCTATGGCGAAAGAGACAAATTTATCAAAGAAAGACGTTGAGGCTGTTCTGAAATCTTTTGTTGACGTTGTATCTGGCGAGCTGAAAAAAGGAGAGAAAGTTCAGTTAGTGGGCTTTGGTACTTTTGAAGTAAGCGAGAGAGCTGCTAGAGAGGGAAGAAATCCTCAGACTGGTGAGACAATGAAGATTGAGGCTTCCAAGGCTCCTAAGTTTAAAGCTGGAAAAGCCCTGAAGGATATGATCAACGAGTAAAGAATATGCGTCTTGATAAATTTTTGAAGGTTTCCCGTCTGATCAAGCGTCGCACTGTGGCTAATGAAGCCTGTGATGCAGGGCGTGTAATGGTGAATGACAAGCCTGCCAAAGCATCCGCACAGGTGAAAGCGGGAGATATTATAGAGATCCAGTTCGGCAGTCGTAATGTGAAGGTAGAAGTGCTGGACGTAAAAGAAACCGTTAAAAAAGAAGATGTGGAGAATCTGTACAGATACCTTTAACAGACATTTATATCGCACCCGACCGGGAAGAACCGGCCGGGTCTATTTTTTTCTGAAAAAGCATACACTGACATAAAGGATACTTTCAGGAGGGCATTTTTGGAAGGAAAAAACGAAAACATGCCTCACAAACTGACCTTTGAAAACAGAACCTCCGGAACTATAACAGGAGTCAGGGATGTGACGTCTTTTGACGAAAAGGAGATCATTTTTCTTACAACCCAGGGAAAGCTGAAATTAAAAGGGGAACAGATGCATGTGAAAAGGCTGGATCTGAAACAGGGAGAAGTGGAAGTGGAAGGAAAGCTGGAGGAAGCGGTATACCAGTCAGGAAACAGTCTGAAAAAAGAAGAACCGTTATTAAAAAGGATGTTTCGCTGATCTGTGGAAAGCTATATCCATTATGAATTCCTCCTTCTGATCCAGTCAGTGTATACCGGGGCTGCCCTTCTTTTGTGCTACAGCTGTCTATTGATCCTTCGCAGACTGCTTCCTCATTCCAGGCTGGGGGTAATGGCAGAAGACCTGATCTACTGGCTTTTTGCAGGATGCTTCCTGTCTGTCAGGCTGTATGATAAAAACCAGGGAATACTTAGGCTTTTTCTGGCTGCAGGGCTTCTTTTGGGGGCTTTTGCTGCAAAAAAGCTGATAGAACCTGTTTTTATAAGCCTTACTGTAAAGATTTTGGAATATCCGTTGAAAATTGTAAAAATCCTGATAAAGAGGTTGCTATTTTGGGCTGAAAGATGTAAAATTTCAGTATGCGAGTTTGCAAGCAGGTGGGGAAAGTGTCCCTTTCGGAAGGAATTTCACACCCATGCGAAGAAAAACGCAAAAAGGAGTTGGCAGTTTGGCAGGGTCAGGCAAAAAGAAACGAAAAAAGAAAACAGGATATAACCGTCTCGGAATGCTGACCATTGCAGTGACTGTTCTGATGCTTTTGGGGATTCTCATGATGCAGAGCCGGGATATCAGCGATAAGATTGCTGTCTATGATGCAAGGGCTGCAGCACTTGAGCAGGATCTGGAAGAGCAGAAGAGCCGTACTGAGGAGATCGATAAGTACAAGGCATATATGAAGACTGACGAGTATGCCGAGCAGGTTGCCAGAGAGCGGCTTGGTCTGGTAAAGGACAATGAGATCATTTTTGAAGAAGAAAAATAGTATTTCAGCAAGATAACAGTATTTTATCGGGAACATTTTAAAGAGAGACCATAACTGTGAAGTTACATAATAGTTATGAAAGATCGCAAAAAAGATCGCAAAAAAATCGCAAAAGAGGAAATCCTGACGAAAACTTTTTACAGGCATATGCCTGTGTTTGACAGATATTTCCCTGTTCATCCCTTATAATATCAGACTGTGAACAGTGCGGATGACCCGCACAGGCAGGAGCGTTGTTGTAAGGGGAGGGGAGAATATGCAGGAATGGATGATTGCCATGCTCGCACTCAGCATTATGCTGATTGTCCGGGACATGGCAAAAACTATCTTGTCAGGGAAAGGGAGGCGTATGGAGGAAGCATTTCCCCTGTACGAAAGCCATCCTCAGAAAGAAAAAGTAGAGAAATATGCAGAATCCTTTCAGAAGCTGGCAGACACCTTTTACGGGATGCCATACAGGAAGGATTATTTAAGCTCTGGGCAGGTAGAGCAGATTCTGAAGGACACAGGAGAGAATGTGTGTACCAGATGTTATCAGCAGGAGCTTTGCTGGAGGGAGAACCAGCAGCAGATGTGTACCTGGGCCGGGGAACTGATCCGTGCTGTGGAAGAAGGAGATCCTCAGAAGCTTCAGTCTGCAAAGACTCAGTGGATGAGTGTGTGCGGACGTTTTACCCAGTATTATGACCGGCTTTTGGAGAATTTTCAGCGAGAGAAGCAGCGCTTGATCTGGGACAACCAGATGATCGAAGGGCGGCTGGCAGTTGCACAGCAGCTTGCTGAGATTTCAAGGCTTATGGAGATGGTAGCCAGAGATTTGTATGATATCAGCCAGCCGGATCCTGATTTTCTTGAGAGTCTGACACGCAGCCTTAAGAAAAGACACATTGTTCTGAAAACAGCTTGGGTAATGGACAAAGCAGAAGGCAGAAGGCAGATCTTTCTCACTATGCGTGCAAGGAGCGGACAATGCATCTCCGTATCAGAGGTTTCCCAGATCCTCTCCGGAGAGTATGGCACGCCTATGACGGCTGCAGGTGATGGAAGGCGGGTGTTGAACGGAGAATTTCATACAGTCCGCTTTACGGAGGATGTAAGCTATCAGATGCTTTATGGGGTGGCACGGCTGACCAAGGAACAGGAAAAGGTTTCCGGGGATAATTATGCATGCCGGCAGGAGGAAGAGGGCAGATTTGTGATGTGTCTTTCTGATGGCATGGGCTCCGGGGCAGAGGCCTGCAGGGAAAGCGAGATCGTAGTGGAACTATTGGAACAGTTTCTGGAATCCGGCTTTTCCCAGGAGACAGCAGCTAGGATGGTGAATACAGCTCTTGTTCTGAAGGGGCAGGAAGGTATGTTTTCTACAGTGGATATTTGTGCGGTGGATCTTTATACAGGGATCTGTGATTTCCTGAAAGCAGGAGCAGCAGCTACCTTTATCAAACGGGATCACTGGGTAGAGGCTATTTCTTCTGAGAGTCTGGCAGCAGGTCTGATGCAGCAGCCGGATTTTGAAACATCTTCACGAAAGCTATATCATGGGGATTATGTGATCATGATGACAGACGGGGTTCTGGATGCGCTTCCTGTGGAGCGGGAAGAGGAGACTATGAAGGAGATTATCATGGATGTGCATGAGGAGGCACCTAAGGATATCAGCAGAGGAATCCTAGAGCGTGTGTTGGGATACAGTGATTATTGTGCAAAAGATGATATGACAGTCCTGGTAGCAGGAATGTGGAGAAAATAAATTATGTACTACAGAAAAGTAAAGGCTTACATAGAAGAATTTGAGATGATCCGTGAAGGGGATCAGGTGATCGCAGGAGTTTCCGGAGGAGGGGATTCCATGGCTATGTTGTCCTGTTTGAGGCAGTACCGGGAAGAGATGGATTTTTCCCTGAAAGTGGTACACGTGCATCACGGGATCCGGGGAGAGGAGGCAGACAGGGATGCTGCTCTTGTAAAGCAGGTGTGCAGTGACTGGCAGATTCCCTGCCAGATCCTCCGCTATGATGTACCGGATCTTGCGAAAGGATGGAAAGTGGGTACGGAAGAGGCCGGACGAAGGGTGCGACAGGAGGCTTTTACACTGGCTTCAAAGGGATGTACCGCCAGAGTCAGGATCGCACTGGCACACAATCAGGACGATCTTGCAGAGACTGTTGTTCACAATCTGTGCAGAGGTACAGGAATCAGGGGACTATCGGCCATGCGTCCGGTATCGGATCCGATCATCCGACCTGTACTGTGTCTTAAGAAGCAGCAGATCCTGGAATATCTTAAGGGGGCTGGGATTCTTTATGGGCAGGACAGTACCAACTTGTCTGAAGAATATACAAGGAACCGGATCCGTCACAGGATCCTTCCTCTTTTACAGGAGCAGATCAATCCGAAGGCTTCTGCCCATATGGCAGAAACAGCACAGCTTCTGGCTGCAGCAGGAGATTATCTGTTTGCACAGGGAGAATGTTTGCTGAAACAGTATGCCAGCTTCAAAGAAGGGGCATATTATCTGCAGGAAGACTTTTTTCGACAGGAAAGTGCATTGGTTCCCTATGGGCTTTTAACTGCTTTTTACCAGGTGAGCGGCAGACAACAGGATTTTACATCTTTACATGTGAAGGATATACAGAAGCTGGTCAGCAGACAGGTAGGCCGTCAGGTACAGCTTCCCTATGGCATGCGGGCAGTACGTACTTATCAAGGGATTTCTCTTTTACCTGGCTCACAGCATGAGGATGGGAAACAGACGGAAGAACAGCTGGAAGAATATAGGAAGGGTTGGGTTATCCCCATACCCGGCAGTGTAAAGTGTCCGCTGGGAATGGTTTCTGCCAGAGTTTTTTCTTATGAAGGTCAGAAGATTGAAGAAAATAAGTATACGAAATGGCTGGATTATGATACAATATATAGTAGTCTGTCTGTGCGCACCAGGAGTCCGGGGGATTACCTGGTGATCGATCAGAAAGGAAACAGGAAAAAACTGAACCGCTGTTTTATTGACGATAAGATACCCAGGGAGAAACGGGAACAGCTTCCCCTGATCGCAGCCGGTGAGGAAATCCTGTGGATCATAGGCGGAAGGATCAGTGAAAAACATAAGATTACCCAGACTACTGTCAGGGTAATAGAATTACAATACCAAGGAGGAACCATCCATGAGTGAGAAGATCAGAGTATTAATTAATGAAGAAAAGGTTGATGCACGTATCCGTGAGATTGCAGCCAAGATCAGCAAGGAGTATGAAGGCAGGGAGATCCATATGATCTGCGTGCTGAAAGGCGGAGTATTCTTTATGTGTGAGCTGGCAAAGCGGATCACTGTGCCTGTAACTCTTGATTTTATGTCTGTATCCAGCTATGGGGATGACACCAAATCCAGTGGTGTGGTAAAGATTGTCAAGGATCTGGATCAGCCCCTGGAAGGCAAGGACGTGCTGGTTGTAGAGGATATTATCGATTCAGGCAGGACTTTAAGCTATTTGATGAAGGTGTTAAAGGCAAGAAAGCCTAACAGTATCCATTTGTGTACACTTCTGGACAAGCCGGACAGGAGGGTGGTACAGGATGTTCAGGTTGACCATTGCTGCTTTGAGATTCCCGATGAATTTGTAGTAGGTTATGGACTGGATTATGCCCAGAGATACAGAAACCTTCCGTATATCGGAGTGGTAGAATTTGAATAAGACAGAAGTGACCATGAAAGGAGAACTAGTTAAGTGAACAAGCAATCAAGCAGAATCGGCCTGTATCTGGTATTGATTGTCGCATTGATTGCCGGGTATTTCTATCTGAACAATCAGGTGGCAACCCAGAGCAATTATACGATGGGCCAGCTGGAAAAAGCATTGAAGAACGGTGAGGTTGCAGATGCAAAGATTCACCAGAACAGCGAGGTTCCCACAGGCTATATCACAGCAGATATTACAGATGTGGGACAGAAGCGGGTATATGTGACAGACGTAAATGAGGCGGATACGCTTTTGAGAGGATATGGACTGGATCCTGTGATGGAGGATGTACAAAGGACCAGTGTTTTCTTATCCAGTATACTTCCTGTTTTTCTGACATGCGGGATAGTGCTCCTTTTTATGGTGATGATGAACCGGCAGGTGTCCGGCGGAGGCGGAGGCAATGCCAGGATGATGGATTTCGGCAAAAGCCGTGCCAGGATGATGACACCGGATGACAGGAAGATCACCTTTTCCAATGTGGCAGGTCTTCAGGAAGAAAAAGAAGATCTGGTGGAAGTGGTGGATTTCCTGAAAGCACCTCAGAAGTATACAAAAGTAGGAGCCAGGATCCCTAAAGGTGTTCTTCTTGTAGG
Source organism: Blautia glucerasea (assembly GCF_013304385.1). Classification (GTDB taxonomy): domain Bacteria; phylum Bacillota; class Clostridia; order Lachnospirales; family Lachnospiraceae; genus Blautia_A; species Blautia_A ammoniilytica. The sequence continues at coordinate 15,894 of NZ_JAAITU010000026.1, forward strand.
TCCTCCCGGTACAGGTAAGACTCTTTTGGCAAAAGCAGTGGCAGGAGAGGCTGGAGTGCCTTTCTTCTCTATCTCAGGCTCTGATTTTGTTGAGATGTTCGTAGGTGTAGGTGCTTCCCGTGTAAGAGATCTTTTTGCAGAGGGCAAGCGTCATGCACCATGTATTATCTTTATTGATGAGATCGATGCTGTGGCAAGGCAGAGAGGCACTGGTATGGGTGGCGGCCACGATGAGCGTGAGCAGACTCTGAACCAGCTTCTTGTGGAAATGGACGGCTTTGGTGTGAATGAAGGCATCATTGTGATGGCAGCTACCAACCGGGTAGATATTCTGGATCCCGCTATCTTGCGTCCTGGCCGTTTTGACCGTAAAGTGGCTGTAGGCAGGCCGGATGTGAAAGGCAGGGAAGAGATTCTCCTGGTGCATGCAAAGGAGAAGCCTCTTGGAGAAGACGTAAATCTGAAGCAGATCGCACAGACTACTGCAGGTTTTACAGGGGCAGATCTGGAGAATCTTCTGAATGAGGCTGCCATTGCAGCTGCCAAGGCAGGCAGAGTATTTATCCGTCAACAGGATATTAAGGATTCCTTTATTAAAGTAGGCATTGGCGCAGAAAAGAGAAGCAAGGTGATTTCTGACAAAGAGAAAAAGATCACAGCTTATCACGAAGCAGGTCATGCGATCCTGTTTCACGTACTTCCAGATATGGAGCCGGTTTACACCATATCCATCATACCTACCGGTATGGGGGCTGCCGGTTATACCATGCCTTTGCCGGAGAATGATGAGATGTTTAATACCAGAGGAAAGATGCTTCAGGATATCACCACCCTGCTGGGAGGGCGTGTGGCTGAGGAGATCATCTTTGGAGATATTACTACTGGCGCTTCCAATGATATTAAGAGAGCTACCAGTGAAGCAAGAGCAATGGTGACCAAATATGGCATGTCAGAGAAGCTGGGGCTGATAGCCTATGGGGATGATGAGGACGAAGTCTTCATTGGAAGGGATCTTGCACATACAAGAGGATACAGTGAAGAAAAGGCAAAAGAAATCGACGAGGAGATTCAGAGGATCATCCGTCAGTGCCATGACCAGGCAAGGGAGATTATTTCCCAGCATATCCAGGTGCTTCACAGCTGTGCAGAACTGCTTCTTCAGAAGGAAAAAGTCCACAGAGATGAATTTGAGTCACTTTTTACAATGGAAAAAAACGGGGATAAAAAAACTAATATACAGAATGCATAAAAAACAAACTCCATTTTTGTGAAGTTTGTGCAGACTTTTCTGGGGAACCGTGGTACTATAATAACCGTAAAAACCCCCCAATACATTATATAGTTTTTGCTACACCCCATAAGAAGAAATACCTTCTCCAAAAAAGACAGCTTATCCCGCTGTCTTTTTTACTTTGTACCGGACATCTTGGAAAACTGCAAAGAGCAGACACTTGACCCGGTAACTACAACGGAAAAGAGGTTGAGTAATGAAAAGGGAAAAAGCGGATGTAATGAAAAATATGCAATACGTATTAAATATGCGGCCTGTCTTGAATAAGGATGCGCTGTTCAGCGATGGGTCTGAGTATTACAGATGTCCGTCAGAACCAATGCCGGGTGACACTGTAAAGATACGGTTTCGTACCCAGAAAAATAATGTGGATGCAGTGTATCTGGTTTATGGTGATGTGAGGCAGGAGATGGAGATATGGTCTTCCTTCAATGGCTTTGATTATTATGAAACACAGATCAAGATGGGAGAAGATATATTCAGATATCATTTTGAAGTTGTATATGGATGGGTTACATGTTATTACACCTATCAAGGAGTATCAGTCAACTCGGAAGAACGGACAGAGTTTGAAATATACCCAGGTTATCATACGCCTGCATGGGCCAAAGGTGCAGTGATGTATCAGATCTTTGTTGATCGGTTTTATAATGGGGATCCATCCAATGACGTGGCAACCGGAGAATACTCTTATATTGGGGATGTAAGCGTGCACGTAGATGACTGGGGAAAGGTTCCGGCAGTAATGGGCGTCCGGGAATTTTATGGTGGTGATCTTCAGGGTATCTTGGATAAGCTGGATTATCTTCAGGATCTTGGGGTGGAAGTTCTGTATCTGAATCCTGTATTTGTTTCCCCAAGCAACCATAAGTATGATATTCAGGATTATGATTATATTGATCCTCATTATGGAAAGATTGTAGAGGACACAGACGAGGGAATTCTACAGAACGGGGATAGGGACAATTCACATGCGTGGAAATATATCCGCCGTGTAACAGACAAAAGAAATCTGGAAGCCAGCAACCAACTGTTTGCACAGCTAACAGAGGAGATTCATAAGCGTGGCATGAAGATCATCCTGGACGGAGTATTTAATCACTGCGGTTCCTTTAATAAATGGATGGACAGAGAGCGGATCTATGAGAATCAGGAAGGCTATCCTAAGGGAGCTTATATTTCGGCTGACAGTCCTTACCGCAATTTCTTCAGTTTTTATGATCAGAACCGCTGGCCTTACAATCCTTCTTATGATGGATGGTGGGCACATGATACACTTCCCAAGCTGAATTATGAAGGCTCCAGGGAATTATACGATTATGTACTTGAGATCGGCAAAAAATGGGTTTCACCTCCTTACAATGTAGATGGCTGGCGTCTGGATGTGGCTGCCGACCTGGGACACAGCAATGAGTTTAACCATCAGTTCTGGAAGGATTTTCGCAAGGCAGTAAAAGAAGCTAATCCTGAAGCAATCATCCTGGCAGAGCATTATGGCAATCCTGAAAGCTGGCTTATGGGTGACGAGTGGGATACAGTTATGAATTATGACGCATTTATGGAGCCTTTAACCTGGTTCCTGACAGGTATGGAAAAGCACAGTGATGAGTACAGGCAGGATCTGTATGGCAACAGTGATGCATTTATTGGTGCAATGAAGAATCATATGCGTTCCCTTCATATGTCTGCTTTTTACACTGCTATGAATGAGCTTTCCAATCATGATCATTCCAGGTTCCTTACAAGGACCAACCACAGGGTGGGCAGGATCTCATATGCAGGAGCAGAAGCTGCATCTTCAGGGATCAATCCTGCAATTATGAGAGAAGCAGTGGCCGTTCAGATGACATGGCCTGGAGCGCCTACCGTATATTATGGCGATGAGGCAGGAGTCTGCGGCTTTACAGATCCGGACAACCGTCGTACTTATCCATGGGGAAGGGAAGATCAAAGCTTGATTGATTTCCACAAGGTGATGATCCGGATCCATAAAGAATACGGATTCCTTCGGGAAGGCTCCCTGAAGTTCCTCTGGAATGATTATCAAGGCTTGTGCTATGGCCGTTTCTCCAATGATGAACAGATGATCGTGATTCTGAATAACCGGGATTATGACCGGGATGTGGAGATCGAGGTATGGCAGACAGGTATCAGCCGTCTGGAGGAAGCAACCCTTAAAAGAATCCTTCTGACCTACAGGGATGGGTTTACAACAGAGGAATACAGCTATATTGCCAATGCAGGTGTGATACATGTGCCAATGCCGGCTTTTGGAGCGATGATCCTGTATCATAAATGTGATGATACTGTGTCAGAGAAATAAACGGCGAAATAGCGATACAGTGCAATTATAATATTTTTTGTAAAAATATAGACGAAAGCTGTAAAATCTGCTAAAATACATCTTAGACGGGTGCAAAGACTGTACCCAGAAAGATAGGAGGAATTTATCATGTTAGTAAGTGCTACAGAGATGCTTCAGAAAGCAAAGGCCGGCCATTATGCAGTCGGACAGTTCAATATCAACAATCTTGAGTGGACAAAGGCCATTCTTCTTACCGCACAGGAGCTGAATTCCCCGGTTATCCTGGGAGTTTCCGAGGGTGCTGGTAAATATATGACAGGATTTAAGACCGTTGTGGGAATGGTGAACGGTATGATGGAGGAACTTAATATCACAGTTCCGGTTGCCCTTCATCTTGACCATGGTACTTATGACGGATGCTTGAAATGTGTAGAGGCAGGATTTTCATCCATTATGTTCGATGGATCTCATTATCCAATCGAGGAGAACGTAGAAAAGACAAAAGAGCTTGTTAAGATCACAAGAGAGCATGGCATGTCCCTTGAGGCAGAGGTTGGCTCTATCGGTGGCGAGGAAGACGGCGTTATTGGTATGGGTGAGTGTGCAGATCCTAACGAGTGCAAGATGGTTGCAGATCTTGGCATTGATTTCCTGGCCGCAGGTATCGGTAACATCCATGGTAAATATCCTGCAAACTGGCAGGGCTTAAGCTTTGAGACTCTGGATGCTATCCAGAAGCTTACAGGCGACATGCCGTTAGTACTTCATGGTGGTACAGGTATTCCTACAGATATGATCAAGAAAGCTATCGATCTTGGTGTTTCTAAGATCAATGTAAATACAGAGTGTCAGCTTTCATTTGCAGCAGCTACACGTAAGTATATCGAGGAAGGCAAAGATCTGCAGGGTAAAGGATTTGACCCAAGAAAGCTTCTTGCTCCTGGATATGAAGCAATTAAAGCAACAGTTAAAGAAAAAATGGAAATCTTCGGTTCCGTTGGAAAAGCCTGAGAATCCATGTAATATACAAGGGGATGCTGCAATGCAGTGTCCCCTTCTATATTGCAATACGAGGAGAGAAAATTATTATGAATAAGAAAAATCTGAAAATGGGACCGGTAGGACCTGAATACATGGAACAGTACAATGCACTGCTTCGCTATGTATTTCAGGTTACAGACCAGGAACTGAATTCTGTAGGATGGAAAGAAAAGGAGATCATCAGGGCAAAATTCCCTACCATGAAACGGGCTGATGTGATTGGCTGGTTTGATGATGGCACATTGGTTTCTCAGGTGGCCGTTTACCCGATGAAGGTTCAGATTTTTGGAAAGACCTATTCCATGGGCGGACTGACAGGAGTGGGCACTTATCCGGAATACACAAATATGGGGCTGATGCACAGGCTTCTGGAGCAGGCTCTGGAAAATATGCGGAAAAAGAAACAGTATATCTGCTATCTTTATCCTTATTCCATTCCCTATTACAGACGAAAAGGCTGGGAGCTGATCTCAGACAAGATTTCTTATGAGATTAAGGATTACCAGCTGCCTAAGAAGAAATGGGTATCAGGTGATGTACGCAGAGTTGACACTGACAGCAAAGAACTGAAGGATACATATGACCGATATGCAGCTCATACCCATGGAGCCATTATCCGTGATTCCCTTGCCTGGAATGAATACTGGCTGTGGGATCGGGATGATATTATGGCAGCTATCTATTACAATGCACAGGATGAGCCGGATGGTTATGTGATCTATTGGATTGAGAATGAGGTTTTTCATATCAAAGATATGATTTTTAACAATGAAGAAGCCAGAACCGGTCTATGGAATTTTGTATCGGCTCATTTTTCTATGATCAATCAGGTAGAAGGAGATACCTACACAGATGAACCGTTGGCGTTTCTTCTGGAAGATGCGGAGATCAAAGAAGTGATTTCCCCATATTATATGGGAAGAATCGTGGATTTTGCAGCTTTTGTGGCAGAGTATCCTTTTAAACCGGACATTACTGAAAGAGAATGGCGCTTTACTTTGACAGATCCTGTAATGGAGTGTAATCAGGGGGCTTTCCTGTTAAAAATCTCCAGAGAAGGTAAAGGATGGGCAGAGCGGATCAGTCAGCCCTGCCAGGATCAGATCAGTATCCAGACAATGACCACCATGCTGATGGGATATAAGCGCCCGGATTATCTGGCCAGGATTGGGCGGCTAAAGGCTGGTGAGCATATTATTGACATGCTGGAAGATGCCATTGAACAGCAGACTCCTTATATATCCGATTATTTTTGATATATTTTCCTGTATGTATTTGACAAAAATTACATAAACATGTAAAAAAAAACATACGTTGTTTATAAAAAATGAAAAAAGAACATATTTCTTGAAATTTTAATATAGTGCATTTGGGTTGAAAGCTATAAAATATAATCAACGTGAACGGGGGTGGTTGAACATCCCGGATTCAGCGTATAAGACGCAGCGGATCTGTTAAGGATCCGACCAAAAATGATTCTCATGAAAAGGAGAGACAAAAAATGAAGATGAGAAAATCAATGGCAATGGGACTTGCAGCAGTTATGGCAGCATCCATGATTCCGGCTGTACCGGCAATGGCAGACGATGCTACAGGAAAGGTATATTATCTGAACTTTAAACCAGAAGCTGATGAAGCTTGGCAGAACCTTGCAAAAGCTTACACAGAGGAGACTGGTGTAGATGTACAGGTTGTTACAGCAGCTTCCGGACAGTATGAGACAACTCTTCAGTCTGAGATGGCTAAGAGCGATGCTCCTACTCTGTTCCAGGTAAACGGACCGGTTGGACTGAAAAGCTGGAAAGATTACTGCTATGATCTGAAAGATTCCGATATCTATTCACAGCTTACTTCCGATACTTACACTGTTAAAGACGGTGACGCTGTTGATGGTATTGCATATGTTATCGAGACTTATGGCCTGATCGTAAACAAAACTCTTCTTGAGAAAGCTGGATACACACTGGACGACATCAAGAGTTTTGATGATCTGAAGAAAGTTGCTGATGATATCCAGGCAAGAAAAGATGAGCTTGGTATCAAAGGTGCATTCACATGTGCAGGTATGGACGGATCCTCCGACTGGAGATTCAAGACACATCTTGCAAACCTTCCACTCTACTATGAGTACAAAGATAAAGGCGTAGATGATGCAGACACAATCGAAGGTACATATCTTGACAACTACAAGAATGTATTTGATCTGTACATCACAGATTCTACATGTGACGGTGCTGATCTTTCCGCTAAGACAGCTGATGATTCCCGTAATGAGTTCATCAATAGCGAAGCAGTATTCTATCAGAATGGTACATGGGAGTATGCAGAGCTGTCTAAAACATTCAGCGATGACGAGCTGGCTATGATCCCGATCTACTTTGGTGTAGATGATGAGAACGAAGGACTTGCAACAGGTACAGAGAACTACTGGTGTGTAAACAAAGAAGCATCTGAAGAAGATATTCAGGCAACACTGGATTTCATGAACTGGTGTGTAACTTCTGAGACAGGTACAAAGGCTATGAATGAGGATATGGGCTTCACAATTCCTTTCAAAACAGCTGCAGAATCTACAAACGTATTTGTTAAACAGGATCAGGAATACACAGAAGCTGGTCTGACACCTGTATCATGGAACTTTACAACAATGCCTTCTGAAGAGTGGAAGAACGGTGTTGGTACAGCTCTTACTTCTTATGCAGCTGGTGGTTCCTGGGATGATGTTGTATCTGCATTCGTTGACGGATGGGCAACAGAGAAAGCTCTGACTGAGTAATTTGTGTAAAGTATATCCAAAACCTTTCAAGGATTTGGATGTTGGTGTAAAGAGAAGGGGGAGGCAGTAAGTATGGCCTCCCCTTTCCACATGAAAGACGTAGTCTTACGAAAAGAGGGCCTGGAGTGCAGAAACTGCAGGCACACAGGAATTAAATGAAGTAGGAGGAGCAGAGATGGTAGGAAAATCTCTTAAAAAGTGGTGGCCTGTCTTTGTGTTACCAACACTTGCAGCGTTTATCATTGGTTTTTTATGGCCTTTCATCTGGGGTATTTATCTTTCATTTTGTAAATTTACTACAGTTAAAGATGTGACTTTCGTTGGCCTTGCCAACTATCAGAAGATTTTAATCGGCGGAGACTTCAGTTATGCATTCTGGCTGACGGTTGTTTTTGCATTTGTTTCAAGTATTCTTATTAATGTACTTGCTTTTTCCGTTGCACTTGCACTGACAAAAGGTTACAAAGGAACTAATGTGTTCCGTACAGTATTCTTTATGCCGAACCTGATTGGTGGTATTGTGCTTGGTTATATTTGGCAGACTTTGATCAATGGTCTTCTGTCCATGTGGGGACAGCCGCTGCTGAAGTTATCTGCCAGAAACGGATTTATTGGAATGATCATACTGCTTTTATGGCAGCAGATCGGATATATGATGATCATTTATGTTGCTGGTCTTAACAACGTATCTCCGGATCTTATCGAAGCAGCCAAGATTGATGGAGCTACTTCCAGACAGATCCTGTTTAAGATCAAGATCCCGATGATCATGCCGTCTGTAACTATTTGTACATTCCTTACCCTTACTAATGGATTCAAGATGTTTGACCAGAACTTGTCCCTGACAGGTGGTGATCCGGGCAAGCAGTCCCAGTTGCTGGCATTGAACATTTACGATACATTCTATGGGCGAAGCGGCCCACAGTGGAAAGGCATCGGCCAGGCCAAAGCAGTTGTATTCTTTGTACTTGTAATTGTTATTGCTTTGGTACAGCTTCGCGCAACATCATCTAAGGAGGTGCAGGCATAATGGCAAAGAATAAAGTTATTGCAGATAAACCAAAGAAAAAAAGTATTGTGCCTACGATTATCCTTTCCATTATCTCTGTGGCCTGGATCTATCCGATCGTAATGATCCTGCTCAATTCTCTGAAGATTGAATCAGCAATCACTACATCCGGGGTATTTAAGTTTCCTACAGAAGAGACCTGGAATGGCATTAAGAACTTTGTTGCCAGTGTTACACAGATGGATTTCCTTGCATCTTTCTGGTACAGCCTTGTAATCTCAGTGATGTCTGTAGCACTGATCCTGCTGTGCTGCTCCATGTGTGCATGGTACATTGTCCGTGTAAACGGTGCACTTTCTAAGATTTTGTATTACCTTTGTGTATTCAGTATGGTTGTACCTTTCCAGATGGTTATGTTCACCCTGGCAAAGACAGCAGATACACTTCGTCTGAACAATCCGTATTTCATCTGCATCATCTACCTTGGATTTGGTGCTGGTTTGGCAGTATTTATGTTTACCGGTTTCGTAAAAGGAAGTCCTCTGGAGATTGAGGAAGCAGCTATGATTGACGGCTGCAGCCCACTGCAGGTTTTCTTCAAGATCCTGGTTCCGATCCTGAAACCGACCATTATTTCCACTGCAATTCTGGAAATGATGTGGGTATGGAATGATTATCTTCTGCCTACACTGGTGCTGGATATTAAGAAGTACCGTACCATCCCTATGGCAATCCAGTATTTCCGTGGAAGCTACGGACATGTACAGATGGGACCGATGATGGCAAGTATTATGATCGACATTATTCCTATCATTGTAATGTATCTGGTTTGCCAGAAATATATCATTGAAGGTGTAGTTGCAGGAGCAGTAAAAGGCTGATTTATTAGCAGCCCGTTCTATAGAATTATAAAACTGGTATTATTCAATCAAATTTAATCTTTTCAAGATGTTCATTGAATGATAAAATAGAGATAGTTCCATGCATTTATGCGGGGAACTATCTTTATTTGACTAACCGAAAGTTTTTGTAACTGTAAAGATACTGAACAGTTACAGGATTTTATGATCATAGACGGGGTGCTTGAATGTACAGGATTTTAATTGTAGATGATGAAAGGATTGAGCGAGAAGGTATCAAATACCTGATCGGGAGAGAAAAGGGAGACTATGAAATCTGCGAGGCGTCCAATGGGAAGCAGGCATTGGATGTGCTGCACAGCAAGAAGGTGGATCTTTTGATGACAGATATCCGTATGCCTCATATGGATGGTCTGGAGTTAAGCCGTAAGGCAAGAGAGGAATATAGTGATCTTCAGATCGTGATCTTCAGCGGATACAGTGATTTTTCTTTTGCACAGGAAGCCATCCAATATGGAGTGCTGGATTATGTACTAAAGCCTGTGGATCCGGAAAGGTTTCACCAGGTGCTTGCCAAAGCCCAGGAGAAGATAGTTCACAGGCATCAGCAGAATGCACAGAAGCAAAAAGAAAAGAATTATCTTCAGCAGTATTTTCTTCTAAGCTATCTGTATTCCGGAAAGGCAGAGGTTCTGGAGCAAGCAGGAGAAATTATAGATCTGAATAATTGGGAGCAGTGGCATTGCGGGATTCTTGCGGAAACGGATCAGGATTATTTTGACACTGCAGATGATTTTGCAGCAGAAGGATTGCAAAATGAGGTAGGAAGAAAGTACTTTTATCTGAATCTGAATGCCAGGCAGTCATTGTTTTTGTTCAGAGACAAATATTGTGAGTACCGCCTGGTTGCGGAGCAGATTTATCAGATTTTAAAGCAAAGAACCTCTCTTCATTTCCATCTGGCAGTGAGCCGTAAGTTTGATGGCTGTCGAAAACTTCCAGAAGTATTGGAACAGCTGGAACAGCTAATGGAAGAGAAGTTCTATCATCCGGATGTTCATATTTTTACTTTTGACGAAGATGAAGAGAAAATGTGCAATGCACAACGCCAGGATTCTCAGCTGATGCAGAAAATCTCAGAAGATGTCAGTCGTAAAGATATTGAGGCCTTATGGAGGCATTTTGGATGCCTTACTGAGAAATACCAGAAAAATACTCAATTTTCAGCCATGTATGTGAAGTTTGTGTTTTCCAATGTGATCCAGGAACTGTTTCAGGAGAATCAGTTTTCCGAAGAAAGACGGCTGGAACAGGAGGTGGACCGCCTGTACCGATGCAATAATATAGGACAGATCCTTAAGATCACCAAGGAGAATATTCAGGAATATGAGAAATTTCTGAAAAATTCCATGGAAGGCTCCAGAGATGAGGTTGGTGCTGTTAAGAATTATATCCATCAGCATTATGCAGAGGATCTTAGTCTGGAAACATTGGCTGAGAAAGTATATCTTTCCTCTGGATATCTTAGCTTTATTTTCAAAAAAGAAACAGGTATGAATCTGAATCGGTATATCCGTGTGGTGCGAATGGAAAAGGCAAAGGAGCTTTTGTGTACCACCAACATGAAGGTGGCACAGGTCAGTGAAAAAACCGGATTTACCAATGTATCTTATTTTTGCAGAAGCTTCCGTGAATATTATGGAAGCAGTCCGGAATCTTACAGGAAAGGAACCGGAGAGGATGAAGAGATTTCAGACAGGGTTGATAAGAAAATTTAAAAATATGAAATATCGTCATAAGCTGACGATCCTTCTGGTAGTAGCCAGTCTGGTTCCTATGGTGATCCTGGCATGGTACAGTCATATACGGATCAGCAGTATGAGCCGGAGAAATGCAGTGGAGGATATGAATTCTATGCTGGAGCAGACCCGGGAAGGGATTGACAGCCAGATCGAAGTATACTCCAGTCTTCTGAATTACCTGACCTACTCACCGGATATTGAAGAGATCATCAATGAAAAGGATATTGATAATTATATTGCATACCAGAAATATACAGAGATCGCTGATCCGCTTCTTTCAGTTCCAAAGTCTTATCATGATGCCATTCTTCAGATCCAGTTATTTGCGGAGAGTATTAAGGTGCGCCATGAGTACACCTTGGTGCCTCTGGCACAGATTGATAAGGAGTGGTGGAACGACAGGCTTTCAGATGATATGAAGATCCAGTGGCTGGTAGAACGCTCACTGTCTCAAATCGCAGCTGTGCGTAAGATCTGCCGTGGAGCGAACGTAGAAGCAGTGCTTTGTGTGACCTTGGATTATGATAAGTTGTTTCAACCCTTTGAAAATATCATTAATGAGAAATGCGGCGGCATGATTCTGGACAGTGATGGAAATATTATTTATCGAAAAGAGAATTTTGAGGATGAAATTCTGGAGAAAGCAAAGAACAGTGCTCAGATTGTTGCTGCCCTTGACAAGAAATATGCTTCTGTAAACAGCCTTAGTGAGGAAAGCGGCTGGCATTTTTTCTTGTACAAGCCGCAGTCCGTGATAGACAGTACTGTATCTCAGATCCTGATCAGTGAGATTCCGCTGATCTGTATCTGTGCAGGATTGATCCTGGCACTGGGACTTTCTTTTTCAAGGCTCTTTACCCGGAAGATCGAAGAACTTACAGAGAATATGAACCAGGTAAGCCAGGGGGTGCGTGAGGTTACAGTATACAGCGACTCTGAAGACGAAGTAGGACTGTTGATCCGAGGCTTCCAGAGCATGATGGATGAGATCAACCGACTGTTTAAGGAGGTTTATGAAAGTAAGATCGCTTTGAAGGAGTTTGAGCTGAAAGCACTTACTGCACAGATCAATCCTCACTTCCTGTATAATTCCCTTTCTATTATCAACTGGATGGCGATCCGCAGTGACCAGACTGAGATCAGCAGGGTAACACTGGCTTTGTCCACCTTTTATCGTACCGCTCTTAGCAAAGGCAAAGATATGGTTACAGTTGAAAGCTGTATCCAGAATATTGAAGCATATCTGGAAATTCAGCTGGTTATGCACGACAATGATTTTAAAATAGAATGGAAGATCGATCCTGATGTAAAGGGGGAGATCGTTCCCAAGCTGCTGCTTCAGCCTGTAGTAGAGAATGCACTGGAGCATGGTCTAGATGTAAAGGAAGAAGGGGAAAAGATCCTGAAGCTTTCCTTTGTACAGGATGGAAATGATGTTCTTCTGATGGTAGAAGATAATGGAGCAGGTATGGATCAGGCAGAAGCGGAGACCCTGGTTACATATCAGGCTGTAGGATATGGTTTGAAAAATGTAAATGACCGTATCTGTCTCTTGTATGGAGAGGATCATAAGATCCGTATTTATAGTAAGAAAGGCGAAGGAACCCGGGTGGAAATGCGGATTCCGAAGGGAGTTTTACAAAGTGAGAATTAGTAAGAAAATCTGTGCTGCCATTGTTGCTTCGTGTGCAGTTTTGGCATTTTCAGGCTGTACCGGCAGTCCTGAAGTTAAAGAAGAGCCCAAAAAGTCGGCGGCAGACACAGAAGAAGAATGGAAAAAAGCTGCAACTACATCTTATGGGAAGTATCCGGAACTGGTTACGTATACGCTGGCTCAGATAAACGGTGCCAGTAATTCCAATCTGCCTTCAGGGGATACTTATGAGGACAATGAATATACCAGGTATCTGAAAAAAATGTTGAACATTCAGAACGAGAATGTATACATGGAGAGAGAGGATCGGTACAATGAAGGAATCAATGTACTGGTCCAGGATCGTAATATTCCGGATATCATGGTAGTAAATGATCGGGAAACACTGAATCTTCTGGTAGAAAATGATATGATCGAAGATCTTTCCAAAGTATACGAGTCCTGTGCCTCCGACAGAATCAAGGAAATGTATGACAGTTATGGTCCGGCACTTCTTGCATCCGGTACTTATGACGGAAAGCTGATGGCATTGCCTGAAACTGTGATCGATCATGGCCCTTGCTTCTTGTGGCTCAGAAGAGACTGGATCAATCAGCTAGGGCTTGAGGAGCCTGAAAATCTGGATGATGCATTTGATATTATTGAAGCTTTTGTAAAGAACAGGATGGGAACGGACGAAGGGGAAGAGCCTATTGGTCTGATCTGTGACAATGCTCTTGTAGGCTCCACCAGTGCCAATTATTCCATAGATCCTATTTTTGATTTGTTTGGAGCCCATCCCAGAAAGTGGCAGATTTGTAGTGATGGGGAGATTGTATATGGATCTCTTACTGCATCCACCAAGAAAGCCATTGCCTATATTCATGATCTGTATGAAAGAGGAATCATTGATAAGAATTTTGCATTAAGAGAGCAGAATAATCTGAGGGATCTGGTATTAGAAGGAAAATGCGGCGCTTTCTTTGGATTGTGGTGGACTCCTAATAATCCCTTAATGGATGAAGTGATGAACAATCCGGATTCTGACTGGGAACCATATTATCTGGTGCAGCGGGATAAGGATTATGGAACAGATTTTTATAATTCTTTCAGTGACAATAAGTATGTGGTGGTCAGAAAAGGATATGAGCATCCGGAGATCGTTATGAAGATCGTCAGCGTACTGTTTGATTATAGCAGATATGATGCAGATGATGCAGATGAAGTGAATGGATATTTTGCATTGAATGTAGATCCTACCGCAAGGCCTCTTGTGATCAATGTGGATTATTATGATGCCACTTATATGGCTACTAAGGATATCCGTAAAGCGATGAATCGTGAGATCTCAGAGGACAAGCTTTCCGCACTGGAGGAGTCTTATTACACGGCATGTACTAATTATCTTACCAACTACATGAAAGGGGAAGCAGTAAATGCAGAGGACTGGGCTGCATACAAATCCAGGATCTCAGCTATCGGCCTTTTGGTAGATCATGGATATGAGCCGCCTACGATCCAGTATCTTGCAGAGTCAGATGGAGAAGCACCCCAGATCCTGCAGAATCTGGAAAAAAATGCCTTTATCCAGATGGTTATGGGGAATAAGCCTATGGATTATTTTGAAACCTTTGTGGAAGAGTGGCTGGAGCAGGGAGGACGGGAATTGTCCCGGAAAATCCAGCAGCAAAACAACAAATAATCGGTGCTGGATCAATTTGGGTACAGTAAAATAATATTTGGCAAATTATGATAGATTTGCTAATGATTATTTTACTGTATCTTTTTATTTATGTGCGAAAATGCTTGCAATTGTTACTGGTATCATGTAGTATAGCAGATACTATGTGCAAGGAGGAAATAAAATGGAAGGAACCAGGATGAGGATGAGCTTTCGACAGAAGTTTATCGGTGATAAAGCCTTTTATAAAATGGTTTTGGCTGTAGCGGTGCCTATTATGATCCAGAATGGGATCACGAATTTTGTGAGTATGCTGGATAATATTATGATCGGCCGGGTAGGGACGGAGCCGATGTCAGGGGCAGCGATTGTGAATCAGCTGCTCTTTGTTTATAATTTGTGCATTTTTGGCGGTGTTTCCGGGGCCGGTATATTTACGGCTCAGTATTTTGGACAGAAAGACCATGAGGGTGTACGGCAGACATTCCGGTATAAGCTGTGGCTGGCAATTGGATTGACTGTGATTACATTTTGCCTTTTTATCACCTGCGGCAGTTCTCTGATCGGTATGTACCTGAATGGAGAGGGGACAGCCCAGGCGCTGGCAGCAACCAAGGGATATGGCCTTGATTATCTTAGAATCATGCTGTTCGGACTTCCTGCTTTTATGATGGTACAGATATATTCCAGTACCCTTCGTGAATGTGGTGAGACAGTGCTGCCTATGAAAGCCGGTGTAACTGCAGTCGTTGTAAATCTTGTATTTAATTATTTTCTGATCTATGGTAAATTTTTCTTCCCAAAACTGGGAGTAGAGGGAGCAGCCATTGCTACCGTACTTTCCAGATATGTGGAGGTTGCCATTGTGATCGGATGGACCCATACACATCAAGAGAGAGCACCTTTTGCAAAAGGTCTGTACAGTACACTGAAGGTGCCTGCTGTTCTTACTAAGAAGATCCTGGTCAAGGGAACACCGCTTCTTCTGAATGAAACCTTGTGGGCCGGTGCAATGGCTATGCTGGCGCAATGTTATTCTTTGCGAGGATTGAATGTGGTGGCTGCGCAGAATATCTCCAATACCATAAATAATGTATTTAACATTGTATTTATTGCTCTGGGAGATTCAGTTGCCATTGTAGTAGGACAGCTTCTGGGAGCCGGGGATATGAAAAAAGCCAGGGATACAGACAACAAGATGATCGCTTTTTCAGTATTCTGCTGTACTGGGGTTGCCCTTTTAATGTTGGTGCTGGCACCATTTTTTCCAAGGCTTTATAATACAAATCAGGAAGCAAGGGGACTGGCTGTACAGTTTATTATGGTAATGGCTGTATTTATGCCAGCCAACGCCTTTTTGCATGCAGCCTATTTTACGTTGCGTTCCGGTGGCAAGACCATCATCACTTTCTTTTTTGATAGTGTATTCGTATGGTGCATCAGCGTTCCTATCGCTTATGTGCTCAGCCGGTATACCCAGCTGCCCATCATCGGGATTTTTGCAGCAGTGCAGACAGCAGATCTGCTGAAGTGCGTAGTAGGATATGCACTTGTGAAAAAAGGAGTCTGGCTGCAGAATATTGTTTCATAACAGGCATTCTTGAATTTTTTTTCTTGACAGAAGAATATGCTTGATGTAATATTATTTAAATCTCTTTGCACTGCATTACATTCTTATTGAGAAACAGAATGCGAGATCAACAGTACAAACTGAGCAGGCGATGCCGATTCTGGCATGGGGCCGGGCTGCATAAAGCGGCAGCGGATGTGAGACTTATTGCACATCTGTGGGACAGTGTATGTTCCGCAGGTGTGTTTTTTATTTTAAAAGGAATGACAGATCTGTGGATGCGCTGCGTGGTTTAATGTATGTGCCATAACGAGAGACCATTTTGTATTGCTTAGGAGGTCTTATTATGGAACAGGAAAACAAAGAAAATGGAAGCCAAACTCAACAGAAGATTGCTATGAGAGTTTCCGGAGTAAGTATTACAGTGAACCTGGTTTTATCCTTGTTTAAACTTCTTGCAGGTATTCTGGCTCATTCAGGAGCTATGCTTTCAGATGCAGTACATTCTGCATCTGATGTGATCAGTACGATCGTGGTGATCATTGGAGTGAAGCTTTCCGGCAAGAAGTCAGATGCAGAGCATCAGTACGGCCATGAAAGGCTGGAATGTGTGTCTGCGATTATTCTGGCAGGACTGCTTTTTGCCACAGGTGTGGGGATCGGCATGAGTGGGATAAAGAGCATTCTTGCTGGCTCCAAAGGGCAGAAGATAATGGAGCCGGGACTTCTTGCCCTGATAGCTGCAGTTGTTTCCATAGTGACGAAGGAGTGGATGTTTTGGTATACCAGAGCAGCGGCGAAAAAGATAAGTTCCGGTGCACTGATGGCTGATGCATGGCATCATCGTTCCGATGCCCTGTCCTCTGTTGGATCTTTTGTTGGTATTTTAGGCGCAAGGCTTGGCTGTCCTATTATGGATCCTATCGCCAGCGTGGTGATCTGTATTTTCATTTTGAAAGCAGCAATTGATATTTTTAAGGATGCCATAGACAGGATGGTAGATCATTCCTGTGATGAGGAAACAGAAGACAAGATGCGTCAGGCTGTTCTGGAAGTACCAGGGGTAAAGGGGGTAGATGTTCTTCAGACCAGGCTCTTTGGATCCAAAATATATGTGGATCTGGAGATCTCTGCAGATGGGCAGCAGAGCCTGAATGATGCCCATGCCATTGCAGAAAGAGTACATCACATGATCGAGAATACCTTCCAGGATGTAAAACACTGTATGGTACACGTAAACCCATATACAGGTAAATAAATAACAAATAACCAAAATAACCATTGAAAAAGCTGCAGAACTGATAATGTTCAGTTTAACTACACTTTGTTCAATGGTTATTTCATTTCATTCTCTTATTCTGATTTTATTCTAATTTCAGGCCGCAGATCCTGCAGTCCCGGGTTCCCACAACCATATAATCATTGTATATAGCTGGTGATGCTTCGATCGCTCCACTGGAAATTTCATTCTCATCCAGAAGCTTTCCGGAATTTCCATCCAGAAGATAAGCCTTTCCACCACAACTGCAATAAAGCACCTTACCGGAACCATCAGAATTGTATACACATACAGGAGAAGACCAGGCATAATATGCTTTATGTTCCCACTTGACTTCACCGGTCTTTTTATCAAGACAAGCCAGTACACCATCATACTGAGCACCGGTTTTGGCTACGGTTACATAAATATAGTCAGACAGCTTCTTTTTTCCTAAAGCAATGGTTGACTGCACACCACCGGATACACCATCATCAGAGTAACATTCATAGGAAGTCTTCCATATGATATGGCCGTTCTTTGCATCAATCTTCCAGATCGGTACTTCAGCAGAGCTGCTGCTTCTCCAGCCTAAACGGAAAGAAGTGCTTACATAAAGGTACAAATGGTCATCTTCTATGGATAACACAGGAGTGGAGTTGGAGTCATCCAGTGTATCCTGAGCCCAGACAAGCTGAAGAGTATTCAGATTCAGACACATCAGATTGCCCCCATTGTCTGTGACAAAAAGATATCCGCCATATACAGCGGCACTGTCCTCCATGCCAAGCCAGTAGGACGCAACGCTGGTACGGTTCCCATAATAATGCCATTTTACTATATGATCCGGATTGATGGACAGAGTACCGGATTCCTGGTCGTATTGTGTGTTCAGACGGATCAGATAAAGAATCCCGTTTTCGCCAGGATAGATCAGTGTATCCGTGTCTGCATCTACAAGTGGAGAAGAGTCAAAATAGCTTAAGGCTCCCCGCAGGGAAAATGGATCATTGTTCCCGAAGGTGTACATTACGGAACAATCAAGAAGGTTTACCACAAAGACGCGGGCTGTACCCTGATTGCTGTCATAACCGGCGCCAACATACAGAATCGGATATCCTCTGGGATCAAGTGCACCGGAACCTTTAAATGTGAAACCAAGATTCAGTGTGTCACGGGTTGCTTCTCCGGTTTCCAGATCCAGGAAATATACATACCCATCCATACAAGCATAGATGACTTCCACAAGATCATCCTTTTCTTTTGCCCAGTCATACATATTCATGGCCTTTTTCACTTTCTTAGGCCATTTCATCATTAACGGCTGTCCGGTCCAACCGCTGCCAGACCAGGTGGCACCATTATAAGTAATGGAACTGGTTTTGGAAGACCAAAGGCTGGTAAGCTTATTCTTCTTCATATCAGCAGTTCCATAAACAGGGTTATCACGGAAATTATTGCCCCGAAAGGTAACAATGCCATCTACATCTGTATATTCGCTGCCTTTTCCAAACCAAATCTCCTGATCTGGCTTATAGCTTAACGGATCGGTCAGTGTAGTCCCATCAATATTGATCTCTGTAGTCTGTATGTAATTGGAGGGCGCAGTAGACTCAGTGCAGTGGGGAGCAAAAGCTTCCGGCTGCAGCCCTTTGGGAGTATCTCCAGAGCTGTCCTTGCTATTTTTCTGAGCAGCTTTTGCAGATCTGGCTGAGGGATCCGATGCATGAACAAGGTTCAGACCATCTGCCTGATCCTTAAGCACAGCGGAAGCTGCAGAAGCAGGATTACTTTTCTGCCAAAGCTGAATGCCCATTAAAACCATAACTGCCAGAACGATCAGAAGACCCTCCGTAAGCAGCAGGGATTTTGCAAATCTGCCGGAATGCCCGGATTGTTTTCTTTGGTTTTTAGCCTTGCTGTTTTTACCGTTGCCTGGAGAGGCTTTTTTTTGTGTTTTCATTTTATATTTTTCCTTTTCCCTATAAATAACCTGATAAAATACATTATACCATCAGGAAAAAGGAAGGACAAGAACTGGTTAAAGTAGCAGGTCAATAATCTGCTGTATATTTTCTGAAGTCCCGGTGAAAAACCAGAAATCCAGATCCATATATCCGTTACCGCTGTCTGGGTATCCGAAAGTAGTGCTGGTTGTTTCAAGTTCTGCGAAACCATCGTCTCTGGTATCGTTCATATAGATAAAAAGAGAACAGCCGGTTTGTCCGGGGGTATCAGAAGGCTCCTTGATATACGGATCAGAAGGATTGTTGTAATAGTTTCGTATCAGCAGTGTCCATTGATTTTCGGAAAGCTTTAACAGATATCCCACCCTTCCATGAGTCTGATAAGCCTTAAAGCCTATTTTATGTTCTTCATGGGAATGAACCTTTACTTTGGCAAGCCCATTTTCAAAGGACAGTACATTTCCTGAAGAAGGGGCATAGTAGTCCACATAGTCCAGAGTTTTTCCGCGATAAGGGATAAGAAAGGTTCCGCCTGGACGTACCTGGAAAAGATTCCAGATTTCCAGAGGCATGGGAGCGTCTGGTGTAAAATCTTCCAGATAGATATGCTCCTGAAAACCACAATAGGAAACCTTTGTGACCAGATCGGAAAAAACGCAGGATGCCGAAAGAGGATTTGAGAGCGGACGGATCTGGCGGCGGATATGAAAACGCTTATGTTTCCAACTGGATTCATATAAATCTGCCTGGAGCAGAGAACTAAGTTCTATCAGCCCTGGTGCCTCACTGGAAATATGATAGTCTGCAGGGTCAATACCGGGTTGTACAGTATAAGATTCCTTAAAGTGTTCCCTGGATTTGGTGAAAAAAGGAAATTCCGGGGCAATCCAGATTCTGTCACCGCCCATATCCCAGTTTCCTGCATTGAAAAAGTCATCAAATGCAAGGCTTTGATAAGGATGGTTGAGAAAAACAAGTAAAATCAAGGCTTTGTGGACAGTGACAGACAATGCAACCATCAAAAATTGAATAAGTTTACAGAGCAGGGATACTATTTTCACGAATGGTATCCCTTTTCTGTTGTCTTCCGCTCCCACATAAGCGAAGCATGGCACAAGCCGCAGGCATAAAAAACCTGTGGCTTTTTTATTGCCCATTTTAGGAAGGAGCCGGATAAATGAATTTAAGTGAAGCTGAAAAAAGGATGATCTATCAGGTCGAGGGCACCAGCCAGGGGGCCGCTCTGAATGAGATTTACATGACCTGGCGCTATGCACCTGACAAGGCCATGAAGGACACGGCGGAAGGCCTTTTGAAAAAGCTCCGTCCTCTCTCCGATAAGGAGTGCATGGATGTGATCCGGGATGTTCAGAAGAATTACCGTCTGCCCGGCAAGGCAAGGACTATCGGGGCAATGTTGGCGGAGGCCAGGCAGCAATCCGGTGCCCAGAAGATGACCGGTCACGATATCATGGCCCTGGAGCGGTTCGATCCCGATACCCGCCACATGATCGTCTTTGACGTCCTCTCCCATGAGTCCCCCATGGGATACAAGGGTGATAAAATGCGCCTGTTCCTGACCGAAGCCGGATACGGAAAGGCCCTGGAGAACCAGGACAAGGGATTTATCAAAATAAAGAACCATGCGAAGGTCATAGCTGGCAACCTCCGCTATGACCACAAAGACCGTGAATTGTAGGGAACTGAAAACTGTATCAAAAAAGGTGGAAAATCCGCTGTTCCTTCCCCTCTGTGCCACGAACCGAAAGGGGCATGGATGTTTTCCCATGTGAAGGGTATGGGAGAGATACAGACGGAGGAAACACCGAAAATCAACACTTTTCAAACCATGAGGAAGGAGGTATCAGGCATGGCAGTTTTCCGTATCGAAAAGACCCGTGATTACACGGTCATGTCAAACCACCATCTGCGGGATATGTCCCTGTCGCTGAAAGCAAAGGGACTTCTATCCCTCATGCTGTCCCTGCCAGAGAACTGGGACTACACCATGAAGGGGCTTGCCCGTATCTGCAAGGACGGCATCGACAGTATCAGCGGCGGCATCCGAGAGTTGGAGGAACACGGCTATCTGATCCGTGAGCGCGTGAGAGGCGCAAACGGTCAGCTTGGTTCGATCGAGTACACCATTCTGGAGCAGCCTAAAGAGCCAACACCTGCACAGGAAAAACCTATACGGGAAAATCCCGTACAGGCAAACCCAACATTGGTCACGCCTGTTCAGGAAGAACCCGCCCAATTAAATAAAGATAGATCAAGTAACGATCCATCAAGAACTGATTTATCAAGTACGGAGATATCAAATCCTATCCAATCAAATCCCCCTACCCCCGCAGGGGCAAGGATGGGAATGGATCGGATGGGAGCCAGAGAAAGCTATCGGGAACTGATTTTGGAGAATATCGAGTACGACTTCTGGAAGAACAGCGACCGCGTTGACCATGAGATGCTGGACGAGATCACGGAACTGATCGTGGATACCGTATGTTCTGCCCGCAAAGTCATCCGCATTGCCGGAGACGATTATCCGGCGGAGGTGGTAAAGTCCCGGTTTATGAAGCTGGACAGCTCCCATGTTCAGTATGTCATGGACTGTATGAAGGACAACACCACCTATGTCCGCAATATCAAGAAATACCTTCTGGCGGCGCTGTATAACGCCCCGACCACCATCAACAGCTACTATTCTTCCCTGGTGCAGCACGATATGTACGGGGACGGGCAAAGGGGGCGAGGCTAAATGCAGGAGGAAGTAACGCGGGGCGCTGTAACGCTCATTGTTGACGGAGCCAAGCTAAGCGAGCAGGTCTTTGAAAAGGCCGTCAAAAAATTCCTGGAGGAAATCCAGAAAAGCCAGAAGCCCAAAATCTACCGCGGCAGGCAGAGCCTTAAACAGCTTGCCAGCCAGAACGCCGGTCTTGCCAATATCGAGATCAGTGACAAGAATATCAAGGCTTTCTCCCGTGTAGCGAAGAAATACCATGTGGATTTTGCCTTGAAGAAAGACACCTCCGCAGAGCAGCCCCGTTACCTGGTCTTTTTCAAAAGCCGGGACGCAGACGCCATCACAGCGGCGTTTCAGGAGTTTGCCAGCCGGAAAATGAGCCGTGAGGAAAAGCCATCCATCCGGGAGCGGCTGACCCAGGCGAAGGAACAGGCGGCGGAGAAAACGGAACACCGCACCATTGACCGGGAGAAAGTAAAGGTCAAAGATCGGAGCGTGCAGAGATGAATATGAAAAAACTGATTTTGCTGAACCTTCCGTATCTTCTGTTCGTGTATCCCTTCGATAAGCTGGCACAGGCTTTCCGGCTTGCGCCCGGTGCTAACCTCTCCGGCAAGCTGCTTTCTATCGGGGACGGCTTCACGGCAGCATTTTCCTCACCGTGGCTCAGTTTCCATCCCACGGACCTGCTGATCGGCATAGCCGGTGCGGTGGTCCTTCGCATGGCGGTCTACCTGAAAGGCAAAAACGCTAAGAAATACCGCCACGGAATCGAGTATGGTTCTGCTCGTTGGGGTACGGCGGCAGATATCGCTCCCTACATGGACAAGGACTTTTTCCAGAACATCCCCATGACGCAGACGGAGCGAATCACGATGGCGAGCCGCCCAAAGCAGCCGAAATATGCCAGAAATAAAAACATTCTGGTGATCGGCGGTTCCGGCAGCGGCAAGACGCGGTTCTTCTGTAAGCCGTCGCTGCTGCAAGCTCATTCGTCCTATGTCTGCACTGATCCGAAAGGAACCTTGCTGCCGGAGATCGGCGCTTTCCTGGAACGGAAGAAATACCGTATCAAGTGCCTCAACCTGATAAACTTCCGAAAATCCATGAAATACAATCCGCTGGCTTATGCGCGACACGAGGTCGCGTAATTAAACTGTTCGGCACTGACCGAACCTGTTATTCCATTAGCAGTAGCCTATCGTTACCGAAGCGGCTGGCAACGGTCGTGAGGCAGCATGACGAGAAAAGGTAGCCCTCCCGAAAGGGTCAAGCCGAAACCGCGAGGCAGAGGCGAAAAGCTGGAAGCAACATCCGGCTGGGGAGCTTGGCTTGTGTAGTATGGTGAATGTAAGTGAATCGCTGTTAAACGTCGTTAGTGGGAACCAGGCTAAAGTTGCTGATAAGCCTGAACCAAAAGGTGTGCAGTCGGATGTTCCCCTGTAAGCTGGGAACACATGGACAAACAGGACTGCCGGCGGATAGGCGGCACCTAACCTACACGGTTGATTACGTGAAACGTGGTAAGCCCGCGCTCTCTCCGTATACTCGGAAAGCTGACCGCAAGGAAAGCCGATAGAAACGCGGGTAAGGAACGCTGGAAAAAGCGAATGCCGACCTTGTAATGAGGACGGATAGGGATTGAAATAGTATCTCACGCGAAAGCGGGCCAACTTCCAGCAGGTCTATCTTTACGAGAGAATTTACAGAACTTTTGAAAGGAGGAATCGCAAATGAACAGAAAACTGTGTGCGCCTGCTGACAAGGCACAAAGCTGGGAATCCATTGATTGGAAGAAAGCGGAGGCCTATGTTAAAAAGCTGCAAATGCGTATCGTAAAGGCTCAAAAAGACGGTCATTATAACAAGGTGAAATCCCTGCAATGGCTGTTGACACATTCTTTCTATGCCAAAGCATTGGCAGTGAAGCGTGTGACAAGTAATAAAGGCAAAAATACCGCTGGTGTAGACCATGAATTATGGAAAACGCCAAAAGGCAAATTCGAGGCGATTGATAAACTCAAGCGCCGGGGCTATAAGCCTCAACCTCTCAGACGGGTGTATATCCCGAAGAAAAACGGGAAAATGCGTCCCCTGAGTATTCCAACGATGACAGACCGTGCCATGCAGACGTTATATAAGTCTGCATTGGAACCATTGGCGGAAACTCTGGCAGACCCAAACTCCTACGGCTTTAGAATTGGAAGAAGCACACACGATGCCATCGGGCAATGCTTCAACGATTTATGCAGAGCCGGTTCTCCACAATGGATTTTGGAAGGAGATATTAAAGGGTGCTTCGACCACATCAGCCATAACTGGCTGTTGGAAAACATTCCAATGGATAAGGAAATGCTCGGGAAATGGCTGAAATGCGGTTTTGTGGAGACCCAAAAGCTCTTTCCAACAGAGGAAGGAACTCCACAGGGCGGCACAATATCGCCAGTTTTGATGAACATGACCTTAGACGGACTAGAGCGCATTCTGAAAGAGAGATTCCCAATGAGACGGATGGTGGCAGGTAAAACTGTTTACGACCAGATTAACTTCGTGCGATATGCCGACGACTTTATCGTTACCGGAAAAAGCCCGGAAACTCTACGTAACGAGGTTATGCCGCTCATCAAGGACTTTCTGGTGGAACGCGGCCTGCAACTCTCCGAGGAAAAAACGGTGATTACGCACATCAGTGACGGCTTTGATTTTCTTGGGCAGAACGTTCGGAAATACAACGGAAAATTGCTCATCAAGCCATCAAAGAATGCGATAAAATCCTTCCTCAAAAAAGTGCGCACTATCGTTAAGGAGAACAAAACCGCTACACAGGACTTGCTCATTTGCAAGCTAAATCCTGTCATTCGCGGTTGGGTCAACTACCATCGCTATGTAGTTTCTGCGGATATTTTTGGATTGGTTGACCACAGGATTTTCGAGTGCCTATGGAGGTGGGCTTGCCGCAGACACAAACGAAAAGGCAAGAGATGGATTGCTAATAAATACTGGCACCACATTGACAACCGGACGTGGACATTTGCGGCAGAACCTGCCTTTCGCGGTAAGGATTTCGATGAAAAATACCTTAAGCTGGAATACGCGGCAAATACCAAAATCATCCGATTCAGGAAAATCGCCGCAGAAGCCAATCCGTTCGATGAAAAGTGGACGGGATATTATGAGGAACGTGACGGAGAAAGAATGCTGAACAGTACCAAAGGACGGGAAAAACTCGTTAAAATCTGGAACAACCAGAAACGGTGCTGCCCTGTATGTGGAGAAAGAATTACATTCGAAACAGGATTCAAGACGCATTTTAACACCGAAAACAACAGGAAGTGGCCTGCTATTATGGTACATCCCTGGTGTCATCGAAATCTGCATGAGCCAGACTACTTGATTTGAGCCGGGTTTCGTTTTACACGAGGCCTTACGATAGGCTTGAGCCGTATGACGGGAAACTGTCACGTACGGTTCTTAGGGGAGGGACTGGCAGTAATGCCAGTCTCTTACCCGACATCCGATCAGAGAAAGATATCTTAAAGCTGGTGAACGCCCTGATTATGAACACGAAGGGCGAAGGCGAAAAATCTTCGGAAGATTTCTGGGTCAAAGCAGAACGCCTCTATTATTCCGCACTGATCGGCTACATCTGGTATGAGGCCACGGAGGAAGAAAAGAACTTCATCACACTTCTGGACCTTATCAATGCCAGTGAAGCCAGAGAGGATGACGAAACTTATCAAAGCCCGGTGGACCTGCTCTTTTCTCAGTTGGAGGAACGGGAGCCGGACCACTTTGCCGTCAAGCAGTACCGCAAATTCAAGATGGCGGCGGGCAAAACCTTAAAATCCATCCTCATTTCCTGCGGTGCCCGGCTTGCTCCCTTCGATATCAAGGAGCTGCGGGACCTGATGGAATATGACGAGCTGGAACTGGATACCCTGGGCGACCAAAAGACGGCGCTGTTTGTGATCCTGTCAGATACGGACAGCACTTTCAATTTCGTGGCCGCCCTCATGTATAGTCAGCTTTTCAATCTGCTCTGCGACAAGGCGGATGACTTCTACGGTGGGCGGCTGCCCGTCCATGTCCGTCTGATTCTGGACGAGTTTGCCAACATCGGCCAGATACCGAACTTCGATAAGCTGATCGCCACCATCCGAAGCCGTGAAATATCGGCTTCTATTATTTTGCAGTCGCAGAGCCAGTTAAAGACCATCTACAAGGACGCGGCAGATACCATCGTCGGTAACTGTGACAGCACCTTGTTTTTGGGAGGCAAGGAGAAATCCACCCTCAAGGAAATTTCGGAGCTGCTGGGGAAAGAGACCATTGATCTCTATAACCAGTCTGAAAACCGGGGCAGCCAGGTTTCCCATGGCCTCAGTTATCAGAAATTAGGAAAGGAGTTGATGACCCAGGACGAATTGGCAGTGATGGACGGCGGCAAGTGTATCTTCATGCTGCGGGGCGTGCGCCCGTTTCTTTCGGACAAGTACGACCTCACCCGGCATCCGAATTACAGATACACGGCCGACGCCGACCCTAAAAATGTCTTTGACATGGAACGGTACATGAAGAAGCAGCGTGCCGTGGTAAAACCCACGGACACCTTCGATGTGTACGAGATTGACGCAACAATTTAACCCAAAATCAAAAACATTTTTTAGGAGGATTATTTTATGGAATTTTTCAACAGTGCAGTTGGTGTTTTGCAGACTCTCGTAGTGGCCCTGGGCGCAGGTCTTGGTATCTGGGGCGTTATCAACCTTCTGGAAGGTTACGGCCAGGACAACCCTGCTTCCAAAAGCCAGGGTATGAAACAGTTCATGGCTAATTAAAGGGAACAAAAAGAAAGGGAATGCACAATCCAGACGGTATCAGCGGCAGGCTACAAGAATAAATTGTGATTTCACAAGATTGGTGTTATAATAAGAGAAAAGTTCCTGCCGGGGCAACCGCCCCGGTGGTATGGATAGAAAGGCAGGAAAACAATATGCACATCAGCTATAAACCACTCTGGCACACACTGTTAGAGCGTGATATGAGAAAAGAGGATTTAAGGCTTGCTGCTGGTATGACAACAAATATGATTGCCAACATGAGCAAAGAGGGAAAGCACATCAGCATGGATACATTAGCCCGTATCTGTGAAACTCTGAATTGTGAGATTACTGATGTGATTGAGTTAGTACCAGACGAGCCTGCTTCCACAGGAGGTAAGGAACATGAGCGAATTGAAACCAAGAATAACGGAAAACGGAATTGATTATATCCTTGTCGGAGATTACTACATTCCAGGCTTGAAACTGCCGGAGGAACACCGCCCTATCGGAAAGTACGGACGAATGCACCGGGAATATTTAAGAGAAGTCCACCCAGCCAGATTGAATACATTGATACTGACCGGAGAATTGTTGACATATCTTGCAGACCTGAATGAACAGGCACAAAAACGGTTAGACACTATCATGGAGCAGATGAAAGCTACCGAGGGCGTGACAGAGGAATTGAAGTGTACCCGACAAATGGAATGGGTGCAGCGTTGCAATAACATTCACAACAGGGCAGAAGAAATTGTTTTGTATGAGATGATTTATTCATAACGGGAGCAATTAAATCGGAGGTATATAAGATGATTGAAATTGTATTTGGTGAAAGTGCCTGTGGAAGTTTGAAAATTGCCCAAACTTACGGCAAGGGAAAGTATAGAGGAAGTGCTGTTTCAATATTTATGAGGCACGAAGACGGGAGTGTTCCATCTTCAGATGAAATGAAAAAGGCACAGCTTCAAGCACAGGAACAAGAACGCATTGCTTGGGAGAATGCTATTCCATTGGGAGGCAAGAGCAGTGATGTTTATTGTTTTGATATGGTTCTTAGTGTGGGAGATATTTCTGATAATGGAATTGGCGAACAGCGGAAAAATATTTTCAAGAAAATGCTGTCTGTCTGCTTTGTAGAGGATTTAGATTATCAGGTTGAAGAAAAAATACAGAAAATTAAAACTACATTGACCTCAGTGATTGAACGATATGTAGCTGGGGAAGAAATTCGCATTTGGTATAGCTATAATCCAGATGAGCTTTGTGGTATGTATTGGCTTATGAAACAACTTCAACCATTAAACTGCCAGACAACAATTTATTTGGTTAAGTTACCTACATGGGAATATGGAAAAGAAAATACTATGACATCCAAAATAGCATGGGGCGAGGTGTCTCCTGGCGAATGGGGAAACTATATAACTCTACAAGAGAAAGCTAATCCTGTATTTCTTTCAGCTTGTACTATGAAATGGAATCAACTTCAAAATGAAAATGCACCTTTGCGTGCAATGTTAAATGGTAAATTGCAAAGCGTTTCAGAAGATATATATGATAGTTTCATTCTTCGTGAAATTGCGGAACAGCCAGAGCAATTCAAAATGGCTATTGTCATAGGTAATGTTTTAGGAAAATATCAACTTGGAATTAGTGATGTATGGATTTCCAATCGCATTGATAAAATGCTTGAAGATGGTGTGTTGGAAATTATACAGGACGCACCAAAGGGAGAAACAAATTATCGCCGAATATTAAGAAAACGAATGAAATAATAACCACAGCACAAACCGCTGCTACATGGAATCCAACAAACCATGCAACAGCGGTTTTCCTTTACCGTTTTTTCCTCTGGCTGATAGGCGTTCCCATTTTCTTTGATTTTTTGAGAATACGAATGAACCAGCGAAATTCTTCTTCTGACAGGTTTTTATAGTTGATACCAAGCTGCTTGCAGTAAAGGATAACCAGTTTTTCATCTCGACTGCCCTTGAAATTTTCGACCGCTTCCAGATTTTCTTTCAGTTCATCGGCAACGGTAGTTTGGGGCGCACTCTCGCTGTCCTTTTTGTGGAATTCCCGAATATCCCGGATAATCAGGTTGAGGTCATCCAGAACCATGTGACTGAAATACTCATCATCACTGATATGTGCGGCTTGCAGCACCTTCAAATGCGGGTCATCTTCGCCGGGGCGATACCGTTCAATAATTTCATGCCGGACGGTATCAACAAGGGAGTTGAGATTTTGGATTTGCATGGTGGCAATCCCGTCCACATAAATCTCAATGTCCGCAAGAAACTTGATAAAGTCCTTATGGGTGGCAAGTTCGCAGAGCAGACGGTTGTTAATCCGACCGCTTTTCAGCAGTGCCACCATCTCATCGTTCAAATGCAGCTCCGTCAGTGGCGTGTTGATCTGCTCCCTGTTCTCTGTCCGGCACAGCAGATAATCGACGGAAACCCCATAGAAGTCTGCCAGCGTGATAAGGTTGCCATGATTGATTTCCTTATAATCCTCTTTTTCATAACTGCCAAGGGCTGATTTAGAAATGCCCGTCAGCTTTGATAGTTCTTCCAGATTTAAGCCTTTGTCTTTGCGGAGTTCCCAAAGGCGTTCCTGTATGCTTGTTGCAACTTTCATGGGCGCACGCTCCTTTCCGGTGGTTTTATTTCTGCCGTTTAACTGGATTATATCACACTTTCCGCAATCGTGGAAATTTCTGATTTTCCCCCTGATTCCTACTTTGTGGATATACGGCACAGGGCACAAAAATGTTCTATGATACAGGTAGTTCATCGATGGATTATTCCAATCGAATGACCAGCCTGTGTGGGATATGCTTCCCCGGCGATGTAGCGCCATGACTTTTGGCAGGGATATGGAGGAACCCTGACCGAAACGAGCGTACCAAAGGGAGCGATACGCCGCTGTGAGATTCAGGGGAGGAACGACACCGGGGAGAACTGGCGAACTGACACCGAAATGATACCGAAACACGACAATCTGATAGGGGGATAGTCTACCCTATCGCTGATACTTCGGGAGATTTTAAGCGGCTCTATGACCGTAATTTTGCCGAAAATCGCCCCGAAACCATACACAAAAATGGGAGGAAGCGCAATATGCCGAGAATGAGCAAAAAGAGGAAGCATGAGCTTTCCTTTTACCTCAATGACCGGGGGCGTGTCACTTACAACGAATTATGCCGGAAATGCCAGCATGGGTGCAGGCAGAGCTTCCGGGCGGTTGTGGTTGACTGCCCCCGTTATTTATCCAAACGAGCAAAGAAAAAGGAGGAACACACCGAATGAATTTTGAATTTATGACGATAGACACACCATTGCCGCCGTGTATGCCATTTCCCATAGCGTTGACAGGATTTCCAGTCAGCAGCACCGCAAAGGTCATGTACTGCCGGATGCTGGACGCTATGCTATCCAAAGGGCAGGAGGACGAAAACGGAATCCTGTTTGTCTGCTTCCCTGTCACAGCCATTGCTACAGTCCTGTCCCGCAACTCCATGACGGTCAAGCGTTCTCTGAATGAACTGGAAACCGCTGGGCTTATCATGCGGGTGCGTCAGGGCGTGGGAGAACCAAACCGGATTTATGTGCTGATACCGGGAAAGGAGGACGCTGCCCTTGCCTGAGACCTCAAAGCTGGAAAAACTCAACTGGGAGCTGGAGAAAAGCGAAAAGAAACTGCGGAAAGCCATCAATGATGAAAAGGCATTGCAGTACCAGTTAAAGCAGCTTACCCGAAAGGAACGAACGCACCGGCTCTGTACCCGTGGCGGTATGCTGGAAAGTTTTCTGCAAGAGCCGGAACGCCTGACAGATGATGATGTCATGCTGTTGTTGAAACTCATTTTTCACAGGCAGGACACGCAGGAACTATTGAAAAAACTGCTGGAACGGGAGAAGCCGGAAACCCCTTAGTTTACTAAGGGCGCAATTATACACCACCCAGAGGTTGGTGCATTGCGTTCTCCGAAGGCTCCTTGCCGGAGGGCTGTGATTTTCCGCAGTCAAGGTCTGCTCCAAATCATACAGGGGACGCTACGCTTCCCCTGCGCTGGCTGCCGCCAGCTACCCTTTTGTGGACTTGCCATCTGGGGACACCTTGCGTTGCAAGCTGTTCCCAGCCGATAAGTTTCATAAAATATAATGCAAATGGAAAGCTAACTTGACATAAAAGAACTATGTGATATAATGGAAGCATGGAAAGTTAACTTTCCATAAGAGAGGAGGATGACATGAAAAATCGCCTGGAAGAATTACGAAAGCAACGAGGCATAAAGCAAGAAGATTTAGCAAATGCATTGGAAGTATCACGACAGACCATCGGCTCTTTGGAAAACGGACGCTATAACCCATCTATTCAGTTGGCATTTAAGATTGCCAGATATTTCAACATGAGTATTGAAGAAATTTTTATTTACGAGGAGGATTGATTATGAAAAAAAGGTTGTTGATTTTAATGACAGTTACAGGAATGATTATTCTACTGGGAGGATTGCTAACATACGGTTTGGGAGTACATGAAATAATACCTGTGCCACGTCCCGACTTAATAGTAGTAGGTACATCTCTCATTGGAATTTTGCTGATTGTATCTGGTGTGTGCGACTTGTTCGTTAAGAAAACCAAAGAAATGGAAATAGAGGAAAATGACGAGAGAAATATTTCGCTTAGTAATGCTGCTATGGCAAGTGGCTTCAAGGTAATGAATGTTACGATTGCTGTTTCTATTTTTGCTTTGATTTTCACCGGATATATGACAGTAGTCCCATGTTTCACTATTATTGGGGCTTATGCTATTGGACAAATTGTATTTATTGTGCGACTTTGGTACTTGCACAAAACTATGTAAATGTATTACTAAATACCCGCCGCCCCCAGCGGCACAACAAGCAGGAAATCTGAAAAGGTATCCTGCTTTTTCTATGTCCAAAAACGGAAAGGAGGAACACAAAATGCCCTGTCCACACAACGAAATCTCTATTGTGCAGCGCAGCCACCGCCAGTCTGCGGTTGCCGCCGCTGCTTACCAGAGCGGCGAAAAGCTGTTCTGTGAATATGACCAGGAAGTAAAACACTACCCGGAAAAGCGTGGTATCGTCCACAATGAAATCCTGCTCCCGGCAAACGCTCCCCTGGAGTACACAGACCGCAACACCCTCTGGAACGCTGCCGAAGCTGTTGAGAAGCAATGGAACTCCCAGCTTGCAAGGCGGTGGGTGCTTTCCATTCCCAGAGAGATACCGCCCGACCAGTACGCCGCCCTTGTACGGGATTTCTGCCGCCAGCAGTTTGTTTCCAAAGGAATGTGCGTGGATTTTGCCATCCATGACAAAGGGGACGGAAACCCACACGCCCATGTCATGCTGACCATGCGGGCAATGGATGAGCGTGGGAAATGGCTTCCCAAGAGCCGCAAGGTCTATGAACTTGATAAGAACGGGGAACGAATCAAGCTCCCGTCCGGCAGGTGGAAAAGCCACAAGGAAGATACGGTTGACTGGAACGACCGCAAATATGGCGAAATCTGGCGGCATGAATGGGAGGTCATCCAAAACCGCTATCTGGAAGCCAACAACCGCCCGGAACGAGTAGATCTCCGTTCTTACGAAAGACAGGGGCTTGATATTATCCCTACCGTCCATGAAGGGGCTGCTGTCCGGCAGATGGAAAAGCGTGGGATTCAGACGAACATCGGCAACCTGAACCGAGAAATCAAAGCCGCCAATAGTTTGATGAAGTCCATCCGGCAGCTTATTAAAAATCTCAAAGGCTGGATTGCGGAGCTTAGCGAAAAGCGGAATGAACTGCTTGCCCAAAAAGCTGCGGAGGAAGCGGTCTTTCTTCCCAATCTGCTGATGAAGTATATGGAGATACGAAAGGCAGAACGGAGCAGCTGGACACGGGCGGGACAAAGCCGGGGGACTTCCAAAGACTTAAAGGCAGTCAGCGAAGCCCTGTCCTATCTCCAGAGAAAGGGACTTTCCACCGTGGAGGATTTGGAAAACTTTATAGAAACGTCCGGGAAATCTGCCGCCGACTACCGAAAGCAGATGAAGCCAAAGGAAACCCGCAGCAACGTGATTGACGCTATCCTTGCCGCCCGGACGGACTGTAAGGAATGTAAGCCCGTTTATGAGAAATACCAGAAGATATTTTTCAAGAAAACTAAGGAAAAATTCAAGCTGGAACACCCGGAGGTTGCCCGGTTTGAGAAAGCCAGTGCCTACCTTGCCAAGCACCCGGACGATAAGGACAGCACGAAAAAGGAGCTTTTGCAGGAACAGGCGAAGCTTGTGGACGAAATCGCAGACTTGAAAGTACCGTTGACCGAGGTGCAGGAAGATTTGAAGAAGCTGTGGGACATCCGCTACTGGGTACGGAAAGCCACACCCGGCACAGAGGAAAGCAAAGAGCCGCCCAAGAAGCAGCCCCTCAAAGAAGTCTTGCAGGATAAGGCTGACGAGAAGAGAGCACAGAAAAACGCCCCGGCGCAGACGAAACACAAACAACAGGATATGGAACTTTAACAGGCACTTGCCATTTTCAGATTGAGAATGATAAGTGCCTTTTCTTTTTTACAAGGAGGAATTGATTTGAATGTATTTGAAGCTGTGAAGCAGTCCGTTACGACAAGACAGGCTGCGGAGCATTACGGAATCCGGGTAAACAGAAACGGGATGGCTTGCTGCCCGTTCCACAACGATAAGACCCCCAGCATGAAGCTGGACAAGCGTTTCCACTGCTTCGGATGTGGTGCAGATGGGGATGTGATTGATTTTGTAGCTGCCCTGTACGGGCTGGGGAAAAAGGAAGCCGCCGCACAGTTGGCGAGTGACTTCGGGCTTGCCTATGAGGACTGGAAGCCACCGGGCAGGGCAAGGAAGCCCAAGCCCCGGCAGAAATCCCCGGAAGAACAGTTCCGGGAAGCAAAGGCACATTGCTTCCGTGTCCTTGCCGATTATCTACACCTCTTACGGGTATGGAAAACCGACTATGCCCCGCACTCCCCGGAGGAAGCGTTTCATCCCCGGTTCGTGGAAGCCTTGCAGAAGCAAGCCCATGTGGAATATCTGCTGGATGTGCTGCTGTTTGGGGATACGGAGGAAATCGCTTCACTGATTACGGAACATGGAAAGGATGTGATACAGCTTGAACAGCGAATGGCAGAGCTTGCCGCCGCAGACGCAGCAAGAACTAAAAAACACCATGAACGCCATGCAGCCGCCCCAGAGCGTTGAGGAAGTAAAGGCAACTCTGGAAACCACCGAGAAAGGCGGTGTCCGCCAGAGCATACGGAACTGCCTGACCGTATTCCAGCGTGACCCGGTGCTTGCCGGGGCAATCGCCTATAACATCCTGACCGACCGAAAGGACATCATAAAGCCCATCGGTTTTCACAGAGAAAGCACAGCCCTGACCGATACAGACATGAAGTATCTGCTTCTCTATCTGGAGGAAACCTACGGGCTGACCAGTGAGAAAAAGATTGAAACCGCCATCGGGATTGTGGCGAATGAGAATAAGTACCACCCCATCCGGGATTTTCTGAACAGCCTTGCATGGGACGGGACGGAGCGCATCCGCTTCTGTCTGCGGCACTTTCTGGGGGCGGATGTGGACGATTACACCTATGAAGCCCTAAAGCTGTTTCTTTTGGGGGCGATTACAAGGGCATTTAAGCCCGGAAGCAAGTTTGAAATCATGCTGTGTCTGGTAGGCGGTCAGGGGGCTGGCAAGTCCACCTTCTTCCGTCTGCTGGCAGTCCGGGACGAGTGGTTTTCCGATGATTTGCGGAAGCTGGACGATGATAACGTGTACCGCAAGCTGCAAGGTCACTGGATAATTGAAATGTCGGAAATGATGGCAACCGCCAATGCCAAGAGCATTGAGGAAATCAAGTCTTTTCTAAGCCGACAGAAAGAGGTTTATAAGATACCCTATGAAACCCACCCGGCAGACCGTCCCCGTCAGTGCGTGTTCGGCGGTACTTCCAACGCCCTTGACTTTCTCCCCCTTGACCGTTCCGGCAACCGCCGATTTATCCCGGTCATGGTGTACCCGGAGCAAGCCGAGGTTCACATTTTGGAGGACGAAGCCGCTTCCAGAGCCTATATCAGCCAGATGTGGGCGGAAGCAATGGAGATTTACCGAAGCGGCAGGTACAAGCTGTCATTCAGCCCAGCCATGCAGCGGTATCTCAAAGAACACCAGCGGGATTTTATGCCGGAGGACACCAAAGCCGGGATGATACAGGCTTACCTTGATAAGTACACCGGGGAAACGGTCTGTTCCAAGCAGCTCTACAAGGAAGCCTTAAATCACACCTTTGACGAGCCGAAGCAATGGGAAATCCGGGAAATCAACGAGATAATGAACCAGTGCATTACCGGGTGGAACTACTTTTCCAATCCAAGAATGTTTGCGGAATATGGCAGACAAAAGGGCTGGGAGCGTGAAAACCCGGCAACGGACTCCGGCAACCCGTCTGAAAAAACGATGGATGGTTTTGTGGAGGTCACAGAACAGATGGAGCTTCCATTCTGAAAATGACCGCCCGTTGCACCCCCTGTTGCTATCCCGTTGCCGAGCCGGTTGCCGGGGAAAACCCCTTATTTCCGGGCTTTTCTCCCTTATAACAACCAAAACAACAGAAAAATAAAAGAAAAGTATAAATAGTAACCATCGCCAGATTGAGATTGTTTGCAAGGTCTTTTGAAGCCCGTTGCCGGACTTCGTTGCCGACACCCTCTGTCTGGCTATTTTCATGTATGGAGGATAACTGCCTATGGCAAAAAACAAAACAGAGATTCATGTGACTACTGTGTTTGACGGGGAGCTTGACGCAACCGATGTGTTCGTCAGCCTGATTTCCCAGAAATATGGAAGGACAAATTCAAAAGAATATCTTGCTAAAAAGAAAGATATGAAGTATAATGAAGATGAGGTTCAAAAGAGCCAGATACCGTCTGGATTGTGTGGGTAAATGGCTATGATGAACGAAATGGAATACAGAACAATCGGAAAGGCACTTGCCGGGGGCTATCGTGCGGCGGTCTATTGCAGGCTGTCAAAGGACGATGACCTGCAAGGCGAAAGTGCCAGTATCGCAAACCAGCGTGATATGCTGGAAAAATACTGCGAAAAGCAGGGATGGGAGGTTGTGGCAGTCTATCAGGATGATGGCTTCACAGGTCTTAACATGGAGCGTCCTGATTTACAGAGAATGTTGAGAGCCATTGAGCGCAGGCAGATCAACCTTGTCATCACGAAAGACCTCAGCCGACTGGGGCGTAACTATCTGCAAACCGGGCATTTGATTGAGGACTTTTTCCCAAGAAACGGTGTCCGCTATATCGCCATGAATGACGGTATCGACACCCTGCGGGATAACAACGATATTGCCCCGTTCAAGAATATCCTGAACGAGATGTACAGCAAGGATATTTCCAAGAAAGTCCATTCCTCTTATCTTCTGAAAGCGCAGAAAGGACAGTTTACCGGGTGTCTTGCCCCGTTTGGGTATCGGAAAGACCCGGAGGACAAAAACCATCTGCTCATTGACGAGGAAACCGCCCCGATTGTGCGGCTGATTTTCGGATATGCCCTAAACGGTCATGGTCCGAACTATATCCGCAGACGGCTGGAGGAAGAAAAAATCCCCTGCCCCACATGGTGGAACCGGGAACGGGGGCTTCGCAATACCCGCACCAAATGGGAAAAGAAAGACCCGGAAAACGGGCGGTATATGTGGGACTTCTCCGTTATCAAAGACCTTTTGATGAATCCCGTCTACACCGGGGCGATTGCTTCCCAGAAAAAAGACTACCGCTTCAAAATCGGCACGATTGGGGAAAAGAAACCGGAGGACTGGGTTGTGGTTGAGGGACAGCACGAACCGCTGATTGACCGCATGAGCTTTGATATTGTGCAGAACAAGCTGAAATCCCGCCAGCGTCCGGGGCAGACCAATGAAATCAGCCTGTTTGCCGGACTGATAAAATGCGGCGAGTGTGGGAAGTCGCTGACGATACGCTACACAAACGCAAAACATCCCCAGCGGATTTACTCCTGCAAGACCTACAATGCCTTTGGAAAGAACCACTGCACCCAGCACCGGATTGACTATGACACCCTTTACAGCCATGTGCTGCGGAAAATCCGGGAATGTGCCAGAGCTGCCCTGATGGACGGGGAAGCGGTTGCTGACCGCCTGACCAATACCTGTGAAGCCGAGCAGCGGGAACAGCGGGAAGCAATGGAACGCTCCCTTACAAGGGACGAGGAACGGATTGAGGTTCTGGACAAAATGGTCATGCGGCTTTATGAGGATATGATTGCAGGGCGTATCAGTGAGCAGAATTTCAACACCATGCTGGAAAAGACACAGACCGAGCAGACGGAGCTTAAAACAAAAGTGTCCGAGGGCAGAAAGCGGCTGTCCGATGAAGTCCAGCTTGCCAATGACGCAAAACAATGGGTGGAAGCCATTCAGGAATACGCCAACATCACAGAGCTGGACGCAGCCACCCTCAACCGCTTAATCAAAGAAATCGTCGTGCATGAGCGCATTGACGAAGATAAAACAAGACACATTTCTATCGAAATTCATTTTAATCTCAAACCCATCCCGGAGGTGGAACAGGTCACTGCCTGACCTGTCCCGCCGGGACGGTTCTCTTAAAAAATACCATATAGATTTTTTGTACGCCGCCGCCCGCCATCGAGCAGAGTTTTACACCTAATTGGGGATAAAACAGTTGATGGCCGGCGGCGGTGTCGCCCTCATCGGCATCACCCTTGTACCTCTGCTCTCCGGCCTGTTCGGTTGATCGTCCGGCGGTGATCGCTTATGGGCGGCATACTCGACAAACTCGATGAATGGCTCCGAGGGCTGCTCATCGAGGGGATCACGGGAAACCTGTCGGGCATGTTCGATACGGTCAATACCAAAGTAGGCGAGATCGCCGGTGAAGTGGGACAGACGCCGCTGGCATGGAACAGCGGCGTCTTTTCTATGATCCGAAACCTCTCTGAAACGGTGATCGTTCCAATCGCCGGGGTTATCCTGACATTCGTAATGTGTTATGAGCTGATCCAGCTTGTGACAGAGAAAAACAATCTGCACGATGTAGATACCTGGATGTTCTTCAAGTGGATTTTCAAGACATTCTGTGCCGTTCTCATTGTGACGAACACATGGAATATCGTCATGGGTATCTTCGATGTGGGGCAAAGCGTTGTGAACAGCAGCGCAGGCGTCATCATCGGAAATACCTCCATTGATATCAGCAGCGTCATCACGGATATGGAGGCGCAGCTTGAAGCCCTGGGCACGGGAGAACTGTTCGGGCTGTGGTTCCAGGCCCTTTTTGTGGGACTTACCATGAACGCCCTTTCCATCTGTATCATGCTTGTCATCTACGGCCGCATGATCGAGGTGTATTTGACAACTTCCGTTGGACCGATTCCGCTTGCCACTATGACAAACCGGGATTGGAGCCATACAGGACAGAACTACTTGAAATCCCTGTTTGCATAAGGGCACTGAAAAACTTCCATTTTTTCTTAAGTGGAAGTTTTTCTTTTATATTTTTTCAATTTTTTTTTAGAAAAAGCACAAAAAAGCTATGGCTTACTCCATAGCCAGCTCTTCTAATCTTACTATTCGTTTTACATTT
>NZ_JAAITU010000027.1 GCF_013304385.1 Blautia glucerasea
TTGGGAATTCAGAAGTTCGATACAGAGAAGCTGCGTGAGATTATCAAGGTGATCCATGTTCATAGTCAGGATGAAATTGAAATCGAATGGAATTTTGACGATATTTTTTCGGAACAGAGGTAACTTGAGCAGGACAAGAATGACTTATCAGAAGATAATAAAGGTGCTGGGACTACCTGATGGGAGCGTCGGATAGTTTTCGGCAGAAAAAAATAAAATTTTTTTTGTCCTATACTTGACACATCCACATGTATGTAGGCATACATATTGTTCTAATATGGCGAAAGCTGGAATGAATCCGAAAGCACTCCAATATTTAATGGGACATTCTGATATAGGGGTTACATTAAATGTATATACGCATCTGGGATTAATTGATGCAAAAGAAGAGATGAATAGGATTGCAAAACTGGCATAGTATGATAAAATAATAGAAAAAAGAATTAAAAATAATCTGATTATAAGGTTCTTAGAAAGCCTGTTTTCTAGGCTGATTATTACTAAGAAGTTACTAAATTTGGATAAGAAAATATACGAATTTATGCTGGGATATACAGGAAAATGACAGGATTGAAGATTATCAGAAAATGCTTGCGAACAGCGTAAATACAGCATTTCAAGGAGTTTTAAGCAATGATAAGTGTGTTATTTGTCTGCCATGGAAGTACACTAATCGAGCGCGGAAACCCTTGATATTCCTTGACTTTTTGAAGCTAACAGAAAAAATTTACTACTTATTTACTACCTATCAAAATTATTGATTGCCTTGCCACGATATAAATAAAATTGAACATTATTCGCATGAGCGACGTTACCTTATCCCAACCGGGAAACATGGAACGCCGCTATTTTTTTGCCCTCATGTTACGCAGTAAGGGCAAACAAAGCCTTGATTTATGCGGTTCTTAGAGCGCGGAAATGAGAAAGACAAGGGTTGATACCTTTTCCCTCAAAATCGCGTTTCTACTGCGTAACAAATCCAACCAAAGGAGTGATGAAGCTATGGCAGTTTTCCGCGTGGAAAAGAACAAAGGTTATACGGTTATGAGCAACCACCATTTACGCAACAAGGAGCTTTCCTTAAAGGCAAAGGGCTTGTTGTCGCAAATGCTCTCACTTCCCGAAGATTGGGACTACACCCTTGCAGGGCTGTCCCTTATCAACCGGGAAAGTATCGACGCTATTCGTACCGCTGTATGGGAGCTTGAAAAAGCCGGATATATCACAAGGCGGCAGGGACGCGACGAGAAAGGCAAAATGACCGCTATCGAGTACACCATTTACGAACAGCCACAGCCCCCGGCATTGGAAAATCCAACAGCGGATAAGCCGATATTGGAAAATCCGATACCGGATAACCCGACGTTGGAAAATCCAACGCAATTAAATAAAGAACTATTAAAGACTAACTTACCAAAAAAAGAAAAATTAAATACAGATATATCAAGTACCCATTCCATTCCTTTCCGTTCCCTAAATCCCTCTCCCTTAGAGGACGCGGCACAGCCGCCGGAACGGAAGCGAAAGGAAGCGACAGACGCATACCGAGTATATGAGGAAATTATCAAGGACAATATCGAGTATGAGCATTTCATCAAGCACACTGACTTTGAAAAAGAACGCTTGGACGAGATTGTGTCCCTTATCCTTGAAACGGTCTGCACCAGCCGAAAGACTATCCGTATCGCCGGGGACGATTACCCGGCAGAGCTTGTGAAAGCAAAGTTTATGAAACTCAACAGCAGTCATATTGAGTTTGTCTTTGCTTGTATGAGTGAGAACACCACCAAAATCCGCAACATCAAGCAATATCTGAAAGCGGTGCTGTTCAACGCCCCAAACACCATTGACAGCTATTACACCGCCCTTGTCAACCACGATATGTACGGCGGGCGCACTATCCAGTCGGCAAG
This sequence comes from Blautia glucerasea, assembly GCF_013304385.1. GTDB lineage: Bacteria > Bacillota > Clostridia > Lachnospirales > Lachnospiraceae > Blautia_A > Blautia_A ammoniilytica. Next base: position 1,914 of record NZ_JAAITU010000027.1, read on the forward strand.
AAGCAAGGGCATACCCGACTACACCTGCAACGAGGACGAAAGTCTATAAACCAACCCAAAGGAGGATTTTATGATGACACAGAAAACAGGAGCTTTGATTTTTGATGAAACCGCTGACCGCTACGACATTCGCTTTGACCTTAACGACTATTACGGGGGCTTGCATTGCGGCGACTGCATGGAGGTTTTTGTACGCGGCAAATGGAAGCCAACCCGCATGGAGTACGGGGACAACTGGTATCTTGTGGGTATTCGGGCGGCAGACCTTTCCGGGCTGCGGGTACGGATTTAACAGGGCGGCGTGAAAGCGGACGCTCTTTTTTCATGCCCGCCCCGCTTCCCGACGGCGGGCATACCACCATAGAAAGCGAAAGGAGGACACCCATTGCAGGAGGAAACCAACGAAAAGACCATAGCCCTTTACATCAAGACCGGGAAACTGACCGCGCAGCAGCTCCAAAAGGCTATGAAAGCCCTGCTTGCACAGATGAAAAAGCAGCATGACAAACAGAAAATCCCGCATGGAAAGCAGACACTAAAGCAGCTTATGAAGCAGAACGCGGGCGTTTCAAACATTGAAATCACAAAGGACAATATCAAAGCCTTTGAGAGTACGGCGAAAAAATACGGGATTGATTTTGCCCTAAAGAAAGACAGCACCGAAACCCCGCCCCGTTATCTTGTGTTTTTCAAGGCACGGGACGCGGACGCACTGACCGCAGCTTTCAAGGAGTTTTCCGCAAAGAAGCTGACGCAGGAACAAAAGCCCTCTATCCGCAAGCTGCTTTCCACTCTGAAAGATAAGGCGGCGGCTCTGAACGCACAGCGGGACAAAGTAAAAAACAAAGACAGGGGGATTGCAAGATGAACGCTATCAACTGGAAAAAGCTGCTGCTTCCCAACATTCCCTATCTGCTCTTTGTGTATCTTTTTGATAAAGTCGAGCAGGCGGTACGCCTTGCGCCGGGGGCTGACCTGTCCGGCAAGGTGCTGTCGCTTGGGGAGGGCTTTTCTATGGCTTTTGCAAATCCGCTTCCGAGCCTTGCCCCTATGGATTTACTGATAGGGATTTTCGGCGCGGTGCTTATCCGGCTGATTGTCTATGTCAAAGGCAAGAACGCAAAGAAATACCGCAAAGGTGTAGAATACGGCTCTGCCCGTTGGGGAACTGCCGAAGATATACGTCCCTACACCGACCCGGTATTTCAGAATAACGTGCTGCTGACACAAACGGAACGGCTTACCATGAACAGCCGCCCGAAGCAGCCGAAGTATGCAAGGAATAAAAATATCCTTGTTATCGGGGGAAGCGGCAGCGGCAAGACGAGATTTTTTGTAAAGCCGAATTTAATGCAAATGCACAGCTCATACGTTGTAACCGACCCGAAAGGAACGGTTTTAGTCGAGTGCGGGAAGCTCTTACAGCGGGGCGGCTACCGGATAAAAGTGCTGAACACGATTAACTTCAAAAAAAGCATGAAATACAATCCTTTTGCCTATCTCCGCAGCGAGAAAGACATTTTGAAACTGGTAAATACCTTGATTGCCAACACCAAAGGGGACGGGGAAAAAGCCGGGGAGGATTTTTGGGTAAAATCGGAACGGCTCTTTTACTGCGCCCTTATCGGCTACATTTGGTACGAAGCCCCGGAGGAAGAAAAGAACTTCACGACGCTGCTTGAAATGATAAATGCGTCGGAAGCCCGCGAGGACGACCCGGAATTTCAGTCCCCCGTTGACCTCATGTTTGAACGGTTGGAGGAAAAAGACCCGGAACACTTTGCCGTCCGGCAGTATAAAAAATTCCTGCTGTCTGCGGGAAAGACAAGAAGCTCTATCCTCATTTCCTGCGGTGCGCGGCTTGCCCCCTTTGACATTAAGGAGCTGCGCGACCTTATGGAAACTGACGAAATGGAGCTTGACACCATAGGCGACCGCAAGACCGCCCTGTTTGTTATCATTTCCGACACCGACGATACATTTAACTTTGTTGTGAGTATTCTTTACACGCAGCTTTTCAATCTGCTTTGCGACAAGGCAGATGATGAATACGGCGGCAGGCTGCCCGTCCATGTGCGCTGTCTGTTAGACGAGTTTGCAAATATCGGGCAGATACCGAAGTTTGAAAAGCTCATAGCCACTATCCGAAGCCGGGAAATCTCCGCGTCGATTATCTTACAGTCGCAAAGCCAGTTAAAGGCAATCTATAAGGACAACGCCGATACCATAGTCGGCAACTGCGATACCACCCTTTTTTTAGGCGGCAAGGAGAAAACCACCCTCAAAGAAATGTCGGAAATCTTGGGGAAAGAAACCATTGACAGCTTCAACACTTCCGAGAACCGGGGGCGCGAGGTATCGCATGGGCTGAACTATCAGAAGTTAGGCAAGCAGCTTATGACGGAAGATGAAATTGCAGTCATGGACGGCGGGAAATGTATTTTACAGCTTAGAGGGGTGCGCCCGTTCTTCTCTGATAAGTACGATATTACAAAGCACCCCAACTATAAATACCTGTCCGACTATGACAAGAAAAATACCTTTGATATGGAAAAGCATTTAAGGCGCAGACCCGCCCTTGTGAAGCCGGACGAACCCTTTGACTATTACGAAATCAGCGAAGCAGATTTGCAGGAGGACACCGCCCATGAATAGACGTATCCGAAAGAAACAGGATAAGAAAATCACAGAAGCCATAAACGGGCTTATTTTCATTGCTGAGCGACGGGAGCAACAGCGACAGGCAGCTATCCGGCGATTTGTAAAGCGGTGTGAAGCCCTGTATGAGCAGCAGCGAAAGGAGGAATTGACGCAGTAACAAAGAAACAGAAAACTTACAGAATACGCGCCCCTACTGGAAAATCCATAACGCCCATACTTAAAAACTGAATACCGCCGCGCGGCAGACACATAGGCAGCGCGGGGACTTATGACCGCGGCAGTTACAAAACTGACCGCCGTTTTTTATGCCCTTTTATGGGGCAAGCCGCATTTGCGGCAGAAAGGAGCTTTATGGAATTTTTTAACTCTGCTATCGACGTATTACAGACCCTTGTTATCGCACTGGGCGCAGGCTTAGGCATTTGGGGCGTTATCAACCTCTTAGAGGGATATGGAAACGACAATCCGGGTGCAAAATCACAGGGCATTAAGCAGCTGATGGCTGGTGCCGGAATCATGCTGCTGGGAACTACCCTGATTCCACAGCTGGCAACATTGTTCTCTTAAGAGGAGTAGTAGATGAACACCATCATTGAGAGAATTACGGAAGCGATAAAGGATATCCTGATCGGGCTTATCAAGTCAAGTTTGGATAACATGTTCACGTCTGTCAATGAGCAGGTGGGAACCATAGCCGGGCAGGTGGGACAGACACCGCAGGGATGGAATGCAGGGATTTTTAATCTGATTCAGAATTTATCCCAAACAGTGATTGTCCCCATTGCGGGACTGATCATCACCTTTGTCCTGTGCTATGAATTGATCACGATGGTAACACAGAAAAACAATTTCCATGAATTTGAGACTTACAATATTTTCCTCTGGATCTTCAAAGCGTATGTAGCTATTTATCTGGTGACAAATACGTTCAATATCACGATGGCGGTCTTTGACGTTGGCCAGCATGTGGTCAACAATGCCGCCGGAGTAATTTCCGGAAACACAGCAGTGGACGCATCGGAAGCAATCACAAGGATTGTGGATGCACTGGAAGATATGGAACTGGGGGATTTGTTCCTGCTATCCATGGAAACGATGTTGATCAGTGTTACCATGCACATTCTGTCAATTATCATTACGGTAATCTTGTACGGCAGGATGATAGAAATTTACCTTTATACTTCCATAGCACCAATTCCGTTTGCCACTATGACGAATAAGGAATGGGGCAATATCGGAAACAACTATTTAAAAGGCTTGTTCGCACTGGCATTTCAGGGATTCTTCATGATGGTCTGTGTGGGAATTTATGCAGTTTTAGTAAATGCAATGACCATATCCAGTGACCTTCATGCAGCAATGTTTTCAGTAGCGGCTTATACCGTGATTCTTGCATTTTCATTATTCAAGACCGGAAGCCTTAGCAAATCAATATTCAATGCCCACTAACGGGCAGGAAAGGAGCGCATACCATGGCGTATGTACCAGTACCAAAAGACCTTACCAAGGTCAAAACAAAAGTAGCGTTAAATCTGACAAAGCGGCAGTTGATTTTCTTTTCACTTGCCGCAGTTGTGGGAATTCCGTTTTATCTGTTCATGAGAAAACCAATCGGTTCCAGTATCGCTGCCATTCTGATGGTAACGATCATGCTTCCGTTTTTCTTCATGGCGATGTATGAAAAAGACGGGCTTCCCTTTGAAAAAGTGGTGGCAAATATCATTCGACAGAAGTTTATATGTCCAGCGGTAAGACCATATAAGACAGAAAATTTTTATCAGGAGATTTCCACCCTTGTAAAAAAGGAGGGTGTGCCGGATGGCAAAAAAGACAAAGCAGGAGGCTCAGCAGGAGCGTCTGTCCCTGGCGGAAAAAAGAAACCGTCAGGAAAGAAGAAACAAAAAAAGCAGAAAAGAAAGAGAACAGGAAAAGCGTAGGAAGAAGCAGGAACGGGATCGTAGGAAACAGAAAAACATTCCTACAACTGCACAGCAGAGTATTCCGTATATTCGGATGCTGCAGGATGGTATCTGCCAGGTGACAAAGACCTTTTTCTCTAAGACAATTCAGTTTTATGACATCAATTATCAGCTGGCTTTAAATGAGGATAAGACCACGATATTTGAGAATTACTGTGATTTTTTAAATTACTTTGATTCTTCCATCAGTGTGCAGCTGTCCTTTATCAATCAGCAGGTGGATGTGGCTGAATTTGAGAAAAGTATTGATATTCCGGATCAGAACGATGACTTCAATGCCATTCGTGAGGAGTACCGGACCATGTTGAAAAATCAGCTTTCCAAGGGAAACAATGGTCTGGTGAAAACCAAGTATATCACTTTTGGAATCGAAGCAGAAAGCCTGAAGGTGGCAAGACCAAGGCTTGAAAGGATTGAAGCCGATATCCTGAACAACTTTAAAGTTCTGGGAGCACAGGCACATTCCTTAAATGGTCTGGAGCGACTGGAGATTCTGTATCATGTGTTCAACCAGGATCGGATTGAACCATTTAAGTTCCAGTACAAGATGCTGCCGGAAACAGGATTAAAGACCAAAGACTTTATTGCACCAACTTCCTTTAACTTTTCCAAGAATCAGACATTTCTGATGGGAAAGACCATGGGAAGCGTGAGTTATCTGCAGATCCTGGCACCGGAGCTTACAGACCGGATGCTTGCAGATTTCCTGGATGTGGATGACAGCATCAATGTCAATATTCATATCCAGTCCATTGACCAGAGTTCTGCGATCAAGATGATCAAGAGCAAGATTTCAGATTTGGATAAGATGAAGATTGAAGAGCAGAAGCGGGCGGTACGTTCCGGGTATGACATGGATGTGCTTCCATCGGATCTTGTGACCTACGGGGAAGAAGCAAAGAATCTGCTGGAAGATTTACAGTCCAGAAATGAGCGTATGTTTCTTGTGACAGTGTTGGTGATGAATACCGCAAAGAAGCGTCAGAAGCTGGATAACAATATCTTCCAGGTACAGGGTATCGCACAAAAATACAACTGTTCCTTAAAACAGCTGGACTATCAGCAGGAAGCAGCATTGATGTCCTGTATTCCACTGGGAGTCAATCGAATTGAGATTCAGAGAGGGCTTACCACATCGGCAACAGCGATCTTTGTGCCATTTACGACACAGGAACTGTTCCAGGAAGGGGAAGCTCTTTATTATGGATTGAATGCATTATCCAACAACATGATTATGGTTGACCGGAAGCGTCTGAAGAACCCGAATGGACTGATTCTTGGTACACCTGGTTCCGGTAAATCCTTCTCAGCAAAAAGAGAAATTACGAACTGTTTCCTGATTACGGAGGACGATATTATTATTTGTGATCCAGAAGCCGAGTATTATCCACTGGTGCAGGCACTGCACGGACAGGTCATCCGGATTTCACCGGTATCAGACCAGTATATCAATCCGATGGATCTGAACCTGAATTATTCAGAGGAAGATAATCCGCTGTCCTTAAAGGCAGATTTTATTCTGTCCCTGTGTGAACTGATTGTCGGTGGAAAGAATGGACTGGAACCGGTAGAAAAGACGATCATTGACCGTTGTGTGCGGCTGGTCTATCAGGAATATCTCGCTGATCCGGTGCCAGAGAAGATGCCGATACTGGAGGATTTATATAATCTGTTGCGGAAACAGGAAGAGCCGGAAGCACAGCGTCTGGCAACTTCATTGGAGATTTACGTTACAGGTTCCCTAAATGTATTTAATCATCGCACAAATGTGGACATCAACAACCGTATCGTATGTTTTGATATCAAGGAGCTTGGAAAACAGCTGAAGAAGATCGGGATGCTGATTGTGCAGGACCAGGTATGGAACCGAGTGACGATCAACCGTTCCGCTCATAAATCCACCCGTTACTATGTGGATGAATTCCATCTTCTCTTAAAAGAAGAACAGACAGCAGCCTACAGCGTGGAAATCTGGAAGCGATTCCGTAAATGGGGCGGTATTCCGACAGGAATTACCCAGAACATTAAGGATCTTTTAGCTTCCAGGGAAATCGAGAATATTTTTGAAAACTCTGATTTTATCTATATGCTCAACCAGGCATCCGGTGACAGGCAGATTCTGGCTAAACAGTTGAATATTTCACCAACCCAGCTGTCTTATGTAACCAACAGTAATGAGGGTGAAGGACTTCTGTTCTATGGAAATGTGATTATTCCGTTTGTAGACAGATTCCCGAAGAATTCCCTTTATAAGATTATGACAACCCGCCCGGAGGAAACAGCCGAAGCAGGGTAATACAGGAGGAGTAAAACAATGTTACAGGTAATTTCATATGGATTGACATTTTGTGGCGGTGCTGTATTTGGCATCGCTATTCTCTGTTTATTACAGGCAGGGAAAGGGTATCCGAAGAAGGAGGAGTAATCAGTGGCAGAACAGAGAATGAAAGTCAGGGATAAGAAAGTCCAGAAAATGACCAAGGATGGTCTGGTGGAAGAAAACCTGACGGATAAATCTTCTGTTCGTGTCAGTAACCGTGCCAGTGATGTGCAGATGGGAGGAAAACAGGGGGAAAAAGAAGTAAGCCTTGTGGATAAGTCTTCCCGCCAGTCTGAACGGAGTGGGAAAAATATTCGTCCCTCTGTGCAAAAATCCAGAGATGCACCGGAACTGATACGGGCAGAGAAGCAAAGTGAGGATCTTGGACAGAGTAGAAAACAGCAAAATAGAAAAAGAATCCGTGCTGAAGTCGGAAAAGAATCCAGACTTGCAGAAAAATCCGAAGCCGGACAGTCAGGGAGACTGAAAGAAAAACGTGCGGATCTATCAGAAAACAGAGGAGACAGCCGGAGAAATCAGACCGGTGGTAGCAAAAAGCCAAAACAAAAACAGCGTTTGAAGTTTGCTTATGAGGAAACTGGTGCTTCTGTGAAAAATGATAAAGATATGGAGAAATTGAACCAGATGGATACGGATGGAGTCAATTTCCGACATCAGAAACAGAAGGAAAAAGCCAAAAAGTTTTCTTATGAGGAAGCAAAAAAGAAGAAGGAAGCAAAGCAGCATTCCAAGAAGGCACAGGTCTATCAGGCAAATGATGGAGAAGCTCCTGGAAAGAAGAAATCCCGCTTGAAGTTTGGCGAAGGGGAATCTGTGAAAACAGAAAAAACTTCTGTTGTCAAGAAAGCAGGAAGTGCAGCTTCCGCAGCATTGCACCGTGAGATCAGCAAAAATGAAGACGATAATGCGGCGGTAGAAGGTGCCCATAAGTTAGAAGAAAGCGGCGAAGGTGTTTACCGGCTGGAACAGAGAAGTGCCAGACGCAGGAAACAGAGGGCATTCAGAAAAAGAAGCAGACTTGAAAGACAGGAAGAGAAACAGACACAGGCGGCAGCCCGTCAGGAACAGAAGAAACTGAAAAAACAGATTCAGAAGCAACAGATCAAACGGGATTATGCCAAAGCGAAGCGAAGTGAACAGACAGTAGGAACAGCTACAAAAGGTACGATTGATTATATCAAGAAGATTGGCGGCAAAGTCACCAACTTTTTTAAAGAAAACCGGAAGGTGTATATCAGTGTAGCAGTTCTGATCGGATTGATGTTTCTGATCATAACGAATGTCACGTCATGCTCTGCAGTGTTTTTACAAAATGTGATCACTTACACCGGAACCAGTTATCTGTCATCGGATCAGGCAATCCGGGAAGCGGAACTGTATTACACACAGCTGGAAGCTAATCTGCAGGAGCGGATCAACAATATGGAATCTGAAGAACCAGGACATGAGGAATACCGATATAACATCGGACCTATTGAGCATGATCCGTTTATCCTGATTAGTTATCTGTCTGCAAAGTATGAAGAATTTACTTTTGAACAGGTCAAGCCGGAGCTGGACGCCTTGTTTGCAGAGCAATATCATTTAACTACTGAAGCAGTCAATGAGACTGTAACGGAGACAGCAACAGTAAGAGTTGGAGAATCTTTGGGACAGGTTGTGACCAGTGGATATTGTAACTGTCCAATCTGTTGTGGTATTTGGAGCGGAGGACCGACTGCCAGTGGAGCATATCCAACTGCCAATCATACCTTAGCGGTAGATGCTTCCAATCCGTTTGTTCCAATGGGAACAAAGGTAGTTATGAATGGTGTCGAATATACCGTAGAAGATACCGGAGCTTTCGCAAGATACGGTGTACAATTTGATGTCTATTATGACAGTCATGCGGCAGCATCTGCACATGGACATCAGACCTGGGAATGTTATCTTGCAGATGATAACGGAAGCAATGAAGTCGAAGTGACCAGAATCAGAGATGTGGACACGCTGAATGTAACATTGACCAGTGGAAACCTGATGTCAATCTGTCAGGACAGGTTGGGATTTTTCCAGAAAGAACTGTTCAGTGCCTACAACGATACCAAAGGCAACCTGCAGATGTTTGCAACACCGGTTGATTTTAACTGGTATTCCAGTGTGACCAGCTATTATGGATATCGGATTCATCCAATATCAGGAGCAAATCAGTTACACAATGGTATGGATATCGGAGCACCGGAAGGGACAAAAGTAATGGCAGGGCTGACCGGAACGGTTACAACTTCTGCTTATAACGACAGCTATGGCAATTATGTTGTAATCAAGGACAGTAAAGGCTATGAACTGCGGTATGCACATTTAAGCAGCCGGAGTGTATCTGCAGGTGCATCCGTCACGAAAGGTGATGAGATCGGTCTTGTAGGAAATACCGGAAATTCTACAGGAAGCCATCTTCACATTGAACTTTTGAAAAATGGAGAGCGGTTAAACCCGATCTTTTATCTGGAAACAGGAGAAGGGACAGGCTTTGGTGGTAATGAATATACCAGTGAAGCAGCGCAACGTTTACTGGAAGAGGCTGCAAAATATCTTGGAACACCGTATGTGTGGGGCGGATATTCCCCAAGTGGATTCGATTGTTCCGGATTTGTCAGCTACTGTCTGGTTCATTCCGGGGTAAGAAATACGGGAAGGCTGACTGCACAGGGACTGTACAACATTTGTACGCCAGTATCCCAGTCAGAAGCACAGCCAGGAGATCTGATCTTCTTTACCGGAACCTACGATGCAGGAGAACCAGTAACGCATATTGGAATCTATGTGGGCAATGGTCAGATGATCCATTGTGGGCATCCGGTTCAGTACACGTCCATCAACTCTCCATACTGGCAGAGCCATTTCTATGGATTCGGGCGATGGTAAGGAAAAGGGCGGTATAACAGCCGCCCGGAAAGGAGAAGAGATGAAAAGTCTTGAAAAAGCAACGGCAGATTATGAGAAAGCCAAGGAAAAAATGGAAGCATCTAAAGCCAGATATGAAGCAGATTTAAAGCGGTTCAAGGCTGCGGAGATTGCAAAAACAGAAGCAGAAAATCTGGAAATTGTAAGAATTATCCGTGCAATGGATATGAGTATTCCGGAATTGGAAGCTTTTAAAAAGAAAATGAAAAATGAGTTGCCCGGCAGGGTAGAAATACAGAAGGAGGAAATAAAAGCCGATGATGAATCTGGAAAAAATGAAACAGAAGAAGAGAACAAATACTAAAAGCAGGGTAAAAAAGAGTCTGCTTGCAGCAACGACATTTCTTTGCCTGACAACACCTTTGCTCCAGACACAGACTGCTTATGCAGCTGAGAATACCACGCCTGCAATCACGATTGAGAAACCGGATGGCTGGAAACAGGGAGAAACAACCATTGCTGTTACGGTAGATGCCAGCCATATGCCGGAAGGTTTCTCAATAGCAAAGATTGAAGCAAAAGCAGGAAAAGATGGAAGCTGGCAGGATGTAACTGGAAGCGGAAGTATCACGATCACAGGAAATCAGACAGTGTATGTGCGTGTGACAGATGGTGATGGAAAGGTGTATGAGCAGAATCGTTCTATTAAGTGTTATGACACGGAAAAGCCGACACTCTCTGCTTCCCTGACAGATGGTGTGCTGACGATTCAGGGGAATGATACAGTATCCGGGATTACTGCAGTAACAGTTAATGGCACCACTTATACAGATCTGAAGGATGGAATGCTGAGAGTGCAACTAACACAGAAAGATTTTACTACAAAACAGATTGAGATTACGGTAACAGACGGTGCCGGAAATACTTCTGAAAAGTATGTGTTGCAGAATCCTTATTATGAATGGGCAAAGAAGCAGGCAGAGAAACAGAAAACCTCCAGTGACAGCAATGGTGCAATGGCAACTACGACCAGTGCAGATGCAACGGGAACTGAAAAAACAACGACTTCTCCGCTTCCGCAGGATGCACAAGCTTCTGAGCCAACAGATGCAAAAGGAACTGTGGATGATCGGACAGTGACAGGTATTGAGGAACAGCTTAATAAAGAAGGCGAGACAGCAGATTCTGTTACTAAAACAGCTACGGAAGGCACAAAAGAGTTTTATACCATTTCAACTAAGAGTGGTAAGATTTTTTATCTGATCATCGACAATTCAAAATCTCAGGATAATGTGTATTTCCTTACAGAAGTCAGCGAGAAAGATCTGATGAACTTCACACTTTCTGATTCCGTGACACTTCCGGAAGTAGATACTGTTTATGCAGAACCAGAGAAACAGGCTGAAGAAGAAAAGCCGGAAACAACTGAGACAGCTGAGAAAGATAAGGTAGAGGATGAAATCCAGATGCCAGAAGATAAAAGTCCATTTGGAACGTATCTTCTGATTGCACTGGTTGCAGTAGGAGCTGCGGCAGGAGGATATTACTTCAAAGTCTATAAACCAAAGCATGAATATGATGACGAGGATGAGATGGAAGAGGATGAAGATGAATCCGAAGATTCAGAATCTGAAAAGCGGGAAGTAGACGATGCAGATGAGCAGGAAGAAAGTATAGAACCAGAAATCCTGAGAGACGAGGATTTTGATGATGCTGTGCTGGAAGATGAAGAAGAGGAGCAGGAGTAAATGAAGTTAGTGATTGCAGAAAAGCCATCGGTTGCGATGGCACTGGCTTCCGTGATTGGAGCCAGAACAAGAAAAGATGGCTACGTGGAAGGAAACGGTTATCTCGTTTCCTGGTGCGTAGGACATCTGGTTGGATTATGTGATGCATCAGAATACGATGAAAAATATAAAAAATGGAGATATGAAGATCTGCCGATTGTGCCGGAATGTTGGAAACACAGGGTATTGGAAGGCACGAAAAAGCAGTTTGGAATCTTGAAAAAACTGATGCGAGATTCCAAAGTAGATGAAGTAATCTGTGCTACAGATGCCGGGCGGGAAGGAGAACTAATCTTCCGTCTGGTGTATGAGCAGGCAGGATGCAAAAAGCCGATGAAGCGGCTCTGGATCTCTTCCATGGAGGAACAGGCAATTAAAGATGGATTTGCGTCATTAAAAGACGGTTCGTGTTATGACAGTCTCTATCAGTCAGCACTTTGCAGGGCAAAGGCAGACTGGCTGGTGGGAATCAATGCGAGCCGTCTTTTTTCCGTTCTGTATAACCAGAATCTGAAAGTTGGAAGAGTACAGACACCAACACTTGCCATGATCGTGGATCGAAATCAGAAGATCAAGGAATTTACCAAAGAAAAATATTATATGGCTCATATCAAGTTTGACGAGATGGATGCGGTCACAGAGCATTTTCAGAAAAAAGAAGATGCAGATAGAGTGGCTGCGGACTGTATGGAGCGTATGTGCGAAGTGGAAAAGGATGATGTGAAAGAAAAAACGGTCCGTCCTCCGAAGCTCTATGATTTGACCACTCTGCAGAGGGAAGCAAACAGAATGTTTGGTTATACCGCACAGCAGACATTGGATGCCGTGCAGGAGATGTATGAGCAGAAGCTGGTCACTTATCCGAGAACAGACAGCCAGTATCTGACAGATGAGATGGGAGAAAGCACTGAAACACTGATTCAGATGTTACTTGGGAAAATGCCTTATGCTGAAGGTCTGGAATATCACCCAGACGTGAGTAAGGTATTAAATTCAAAGAAAGTATCCGATCACCATGCGATTATCCCAACCATGGAAGTAGCCAAAGCAGATATTGGTGAACTGAAAGAACGAAACCGCAAGATTTTGTATCTGATCAGTGCCAGGGTTCTGACAGCAACTGCAGATCCTTATATTCATGAAAGCCATAAATGCCAGATCACCTGCAATTATCATACGTTTTATCTCACAGCAAAGAAAACAAAGCAGGAAGGATTCAAGGCGATCGAAAATAAATTGAAACAGTTCTTTGGCGTAAAGATTGAGAAAGAAGAGCCGGAGCTGGATATCTGGGCAGGCAAGCATTACGGTCCCTGTGATTCTTTGGTATCGGAGCATTTCACACAGCCACCGAAACAGTACACAGAAGATACCCTGCTTTCTGCGATGGAACGTGCAGGGAATGAAGAACTGACCGAAGATACAGAAAAGAAAGGACTTGGTACTCCGGCAACAAGGGCAGCAATCATTGAAAAACTGATTCAGTCTGGTTTTGTGAAAAGGGAAAAGAAAAATCTGGTGCCGACAGATGATGGTAATGTATTGATTACAGTTCTGCCAGATGAGATTAAATCTCCGAAGATGACCGCAGAGTGGGAAATGGCATTGAATCACATTGCCCAGAATACAGAGACAGCAGATGAATTCCTAAATGGGATTACAGAACTGATGCAGGAACTGGTTGCCAGGTATCAGGGAATTTCAGAAGAAAAGAAAAATCAGTTTCAGGGAAAGGCAAAAGGAGAAGTCATTGGCAAATGTCCCCGATGTGGAGCAGATGTCCAGGAAGGGAAAGTAAACTTTTACTGTTCTGACCGGAACTGTACTTTTACCTTATGGAAGAATGATAAATTCCTTGCGAGTCAGGGAAAAAAGATGGATAAGACGGCAGCAAAGAAGTTCCTGTCTAAAGGAAAAATCCATTATAAGGATCTGGTATCAAGAAAAACAGGGAGACAGTACGAAGCAACTGTGGAGATGGTTGATCCCGGAGAGGGAAATGTACAGTTCAATCTGATTTTTCCACAACGATAAGTAGTGTATTGCAGGCAGTCTAAGGACTGTCTGTTTTAATACAAATATATGAAAGAGAGGACCTTAGCATGAAGAAAAAAGGTAATTTTAGAAAAGTAGTATCTGGCTTGCTGGCAGGCATGACAATGCTTAGTACAGTGCTATCTCCGATGACGGCATATGCAGCGGAGATCCAGCCAGAGGAGAAACCTCCACTTTATGAGGAAGTGAAAGACCTTCTGGATGAAGATGAGGTGGTGACTGCCAAAGATTATGAAATCGAAACAGGCAGTGTATTTAATGTGAAATCAGATTATACCGGACTGGAAATCAAGGATGATAACAAGGTTAAAGTCACATTTGAGGAAGCAAAGAATGATAAGAATGAGGATTTTACGACAGATCATGCGGACACTTACAAAGCGGTCTATTATGTGGAACCGGTAAATCAGGAGCATCCGAAGTACCAGATCAGCCGAAAGCTGATTGTGCGTGAGAAAGAAACAGAAGTGCAGACAGAAACTGCAGGGAGTGAAGCAGTAACCGAATCAGAAACAGCTGGCAGTGAACAGCAGACAGAGGAAACGGAGAATTCAGAAGCAGACTCGGAATTGCTTCCAACAGAGGAAGTGACGGAAAGCGAGATAGAAGAATTTGATTCTCAGGCAAGCGAACTATTACCGGATATGGAAGAAGATACTGAAAATACAACGGATTCGGAAACAGGTCTTACAGTATCGGATGCAATGGAGCAGGCGGAAGAGGAAGGAATTGATTTATACGCCATGGAAGCTGGTGAAACAGTCACTTTTATGGCAAAGACAAGTGCAAGAAGTGTACAGAAAGTATCTGTTACAAGAGGAACTCTGTATCGTTATGCGGATTATGGTTATGGTTCTTATCTTAACTATCAGTATACGGTTCAGTTTGGAAATGTATCTGCGACTGCTTACTGTGTACAGCCATCAAAACCGGGACCAGGAACAGGTAATTACACGATTAGTAAAGTCGGAGATGGAAAAACATTAGCTAAGGTATGTTATTACGGAACCAAGGCAGCAGGAGATGAAGGATTCTTTACAGAAGAGAATGGTTATGGAAATCTTAGTGCTGGAGCAAAATTCATTCTTGTTCATCTGGCGGCTTCTTATGCTAATGGAAGTGGCGACGCTTTTTCCGGAGCGAATAGTACAGCCAAGAATTTAGCAATGAAATTGTATAATTATTGTGTTTCACAGCCAGAAATACCGGATGTAGCAATGTCATTTTCTGATGGAGATGTAAAAGCTTATGTGGATGGCAATTCACAGAGAACCAAAGATATTACATTCAAAGCAGATAAGCTACAGACAATTACGATGAAGCTTCCGTCTGGTGTGAAACTTCATAATCTAAGCACAGGCACAACAAGTAAAGCTGGTGCAAGTGTAGAAATTTGCGGAGGAACAAAGTTTTATCTTTCTGCACCACTGACACAGGTGAGTGACGTGGCACAGAGCTGGTCTTCTACAATGAAGGGAAGTATTACAAAAGATTACTCTGCTTATAAAATCACCACCGGATCTGACACGCAGGATCTTGCGTTGGTATTTGGTGAAGGTGTGACAGATGAAAAATATATTGATTTCAAAGTGTCTTGGATTGAACAGGCTACGATCGAAATCGTAAAGAAAGACGATACAGCGGATGTCAATCTTGCAGGTGCAGTATTCGGTGTATACAGCGATGAGGCATGTACAAAGCTGATCACTCAGATGCCGGCAACAGATAAGAATGGAAAATCCTCTGTTACGATCATCAAGACACAGGATACCGT
Organism: Blautia glucerasea; assembly: GCF_013304385.1. Lineage (GTDB taxonomy): Bacteria > Bacillota > Clostridia > Lachnospirales > Lachnospiraceae > Blautia_A > Blautia_A ammoniilytica. The sequence continues at coordinate 17,394 of NZ_JAAITU010000027.1, forward strand.
TTATCTGAAAGAGATCACAGCGCCACAGGGATATGTAGTAAATGCAACGGCAACAAATGTGAAACTGGTAGCAAGTAAGACCTCGGCTGTGACCGTGGAAAACAAGGAGCAGCTGGCAGAGCTTACCATTTACAAAGAAGGTCAGGTTCTTATCGGTGCAGAAGTCAGTGAGAGTGGAACCGTATTCCAGTATGAGAACCGCAGACAGAAAAATGCAGTATATAACGTGTATGCCGGAGCGGATATCGTAACTGCTTATGGCACAAAAGTGTACAGCAAAGGTGACTTGGTAAAAGAAAATCTGACAACAGGTGAGAATGGTTCTGTCACACTGAAAAACCTGCATCTTGGAACCTATGTGGTAAAAGAAGCAAAAGCACCGGACAATTTCTATAACGGCAGCGAAGAAAAGCCAGTGACTCTGACCTATGCCGGACAGAATAAAGAAGTTGTATTTGCAGATGTGACTTTTAACAACGAGAGACAGAAAGCAGATGTTTCCGTAGTAAAACAGGATAAAGACACCAAGAAACCACTGAATGGCGGTATTTTTGCTCTGTATGCATCCGATGATATTAGAAATGCAGACGGAACCGTTGTTGTGAAAAAAGGAACACTGATTGAGAAAGCAACTACTGGAGCAGATGGGAATGCAAAATTCACAGCGGATCTTCCGATTGGATATTCCTATTTTGTAAAAGAAGATCAGGCACCGGAAGGCTATGTAAGAAATACAGAAGATGTGTATACGTTCAAGTTTTCTTACACCAATGATAAAGAAGCAACCGTATCTTTTGCCCATACCTTCAGTAATGACCGTGTGACAGCAAAGATCAATTTATTCAAAGTTGATAAAGAAACAGGAAAAGCAGTACCGCAGGGAGATGCCACACTGAAAGGTGCAGTTTATGGTCTGTATGCCCGTGAAGATATTGTGCATCCGGACGGAGCAACCGGAACTATTTATAAAGCAGGAGAACAGATAGCTTCTCTTACAACCGATGACAAAGGACAGGCTTCTGTAAATGGCTTGTATCTTGGCAAATATTATATCAAAGAGATTACACCTCCGACCGGATACCTGGCAGATACAGAAGAGCATGATCTTACGTGCAGTTATGAAGGAGATATGACAGCAGAAGTGAAAAGAGAGTGCACTTCCAGTGAGCAGGTCATCAAGCAGCCATTCCAGATTATTAAAGCAGCCAACAATGGAAAGACAGATGCAGATCTGTTATCCGGAGCTGGATTTACAGTTTATCTGAAATCTTCCCTTACAAAGAAAGCAGATGGCAGTTATGATTTTGATTCTGCAAAACCAGTAGTGAGTGGAGAAAAAGGAGCAACTGAGATTTTCACAGATGAAAAAGGGTATGCCTGCAGTATTCCATTACCATTTGGAAGCTATATCGTGCGTGAGACAACAACACCGCACAACTACAAGCCAGTCGATGATTTTGAAGTGAATATCACAGAGCATCATCCAAATGAGCCACAGATCTGGCGAGTGCTTCTGGATGAAGAGTTTAAGGCAAAACTGAAAATCGTGAAAAAAGACGATGAAACAAAGAAATCCGTCCTGATTGCAGGAACAGAATTTAAAGTGTACGACCTGGACAACAAGAAGTATGTGGAACAGGTAACAACTTACCCAGTGACAACAACCCATAAGTCCTATTTTACGGACAGCCAGGGATATCTGATCATGCCGAAGAATCTGAAGATCGGACATTACCGCATTGAGGAAGTCAACGCACCGGAAGGGTACACAATCAACAAGAACTATGTAGAGATTGCGGTGGATGCAAACACAGCATACCAGATGGATTCTGAGAGCGGAGATGCCATTATTACGGTAGATTACGAGAACCATCCGGTAAAAGGAAAGCTGACGATCTATAAAAAAGGTGAAATGCTGACCGGATTCAAAAAGGATTTTGTTTATGAAGAAAGATACCTTAAGGGTGCGGAATTTAATGTCTATGCAGCTGAAAATATCTATACACCGGATTATCAGAAAGATGAAAACGGAAACAGACAGCTGATCTATGCAAAAGATGCACTGGTAACAACGGTAACGACTGGAGAAGACGGAAAAGCAGTTGCAGAGAATCTGCCGCTTGGTTCTTACTATGTGGTAGAAAAGACTGCACCGGAAGGATTCGTACTGAACCATGACAGATCAGAAGTCGCATTTGTCTATGCCAATCAGGATACACCTGTGATCGAACAGGAAGTGACTGTTGGCGATGACCGACAGAAAGTTGCAATCCAGGTAGAAAAACAGGATGCAGAAAATGGTGCAACCGTAGCAGGAGCTGTCTTTGGTATCTATAACAAAGCGGATATCAAGGCAGATGGAAAAGCAATCGTGAAAGCAGACACACTCTTACAGGAAATGACTTCTGATAATGATGGTCTTGCGGCATGTACGCTGGATCTGCCACTTGGACAGTATTATGTGAAGGAGTTAAAGGCACCGGCGGGATTTGTATCCTCTGATGAAGTTCTGAATCTGGATGCTTCTTACCAGGGACAGGATGTGAAGACAGTAAAACTGAAAACTGTGAAAAAGAACCAGCCGACAACAGTAGAAATCACGAAATCTGATGTAACAACAGGTGTGGAGCTGGATGGGGCAAAACTCACCGTTCTTGATAAAGAAGGAAATGTTGTGGATCAGTGGACGTCTGTAAAAGATCAGCCACATGTGATCAAACGCCTGACAGTTGGAGAGGAATACACTCTTCGTGAGGAAATGGCACCTTATGGATATCTGAAAGCAACGGATGTGAAGTTCACTCTGGAAGATACCGCCGAGATTCAGAAAGTAGAGATGAAAGATGAAGTACCGACAGGACTTCTGATCATCAACAAAAATGGAGAGTTTTTGGATAAGGTAACACTTTTGGATCATGTAAAAGGTACCGTGGAGCATCTTTTTGAGTATGTAACCGGAAGCCTTACAGATGTGACGTTCGATGTATTTGCTGCGGAAGATATCAAAGCGGCAGATGGTGTCAGTGAAGATTATTTCAAAGCAGATGAAAAAGTGGGAACCATTACTACAGATTCCAATGGTATTGCACAGATGGGAGATCTCCCGGCTGGAAAATACTATGTGAAGGAAGTAAAAACAGCCCATGGTTATGTGCTGGACAAAGAGCCGAGATATGTTGATCTTTCTTACCGTGATCAGGACACACCAGTCATCACTTATGATGAGAAATGGCAGAATGCCCGTCAGAAAGTAAAGATTACGGTTCTGAAGAAAGAAAAGGATACAGAACGTGTCCTTGCAGGTGGTGTCTTCGGTCTTTATACCAGTGAAAATATCAAAAATGCAAAGGGCGAGGTACTTCTTGAGAAAGACAGTCTGATTGAGCAGCGGGTAACGGATGAAAAAGGACAGATCACTTTTACGGCAGATCTTCCGGTAGACGGAAAATACTATGTGAAAGAGATCTTTGCACCGGACGGATTTGTTACAACAGATGAAGTACAGGAATTTACCTTTGAATATGCTGGAGAAGACCAGGCAGAAGTAAGCTACGACTTTACTTTTGAAAATCAGCCAACCACAGTAGAGCTGACCAAAACAGACCTGACAACAGGCAAAGAACTTCCAGGTGCACACCTGAAAGTAACGGATTCAGATGGCAATACAGTAGATGAATGGACTTCTACGGAAGAATCCCATGTGATCAAAGAACTGGTTGTTGGTAAGGAATACACCATGACAGAGACAAAACCGGCAGATGGATATGTCACTGCAGAAAGCATTACTTTCACAGTAGAGAATACAGCAGAGGTTCAGAAGCATGAGATGAAAGATGATGTGACAAAAGTGCAGATCAGTAAGACGGATATCACAGGAGAAACTGAGATTCCGGGTGCGAAACTGACAATTCTCGATAAGGATGATCAGGTAGTAGAGAGCTGGATTTCCACAGAGGAAGCACACTATATTGAAAAACTGCCAATCGGTAAATACACCTTACGTGAAGAGCAGGCACCGAAAGGATATCTTCTGACAGCCGATGTGACATTTGAGGTGAAAGATACCGGAGAAATCCAGAAAGTGGCTATGAAAGATGATACTGCCAAGGGAAAAGTGATTCTCAATAAGACAGATAAATCGTCAGGAGAACCACTGAAAGGGGTAGAATTTGAACTCCGTGACAGCAAAGGAAAAGTTCTGGAAACTTTAAAGACAGATGCTGCCGGTCATGCAGAAAGTAAGCTGTATGAGATTGCCACATTTAAGAACGGCAAATATGATACAGCGATCAAGTATTATCTGGTGGAAACAAAGACACTGGATGGATACACACTGGATCAAACCAAGCATGAAGTGACATTTGCTTATGCAGATGACAGTACACCGGTTGTAGAAGTTACCTTTAATCTGACAAATGAGAAGCCGGAAGTTCCAGAAACACCGAACACACCGGATACACCACAGTCCCATGAAGAGACGAAGGTATCAAACGCACCAAAAACAGGTGACAGCACAAATATCTGGCTGCCGATCCTGCTTCTGATAATCTCCACAGGAGGTATGGCAGGACTTTATATCAGCAGAAAAAGGAAAAACAAATAAGGAAACCAACGGTTATGATTGGGAGCTTCTATGTGAGGCTCCCTTTTTCATACACAAAATCACAGAAAGGAACAGAAAACTATGATGAAAGCAATGGAAAAAAGACAGGAAGCACGAAAAAACCAGGAGAAAACTTTAAAGAGAATGATGGCTTATCAGAAGAAAGCTGAGCAGATGGTCAGCAGAAAAAGAATGAACCATCACATGATCAGAAAGGGGTAAAAGCGTATGATGAACAGAAAAGAATTTTATGAATATGTCAAAGACAATGTAAAGGAGTATCTGCCAGAGTCTTACAGGGACGCAGAAATTAAACTTCAGGAAGTAGAAAAAAACAACGGTTTGAAGCTGACAGGTATTACGATTCCAAACGGAGATCAGAGAATCGTACCGACGGTCTATCTGGATTCCCTCTACCAGGAATATATCAATGGGAAAGATGTAGATTCTTGTGTTGGGGATGTAGCTGATATGCGTATTGAAGCACAGGGTAAAGCAGAATTTTTTGATATGGGAGTTCCGGATATTCCTGATTATGAAAAGATGAAGGACAAATTACAGATGAGAATTTGTGACAAAGAATGGAATACCGATCGTTTGGCAGACAAAGTAGTCACAGAACACGGAGATTTTGCAGCTTATTATGCAGTAAATCTGGAGGAAAATGGAGAGGGAATCAGCAGTATTCCAGTAACTGTTTCTCTGATGAACGAATGGGGAGTATCTGTCGAACAGATTCAGGCAGATGCGATGATGGCAGATAAGAACAGAGGCGTGCAACTGGTGGATATGACACAGATTATCGAATCTATGATTTTTGGAGGAACACCGAAGAATCTTTTGAATGAAAAACTGGATATGGAAACTGTGGAGAATCCAATGTTCTGCCTTACCAATGAATCTAAGATGAATGGAGCTTCCCTGTTACTGCAGGAAGATATTCGAAAACAGATTGGGGAATGCCTGGGAAGTGATTACTTTGTCATCCCATCTTCCGTTCATGAAGTGCTGATTCTCCCGGATAACGGTATTTTACAGGTTCCAGAATTAAATGCGATGGTACAGGAAGTCAATGAGACACAAGTGGAAAGACAGGAACAGCTTTCTGATAAGGTTCAGTTCTGTGACAAAAAGACCGCAGTATTGGAAAATGCTGAGCGCAGGGAAGCACGTCTGGAGAAAGAAAAAGTAGCCGAAAAAGCGGAAGTAAAAGGTGGAATCCATGGAAGATTGGAGAAAGCTAAGGCAGAAATCAAGGCAAAAGGGACGGATACAATCCCAAAGAGTAAGGCGAGAGATCTTGCTACAGCATTATAAAGTGAAAAGAAAACGATGGCTTATGGGGACTGTGCAGAGCAGTCCCCAATTTTTTGAAGTTGGAGGAGAAAAGAATATGGATTGGTGTTTATATGGTGAAGACAAAAGGAGGGAAATTGATAGAGATTTAAAACCGGAATATCTTTTGGATGATTTACGGAGATATCAGGATGTATTTGGCGAAGAGTTTGGTGTGAAAGAACTTCTTATGCTGGAGGATATCAGGGTAAAGGCTATGATTGCCGGAGCACTTGCAGATATGCCGGAATTTCTTGTTGATCAGATTGGAAAAGCAAATAATAGCAGTAGCTTTCCTTCCGTGACAAGGGCAATGGAACGGATTGCCGATGTTGTAGAAGAAAAGTGGGAAGAAGAAAGGGAGTAACAGATGGCAAATAAATTATATGCAATGGAGCAGCTGACGGAGGAAGTGGCAAAGGACGTTTCCGCTAATCCGCAGGAATGGATGCGGTTCCTAAACACGGCATCCAGACTGTACAAATACACTTTTCCAGAACAGCTTTTAATTTATGCACAGCGGCCGGAAGCAACTGCCGTAGCATCCATGGAAATCTGGAATCAGAAGATGTACCGCTGGATCAAAAAGGGTTCCAAAGGAATTGCCCTGATAGATAACACATCCGGACCAAAAACGAAGTTACGATATGTTTTTGATGTGCAGGATACTTATAAGGTAAAAAATCTTGGCAGAGATCCACAGTTATGGAACCTTAATCCGGAAGGAGAACAACTGGTGGCAGATTATCTGCAGGAACAGCTTGCACTGGAAACAACAGAGGGAGGCTTGCCAGAGGTTCTTCACCAGGCGGCAGAAGAAAGTGTGCAGGCCTGGCTACCGGATGCTTTCGATGAATTGCAAATGGATGTATCAGGTACTTTTCTGGAAGATTTGGACGAGCAGAATCAGAAAGTGGAGTTCCGGGAATTGATGACAAACAGTGTCTGGTATGTATTACTGAACCGATGTGGACTGGATGTACAGGAATATCTGGATGCAGAGGATTTTCGGCATATTACGGATTTTAACCAGTTAAAGGTTATGGGACATCTTGGAAGTTCTGTGAATGAGATCAGCAGACCGGTATTGATGCAGATTGGACGATATGTATTGGATGATCTGGAAAAAGATCTGAAAACGGTTGCAAAAGAAAAGAAAGTAGCTTATAATAAATTTAACACGTTAATTCGTGAAAACAAAACAAATAACACAGAAAATAGAGAAGAAAATAAGGAGGAAACGGACTATGAGAGAGATCAGTTACAGCCAGAACGGAGAGTATCAGATTCCGGATATCAGCCTAGAAGAGACAAGCGGAACAATCGGGAAGTACGGAATGATGCGGAAAGAGTATCTGAGAAGTCACAAAGTAGCCAGGTTCAACATTCTGACACTGCAGAACCGTCTGGACAGTCATCTGATGGAGGTCGACAGTCAGGCAAGACAGAGAGTAGACAACCTGATAAACGAACTTCTGGAGAAAGATCCGGCACCGGACAAGATGGCAGACACAATGGCGTGGACCAGACACATGAACCAGATCAAAGCACAGGCAGAGGAACTGGTGATCCAGGAGATTATTTACAGTTAAGCCTGTTCCCAACAGAAGAAGAACAGTTAGGAGAAATAAGGAAAGCGGCAGCTGCATTAGAACAGCCAGCTGCTTTTCTTATTTCTGATGAAGTGGTAGACGATATTCTCCGAACAGGAAGTGGACAGAAAAATACACTGTTTCACATTACTGCAAGACTGATCGAAGGTCTGGATAATGAAGAAATGCAAAGTTTCCTGAAAGATGAATATGGCACCGGAGGAAAAGGATTTACCATAGATAATCAGAAAATCAGTATCTGGTACGACAACGATGGTATCCGTATCCGGAGAGGTGACTCTGCAAGAAGAAACTTTGACCGTATCGTTACGTGGGAAGAAGCTGCTGACAGGATCCGGGATATGTATGAGGAAGGAAATTACGTTGATAATCTTATCTCCAATAATGCTATCGAGCAGGAGCAGGAAGAAATGACTGATCTTCTGGCACTCCATTTTCGTGATACGAGCAGAAACAGAGAAGAACAGCTGTCTTATTCTGACTGGCAGGACGTAGTGGGAGCAGCTTGGACAGATCCAGAAGAAGCAGCTGCGACTGCCTATCGTTTTGAATGGCTTCAGGAAGATATGGAAAAGAATCCAGAAGATTATCATCGTTGGGAAATCCAGCATAATCCGGAATATTTCCAGCGTTATAAAGATCTCCAGAGGGAGCGTTTCTGGGTGGATCAGCAATTCAAGGTAGAGCGACCGGCACTGTCCTTTATCACACAGGATGAAATTGATGCAGTGTTAAGAAGAGGCGGAATTACTGCCGGAGGACGTAACCGGATTTACGAATATTTCATGGAGCACCATGATATGAAAGATGCAGCTGAGTTCCTGAAAAATGAGTATGGAACAGGTGGTTCTTCACCCGGAATACCAGGAGCAGGTGCTTCCGACGCATCCCATGATGCAAAAGGATTAAAACTTGCAAAAGGGAAAATTGGCAGTCCAGAGGTAGAAGTTTTATTAAAGTGGAACAAAGTTGCAGAACGTGTCTGCCAGTTAATCCGCACAGATGATTATTTGTCACCAGAAGAAATGGAAAAGTACGAAGAGCGACAGGAAGCACAAAGACAGGCAGATCTGGAAGAAGCACAGCAGATGTTAGGAGAACAACAGAAGCAGGATACTTTGACCGCTGAAGATATAACTGATTTGCAATTAGTTGATTCAGAATATATGTCTGGTACCAGAACAACAATTCATGATTTTGATTGCAAAGTTAAGGGAGAAGAGAATCAACTTCAATACACATTAGAATATCATGATGATGGAGAAGGTTTCACGATTCATACGGAAAAAGATGATATTTGGAATCGAATGTCAACACAAGAATTGGAACGCCTGGATGTAAAACTTGGACAAGAAGTACTTTATTATCATTATCACAACAAAACAGTAAATGCGGATACCCTAGATAAATTACGGGAAATCAGGGAAGAAATCATGGAGGAAAAGTCCTCGTATTTCACTGCTATTTCTAATCGTGTGTGGACAGATTATGATAAAAAAGAAAAAGAATTATCTGGAGAAGTTGAGGTATCGGAAGAAAAAGAATCTTTGGAAGAGATTAACGGAATATCAGAACCGATTCCAGCAACGAACTTCCGCATCACAGATGATGAGCTTGGACAGGGTACAGCAAAAGAAAAGTTCCGTGCCAATATCATGGCAATCCAGCTGTTGAAGAAATGTGAGGATGAGAACCGTAATGCGACACCAGAGGAACAGGAGATTTTATCCAGGTACGTTGGCTGGGGAGGTCTTGCAGATGCATTTGATGAAACAAAAGCTGCATGGGAGACAGAATATCTGGAATTAAAGACGGTTCTTACACCGGAGGAATATGCTGCCGCCAGAGCTTCCACCTTAAATGCTCATTATACACAGCCGATTGTGATTGACAGTATGTATCAGGTGTTGGAGAATCTGGGATTTACAAAAGGAAATATCCTGGAGCCATCTATGGGAGTCGGGAACTTTTTTGGAATGCTTCCGGAGAATCTAAACCAGTCCAAACTTTATGGTGTGGAATTGGACAGCATCAGCGGCAGAATTGCAAAGCTGCTCTATCCTGATGCCAATATTCAGATCAAAGGTTTTGAGAAGACAGATTATCCTAATGATTTCTTTGATGTGGCGATTGGAAATGTGCCATTCGGTGCATATAAGGTCAATGACCGTCAGTATGATCGCTTCAATTTCATGATTCATGATTACTTTCTTGCCAAAACGATAGATCAGTTACGGCCAGGTGGTGTGGCTGCGTTGATCACAACAAAGGGAACCATGGATAAGGCGTCACCGGAAGTACGGAAATATCTGGCAGAGAGGGCAGATCTGTTGGGAGCAATCCGACTGCCCAACACAGCTTTTAAGGCAAATGCAGGAACAGAAGTCAGTGCTGATATTTTGTTTTTCCAGAAGCGTGACAGCATGACAAAAGAGATGCCGGAGTGGGTGAATCTTGGAAGTGATACCAATGGAATTACAGTCAACCAGTATTTTGCAGACCATCCTGAAATGATTCTGGGTGAGATGAAAGAAGTATCGGGTCCATATGGTACGGAAACAACTTGTATGCCGATAGAAGGTGCTGACCTTGAACTCCAGCTTGCAGAAGCGGTCAAGAACATTCATGGAAGCATGGTACCGGCAGTAGATGTGGAAACAGAACTGGATGAGATGCCAGAGAGTATTCCGGCAGATCCAAATATCCGAAATTACAGCTATACGGTGGTAGATGATCAGGTATATTACCGTGTCAACTCATTGATGAATCAGGTGAAGATGCCTGCCGCTACTGCAGAACGTGTAAAAGGCATGGTTGCAATCCGTGATACTGTCCGGGAGTTGATCGCCATGCAGATGGAGGAATCCGTCACAGACGAAGAAATCCAGAAACAGCAGGAGAAACTGAATCAGGTATATGATACCTACACGGCAAAGTATGGAGTCATTGGAAGTAATGCCAACAAACGTGCATTTTCTGATGACTCTTCTTATTGTCTGCTGTGTTCACTGGAAGACTTGAACGAAGATGGAACGCTGAAACGAAAAGCAGACATGTTTACTAAGCGAACCATTAAAAAGGCGGTCGCTGTGACAAGCGTTGAGACAGCGACAGAAGCGTTAGCATTATCTTTGAATGAAAGAGCAAAGGTGGATCTGAACTATATGGCACAGCTGACTGGAAAGACAGAAGAAAAAATCACGGAGGAACTGGTTGGAGTTATCTTTAAGAATCCACTGACAGACCAGTGGGAGAGCGGAGATGAATATCTGTCCGGAAATGTCAGGGATAAATTAAATACTGCGAGAACCTTTGCAGAGAATCGTCCGGAATTTACACCGAATGTCCGTGCATTGGAGGCAGTTCAGCCAAGAAATCTGGAAGCATCTGAAATAGAAATAAGGATTGGGGCAACCTGGATTGAACCATCGGATTATCAGGACTTTATGCGGGAACTGCTTCATACCCCGTGGTATCTTGCACAGAAGGAAATACAGGTAAAATACTCTGAGGTCAATGGTGAATGGAGGATTACAGGAAAGAATGCCGACAGTCCGAGAAATGCGTTTGCCTATGCAACGTATGGAACTGAGAGAGCAAATGCCTATAAGATTCTGGAAGATACCCTGAACCTGAAAGATGTACGCATCTATGATAAGAGTGTCAATGAGAATGGTGATGAAATCCGTGTCCTCAATAAGAAAGAAACCATGCTGGCATCACAGAAGCAGGATGCCATGAAAGCAGCATTTAAGGATTGGATTTTTAAAGATCAGCAGAGGCGTGAAAGACTGGTAAAAGTTTACAATGAACGATTTAACAGTATCCGACCTCGTGAATATGATGGCAGCCATCTGACATTCCCTGGAATGAATCCGGAAATTGAGCTTCGCCCACACCAGAAAAATGCAGTCGCACATCAGCTTTATGGTGATAATGTGCTTCTTGCTCATGTAGTAGGAGCTGGGAAGACCTACGAGATGGTAGCGGCTGCAATGGAGAGCAAACGTCTGGGATTATCTCAGAAAAACCTCTTTGTCGTTCCAAACCATTTGACGGAGCAGTGGGGAGCAGAATTCCTGCAGTTATATCCAGGTGCCAATATTCTGGTGGCAACCAAGAAAGATTTTGAACCGGCGAATCGGAAAAAGTTCTGTGCCAGAATCGCTATGGGAAATTACGATGCTATTATTATTGGTCATTCCCAGTTTGAGCGTATACCAATCTCTGATGAGAGGCAGGAAGCTATGCTGCGGAAGCAGATTGATGATCTGGAAATGGCGATTCAGAGTGCAAGGTATGAACAGGATGGCGGACGTTATACCGTCAAACAGATTGAAAAAACCAGAAAGACACTGCAGACAAGGCTGGAAAAGCTGAATCAGAAAGAAAAAAAAGATCAGGTAGTTACGTTTGAAGAACTGGGAGTAGATCACTTGTATGTAGATGAAGCACACAGCTATAAAAATGCGTTTCTCTATACAAAAATGAGGAATGTAGCCGGGATTGCACAGAACGAAGCACAGAAGTCGGCAGATATGTTCAATAAATGTCAGTATCTGGATGAGATTACTGGAGGAAAAGGCATTACTTTTGCCACGGGCACACCAATCAGCAATAGTATGACGGAATTATATGTTATGCAGCGATATCTGCAGAACAGTAAATTACAAAATATGGGACTTGGACTGTTTGATTCCTGGGCTTCCACTTTTGGAGAAGTTGTCACGAGCATCGAACTTGCTCCCGAAGGAACAGGATATCGTGCAAAGTCCAGATTTGCACGGTTTTATAATATCCCGGAACTGATGAATATGTTCAAGGAGATTGCAGATATCAAGACTTCCGATCAGTTAAAGCTTCCTGTGCCGGAAGCAGAATATGAAACAGTGGTGCTGAAACCAACGGAACAGCAGAAAGAAATCGTAGAAAGCCTTGGAGAACGTGCGGAAGTTGTCAGAAATGGCGGAGTAGATGCCGCGGTTGATAATATGCTGAAAATCACCAATGATGGAAGAAAGTTAGCATTGGATCAGCGTTTAGTGAACGAATTATTGCCAGACAATCCGGAAAGCAAGATATCAGTCTGTGCAGAGAAAAGCTATGAAATCTGGAAAGACACAGCAGCACAGAAATCAGCACAATTGATTTTCTGTGATTTGAGTACACCGAAAGGCGATGGCAGTTTTAATGTCTACGACGACCTGAAACGGAAACTGATGGAAAAAGGAGTGCCGGAAAAAGAGATTGCTTTTATTCATGATGCAAATACAGAAGCAAAGAAGACGGAGCTGTTTGGAAAAGTGAAATCCGGACAGGTTCGTTTTTTGATTGGTTCTACAGCAAAGATGGGTGCAGGAACCAATGTGCAGGATCGTCTGATTGCGTTGCATCATCTGGATATTGGCTGGAAACCATCTGACTTGGAACAGAGGGAAGGACGTATTATCCGTCAGGGAAACCATAATAAAAAGGTTCATATCTTCCGGTATGTAACTGAATCCACATTTGACAGCTACATGTGGCAGTTGATTGAGAACAAGCAGAAATTCATTTCTCAGATTATGACCAGCAAAGCACCTGTGCGAAGCTGTGAAGATGTAGACGAAGCGGCACTTTCCTATGCAGAGGTCAAAGCTCTTGCAACCGGAAATCCGGCAGTAAAAGAGAAGATGGCATTGGATGTTGATGTGGCAAAATTAAAACTTTTAAAAGCCAACCACATGAATAACCAGTATCGACTGGAAGATGATATTGCAAGGAATTTTCCACAACAGATTGCAAAACTGACAGAGATCATTGACAGCTACAAGGCAGACATCGCTCATTTTTCTGAGTACAAAATCACAGATCCAGAGCAGTTTTCTATGGAAATCAGTGGCAAAGTGTTCACAGAAAAGAAAGAGGCAGGAGCGGCTCTTCTGGCGGTCTGCAAAGAAATTAAGTCTGTGGATGCAGCTATGGATATTGGAAGCTATCAGGGATTTAACATGAGAATCCAATTCGACAGTTGGAGCAAAGAGTTTATCCTGTCTGTAAAGCATGAATCGGTAGCTAAAGTTCGATTGGGAGCCGATGCTCTAGGAAATATCACTCGTATCAATAATCTTTTAGAAAGTTATCCGGAGAAACTGGCAGAAGCAGAACAACGGCTGGAAACGGTACAGGAGCAGATGACAAACGCCAAAGAGGAAGTCGGGAAGCCATTTCCAAAAGAAGAGGAACTGAACCAAAAACTGGAGCGACTGTCAGAGTTAAATGCACTTCTCAATATGGATGAACGGGAAGATACAGAAACAGAGCAGTCGGAATCAAAAGAGAAAGAAGAAAGACCGGCACGAGGTTCTATCCATGAGAAACTGCAGATTTATAAGGAAAAGAGTCAGCGGGAAAGTGAAACTGGCAAGGAAACCAGAAAACGGGACTTCGGTCTGGAATAAAGAGGAAAGATGGCATAATTTGGTAGAAGAAGGTTCTGTCGGTTATGCCATTTTTTAGAACACAGGAGGAATTTATATGGCAAGAAACAGGATAACGGGTAGAGAAACACAGAAAATGCAGGAATACACGCAGGGACAGATCAGTCAGGCAGAGCGTAGAGGCATAGAATTTCCAACAGATGTAAAAGAACAGCTTTTTGAATATGCGAATCTGATCGGTGAGGAAGAGAAAGTTAGGACTCTGGTAAGAAATCTAGCAGATGCAGTGATCCAGGCAGATGAAGAAGGGGTAGAGGATCTACTGGATGATGCAAGAATGGATATTCAGGATCTACCAGATCCAACCATAGGTAAGCTGGAATTACGTGATTATGGATATACAGCAGAAGACATGGTGCCGCTTAGAAAAGAAGCAGCTTTGGATTATCACAGAATGGGTTCTAAGATTTATTGCCTGGGCAGCGATGGCAGCAAGGGAGAGTATGCAAGTAAAGAAATGATACAGGCGCATGAAGGTCTGTTTGGCATGGAATCGCAGATGTGGGAACGGATAGAGGAGAATGACCTGGATTATGCCGATGAAGATTTTGGAGCATTTCAGGAGCCTATGAGTGTCATTGAGCAGGAAGAAGCACTGAAATTATACGATGCCGGAGCAGATATCTATCTGATCACTAATTTTTCATCACCAATGTATGTCACGGAACGCATGGAAATTGAACGAGGACCGGAGCATTATCAGATGTCTATGACAGAACTGGAGCGTTTCCGTAACCTGGAATGGGAAATGCAGAAATATCCGCAGATTCAGTCTTTGAAAGAGGCAAACCTGTTGTTAGGAACAAGGCGAACCTTTGGTATTTATCAGATCAAGGACGATTCACCGGGCGAAAACTATGCATTTATGAATATGCGCTTTATTGAAAGTCATGGTATGCAGATAAAAAAAGAAGATTATAAGCTGGTCTATGTTGGGGAATTATCGGGAAATATGTCACTGGATGATATTTTTGAAAGGTTCAACATTGATAGACCGGAAGATTTCCGTGGGCATTCCCTGTCTGTCAGTGATATCATAGTTCTGAATGACGGGGAAAAAGTAACCGCTCATTTTGTAGACAGTATCAGTTTTGAACAGCTGGATTCTTTCCTGAATCTGGAAGAACAGGTTCTTAGTGAACTGGCATATGAGGTAGGAGAACGTTACTTTGCTATTCAGAGAACAGAAGAAGGATATGATTATTCGTTTTACGATGAAGATTTTCGTCTGATGGATGGTGGCGTCTATGAAAATGATCAAATTTCTATTGAAGAAGCGGCAGAGGAACTTCTGGAAGACGAAGGCTGGACTGGAGAACGCATCCGTGGAGATTATGATCAGTTGATGGAAAAAGTAGAAGAAATGGATGAAGTTGTAATGGCAGAGATTCAGAAAAGCCAGGGCGAATATAAGCCTTTGGCAAAGGTGGAGGAACTGGAAGAGGCGAATTATAACATGATTGATAACGTCCTTAATAATATGCCACCGAAGAAAGAGCCTTATCTGGAATATTTCGCCACAGAATGTGATGAGTTCCATGATATGGGAGCTTATGAAAAAAGTACCGATGTTAATCAGATTGCTGCGGTCTATGAAAAATATAGGGAGAATCCTAAAACTGCGTATCTGGGATGCTCAATGGGAATTATTTATCGTGATCCGGAAGACAGTTACTATGATGAAGCCGAATTTGCGATCGTTAAAGGGAATACCGTATTCGGAAATCTGATGGATGATGTTCGATTTTATGGAGAACTTGCACTGGTACGGGAAGGGATCGAGAAAATTCATGAAGCATTGCCGGACTACAAGTATGTACCGATGAGGGATGTTCGAGAAGCAATGTATCCTGAGAAAATGACCACAGAACAGCTGGCAGAGGCACTGGATGAGATTGCAGAAGCTTTTGATCCGTATGAGTATCGAGATAATGTGGAGAGGGGAGAAAATACGGTGCAGGAAGTAATGCTGGATTTGAGAAGTGGAAATATTCATTCCTATATTTCATATCTGAAGGATATTGTAGACGAAGAATGCGATCTGTCTGTTCGTGCAGGAGTATTGATTGAAAGACTGAAAGCCTATGAACCTGAACTTCCAAAGGATATGGAACCAATGGTGTATGTAAACTATTGTGAAGAAAGTGATCTCATGAATCCAAGATGTCAGAAGCTGTCTGAGCTGGATGCAAAAACAGCAGAAATGGATAAAGAATGGTATGCAAAACGTGATCCGAAGACAGAGGAACCTACAAAAATTGCAAAGATATATGTGACTGTATATTATGCGGAAAAAGGTGAACAGATGCTGCATCATTTTAAGAAGTCAATGGATATTGGAAATGGACATGGCGGTATTGTGAGTCAGTTGAAGTATGATAATGAAATGAAGCTTACAGATGAGTATTGGATCAATTACCAGAAAGGCAAAGGAAGTGAAGAGTTCCAAAAGTATATGGAAGATCTGACAGACATGCAGAATCATGTGTTTCCGTATCTGCAGAGTTTTTGCAATCTGGAGGAAAAAGGTGTGAAGGAGAGACGAGAACAGCAGATAGCAGAAAGATATGAAGGAAGAGCAGATGAGAGGGTAACAAGTACCGAAGCGAATGAAGTTGTTAAGGATGTAGGAAAAACAGATAGAAAACCGGCACAGCAGAAGCAGGCGGTAGATGGAAAAGATAAGAAATTATCCATTCATGAACGGCTTGAGATCAATAAGAGGATTATTCAAGAAAAGCAGGGAAAAGATAAAACGGAGAGAGGAGTTGATTTGGGTGTAAGGACAGTGTAGAATAAGCAGAACGAGTCGGAGGTCATGGATGATAACGTGGCTTCCGGCTTTATTGCGTATTGTCGGAAGAATTATAAATGGTATAATGAATGTAAATGCGATAAAAGAATGTCGCCTGTTATGCGACTTCCAAATGAGAAAAGTGTGTTATTCTGAGATCAAACAAGAGGCTAATAGAGTCAGGAGGATGACATTATGAGTAAAAAAGGATATAGCAGACCAGGATTCTTTGGATCCATAAACCATTATGATGCAAACGGAAAAAAGTAGGCGAGAGCAGACCAGGATTCTTTGGTGGTATGAACGACTATGATGCAAATGGAAAGAAAATCGGACATAGTTCGCCTTCCTTTTTTGGTGGTATGAATCATTATGACAATAACGGGCATAAAGTAGGTGAGAGTCGACCAGGATTCTTTGGCGGTTTAAACCATTATGATGACAAGGGGCATAAGCGGGGGCATAGCAATCCAGGATTTTTAGGTGGATTCAATCATTACGGTTAAAACTGCACAGAGAGCAGCACAAGCGGCAAGGGCTGCGGCAAAAGCCGCCGTGGTTACGGTAAAGGCGATTGCCAAAGCGACCGCACTTGCCATTAAAGCGATTATTGCCGGAACGAAAGCCTTGATTGCCGCTATCGCCGCAGGCGGCTGGGTGGCGGTTTTGGTTATTATCGTGATTTGCCTGATTGGTATGATCCTCGGCTCAGTATTTGGCATTTTCTTCTCAGACGAAGATTCCGGCACTGGAATGAGTATGCAGACCGTTGTGCAGGAAATCAATACCGAATACGATACCAAGCTGCAAGAGGAAAAGAACTCGGTATCCTATGATGTTCTTGAAATGAGTGGCAGCAGAGCCGTTTGGAAAGAGGTGCTTGCCGTTTACTCTGTAAAAACGAATACGGATCAAGATAACCCCCAAGAGGTTGCCACAATGGACGATGGCAAAAAGCAACTCTTAAAAGACATCTTTTGGGAGATGAATCAAATATCTTCCCGAACAGAGAGCAAGACCGAAACAGTTATTACCGAAACCGATGACGGACACGGTAATATCGTGGAAACTGAAAGCACGGTCACACAAACCTATCTGTATATTACCGTCAGCCACAAGACTGCCGAGGAAATGGCGGCGCAATATGGTTTTAACGAAGAACAGAAAGGCTACCTCGCTGAACTGCTTGCGGATGAAAACAATTACCTTTGGTCACAGGTGCTTTACGGCATTACAGGCGGCGACGGACAGATCGTGACCGTTGCACTCTCTCTGGTTGGCAATGTGGGCGGTCAGCCGTATTGGTCGTGGTACGGTTTTAACTCCCGTGTAGAATGGTGTGCTTGCTTTGTATCTTGGTGTGCCAACGAGTGCGGCTATATCGACGCTGGAGTTATCCCAAAATATGCAGGCTGTGTCAACGGAGTACAATGGTTTAAGGATCGTGGACAATGGCTGGATGGCAGCGCCGAGCCTGCCCCCGGAATGATTATTTTCTTCGATTGGGCAGACGAAAGTGGTCAGGATGGATTATCCGACCATACGGGTATTGTTCAAAAGGTCGAAAACGGCAAGGTTTATACGGTCGAGGGCAACTCCGGCGACAGTTGCCGAGTCAATGAGTATTCTATCGGTTATTACGAGATTCTTGGCTACGGCGCACCTGCCTATTAAAATACACAAGCCGCCTGCATTTTGCAGGCGGTTGGATTACATATCAGAAAGATATTGTGCCGGTTTGAAAACTAAAAGTCTCAAAATACAGACTTAATAATTGCGATTTCACTCTCAAAGTGCTATAATACAAACTATATTTGGGTGGAGGTGCGGAAATGAAAGTACGGTACAACAAACTTTGGAAACTTCTGATTGACAAGGGAATGAAAAAGAGTCAATTACGAGAAGCGGTCGGGGCAAGCAAAAGTACATTTGCGAAACTCGGAAAAAATGAAAATGTTACCCTTCCCGTGCTGTTGAATATATGCGAATACTTAGAGTGTGATTTTGGCGACATAATGGAAGCCGTACCCGAAAATGAGGTGTAGGATCAATGAACAAGAAGATTTTAATTGTGGATGACGAAAAAGAAATCGTTGATCTGCTTGAAGTGTATTTGAGTAACGATGGTTATTCAGTATATAAATGTTATAATGGGTTAGAGGCGATGAAATGTATCAAACAGTCGCAGATTGATTTAGCGATACTTGATATTATGCTGCCGGATATTGATGGTTTTCGACTTTGCCAAAAAATTCGGGAAAAGTTTTACTTCCCTATTATTATGCTTACCGCCAAAATTGAGGATAGCGACAAGATTATGGGGCTTACGATTGGTGCGGATGATTATATAACGAAACCGTTTAATCCTTTAGAGGTTGTGGCAAGAGTAAAGACGCAATTAAGGCGTTATCAGAGCTATAACAGTCCTAATTTGAGCCAATCCGAAGAAAAAGACGAGTATGACATCAGAGGTCTACTGATAAACAGAGTCAGCCACAAGTGCTACTTGTATGGCAAAGAAATAGCCTTGACTCCGTTGGAGTTTTCTATTCTGTGGTATCTGTGCGAACATCAGGGTAAAGTTGTCGCCTCGGAGGAATTATTTGAAGCCGTGTGGAAAGAAAAGTATCTTCGCAACAGTAACAATACGGTAATGGCGCACATTGGGCGGCTTCGGGAAAAATTGAATGAACCTTCAAAAAATCCGAAGTTCATTAAAACTGTTTGGGGGGTAGGGTATGAAATTGAATAAAAAAGAAAAAAACTATCTGCTCTCTACCTTGTTCAAAGGGTATGTAATTCAATGTGCGATTTGCTCTGTGCTTATTTTTGGCGGTACTTTTCTTTTAGGAATTATGGCAGAGGAAATTCTCCGCAAGTATGTTTTGTATTATTACTTGTATTACAGAACAGTATATCTTTATATAGTGGCTGTAATCGTGTGGGGTGGCTGTATTATATACATGACATACCTACTTTTGAAAAAAGTAGTCGCCTATGTGTACGAGGTACAGGCTGCGACAGGAAAAATGTTCGATCAGAATGTCAGTTACATTGAAATGTCCCCGGAGTTGAGTGAAATCGCCGCTAACATCAATCAGTTAAAACAAGAGGCTGAAAGTAATGCAAGGCTTGCAAAAGAAAATGAGCAGCGAAAAAATGACCTGATTATGTATCTTGCACACGATTTGAAAACACCGCTTTCTTCTGTAATCGGGTATCTTACTTTACTGCGTGATGAGTCGCAAATCTCAAAGGAACTTCGAGAAAAGTACCTTTCAATCACTCTTGGTAAGGCAGAACGGTTAGAGGATCTGATTAACGAGTTTTTCGAGATAACACGATTCAATATATACGATATTACATTACAATACACGAAAATCAATTTAACTCGCCTGCTGGAGCAACTTGTATATGAATTTAAGCCTATGCTCAAATCAAAGAATTTGCAATGTAATCTTTGTGTTGATGATGATATAATGCTTCGATGTGACGCAGACAAAATTCAGCGTGTTTTTGATAACCTTTTGAGAAATGCGGTTATCTACAGTTTTGAAAATACGGATATCACGATCAGCGCACAATGTCAGGAAGATACGGTCAGCATTATTTTTTGTAACCACGGCGATACTCTGCCGGAAGAAAAGTTAAACAGGATTTTCGAGCAGTTTTATCGGCTTGACGCAGCGAGAAGTACAAGCAGTGGAGGAGCTGGATTAGGTTTGGCGATTGCAAAGCAGATTGTTGAACTACACAATGGTACAATCGTTGCAGAGAGCCAAGAGGATCAAAACAAGTTTTCAATTACTTTGCCGTTGGCGTAGGAAAATTGTAAGAATTTGCATAGAAAAAAAGAGGAATATCTTACGAGCAATCAAGAAAATACGGGCTTCTGTTTTGGTACAATAAAAGTATCAAGATAGAGGCTCGTATTTTTTGTGATACAGCATAAGGAGGAATGATGAAGTTGCTAAGAAAACAAATGCTGCTATGTTCTATTTTGTTTCTTGTATTTACGCTATCTGCCTGCTCTGCAATTGGGCAGACAGACGAAAACAATCTTACAGATAGCGCAACATCCGCAGAAAAAACGGTATCAGTTGTACGAGGGACAATTACTCCAACCGTTTCAATGCAAACGACTATTGTTCCGGCAGTACCGTTTATTATTTCCTCACCCGAAAATGGCATATTTAATACAGCGGTAGAATTAGAAGAAAAAATCACTGCCGGGCAAATTATTGGAACTGTGAACGGCAAAGAATTGAAATCTCCGGTGGATGGTACAATTACCTCTATTGCCCCATCCAATGAAAGCGTACCGAGTAATTATCCCGTAGCGATAGTGCATTATACAGGATTTGCCCTCAATGTAGAGGCAGATAATTTTTTGAGTACCTTACCGGAGTATGCAGAGTTGAAAGCAAAATTTCAAGTATATGATGGTGTAGGACCAACCGATATGATTGCCGTGGTGTCGCCTGCCGCAGATGAAAATGCGTTTACGGGAATCGTGCCGCAAGAGGGCATTCTGCAATGCTTGATCAGTCAAACAGTCGATGTGAAATCGGGGCAAAGTGCAACGGTAGTCATAACGGCGACAACGAGAAATGATGTCCTTATATTGCCGCTGTCGGTAATAGCGGGTAGACAAGGGACGGGATTGGTTACTGTAATTACTCCGAATGGAGAAAGAGTGGAAACAAAAGTGACATTGGGTGTGACAGACGGAGCCAATATAGAAATACTGTCCGGCTTAGAGGAGGGCGATGTAGTTTCTGCTACTCCGCCAAACCTTGATCCGAGGGGGATTTGATAAAATGAAAGGAATTTCCGAAAAGACTTTAATCAAAATAAAGGATTTGAAAGCAAGCGTCAAATTGAATAATGGCGATATGCTGACAACAGTAACCAACGCTAATATGGAATTGCAACGAGGGCGCAGTTATGCCATTGTCGGAAAGTCCGGCTCAGGCAAAACAAGCCTTATATCCATTATTGGCTTGTTAAATCGGGAATATGAGGGCGAGTACCTTTATGATGGTATATCTATTTCTGCTTTGAAAGACCGTGATCTGTCTATACTGCGAGCCAATAATATCGGATTTGTATTTCAGAACTACTCTCTGATTAAGCACTTGCGGGTATGGGAAAATATCGAATTACCCCTACTCTATGCCAAAAAGTCGTTTACCGCCAAACAGCGTCACGAGATAATTACAGGCTTGCTAAAAAGTGTCGGCTTAGAAAGCAAGGAAAATGATTACCCAATCAATTTGTCCGGCGGTGAACAACAAAGAGTTGCAATCGCAAGGGCGCTTGCAGTATCTCCGGAAGCCATTTTATGTGATGAGCCTACGGGAGCGTTGGATAAAAAGACGGGAACGCAGATTATGGAACTGTTGCACAGCGTCGTAAAAGAAAATGGAATTATGCTGCTGTTGGTTACGCACGATCCTGATATTGCAGATACCTGTGATACGATTTTTGAAATGGATGGAGGGAGGATAACTTGTGCTAAAAATGATACTTAAAGACCTTCGTCTGTCTCCACTTAGAAGTATTCTGACAAGTGTTTCAATGCTTGTAGGCATTATCGCAATGCTTGGATCGGTATTAGTTGGTACGCTTGGACGGGAGTATTTGATTTCCGTAAACGCACAGGTATATGGCTGGTCACCTACTTACTCATTCGTGATAACGGAATCCGATTTTCACGATAGAAATAAAATGGAACAATTATTCCAGAGATTTGAAGCCATTGATGATGTAGCCGCTGTTACTTTTTCTATGGGAGAAGATATTCGATTTGCACCAATGAAAGATTTAACGCCAATACCGCCGAATGATGTTTACCAAAACCTGATGGCTTTTGATTTAGTTTGCACCACGGAGGCATATAGTCAAGTCTATAATCTTCCAATGACATCCGGTAGATGGTTAGAGCCTTCGAGTGAGGGCGGCTCGCTTGAAGTGGTCATAAACAAAGAAGCTAAAAACTATTTTAATGATTCGCCCTATGCTGCAGGAAATGTAAAAAGCACACTTTCGTTAACCCCATTCAATATTGTCGGAGTAGTAAACGATGGCAGGGATTTTCCGACTATCTATGCGGATTCTGCGGCGATCCTCAATTTCGCACCAGCAATGTGGCAAGTACAAAATGCAAATGTGTATTGGCATCCCACAACAGGACTGACAATCGAACAGATACATTCTGCCCTTGGCGACATTTTGACTGATACCATTGGCGGTTACTGGGAAAGTGCTGGGCGGAGTGATATTGGAGATACCTATGATTCGGTATTGTCCATACTGCAATTAGGGCTTTTGGTTACTTCGCTTTTGTTGCTGTTTGTTTCCGTATTAGGGCAGATCAATATCGGACTATCTTCATTGGAACAGCGCACACATGAGTTGCTGATCCGCAGAGCGATAGGTGCTTCACGAACAAATATTGTGGCATTGGTTTTAGGCTCACAGTTGATTTTATCAATATTCGTTTGCTTTGCAGCTATTTTGATTTCGCTGATTTTGGTGCATTGTATTGGAGCGTTGCTCCCTGTGGATTCCCCGGTGGGAACACCGAGTTATCCAATCAGCGTTGCTGTTGTTGCAGTTGCTGTGTCTGTGCTTACAGCATTATTGGGCGGATTATTACCAGCATTGAAAGCAGCAAAATTAGAGCCTGCATTGGCTCTTAGATAATAAAACTCAATTCAAGGAGGAAACAAAATGAAACGAACAATCTCAAAATCCGAAAGACCGTACAGACTGTTATTGTGTGTTATGATTTCTTTGCTGGTGATTATGCTGGCAGGCTGCTCCACTTCTTCGGACTCCGACACAAACACAAGAGGTTTCACGGACTTTGCTACCATTGAAGAAGAATACCTAACGACCATTGAGAGTTTGAATTGGCCGGAGGGCTTTACGCCGCCTGATGCTTTGGAAGGCGAAGATACGGGAGCGTCTTTTCAGATAGGATATGGCGATACAAGAGCATCTAACCTTTGGGAATATTCTTGGATGCAGGAATGGCTTGATACTTACAATACGGATTCGGAAAGGGCGGCAAAAGCCTTAGCTGAACTCGAAAAAGCCTTTGATATGCCTTATATGGGAACAGATCGCTGTGATGACGCCACACGCAAATATCTTCGTGATAATATTGATAAAGCTAAGTTGGGAGATCCGTCTGGATTTACAGAGTGTATTCAGGCAAATTATGCCGATTAAAAATGGCACATAGGAGTTTTGGTGTTGGGAGGTGAGCACATATATGCAGAGAAAACGCCGTAAGAAAAAACGATTTGGAGTATTTTTGTTTTTGCTTGTAGTTTGTATCGGCATAGGTATAATGTTTGTGCCGTGGGCAATGCAGCCGGAAAATTTCAGAGAGGTAAAGAATAAAATAAATGGTTTTCTCTACAAAGAAGATTTTCCTGACTCTTATAATGCAAAATCGCTGATTTTGGTGGATTGTTCTGATGATGAAATATTTGTTTCAAAAAACGAGAACGAGCCACAAATTCCTGCAAGTTTAGCCAAGCTGTTTGTTATTGAGTATGCGTCAACTTTAGCAGACCTTGATAGTATCGTTGTTGCAGACTATGGTGCTATTTCACTCACGAAACCTGGCTCGTCTGTTGCTCAAATCAAGGAAAAAGAATACTTTTTACACAATCTATTTGCGGCAATGTTAGTACCGTCAGGGAATGACGCAGCTTATGTGGTTACTGATTATTGTGGAGGATTACTTTCGCCGCAAGCAGAAAGCTGTCAAGAGCGTGTGAGGATTTTCATGGAGAACTTAAACCTGCATTTGCAACAGCAGGGGTACTTAGACACAGTTTTATATGATCCGAGTGGTTTTGATATGGAGGCACTTACCACCTCTTTAGATTTGAAAGAAGTAGTATATCGGTTGTTGGAATACTCGTGGTTTAGAGAAATTGTATCTCAAAACACTTATACGGCAACACTGCCTGATGGCAGTACACAAATATGGCAGAATACAAACGCCTTCCTTGATCCGACATCCGAATATTACAACGAAAATGTATGCGGAATTAAGACTGGCTCTCTGTCTGACGACTATAACTTGATTGTGCTTTATCAGCAGCACGGAAAAGAGTTTTTGATATGCAGTTTAGGCTCTCAGTCCGATTCCTCTCGTTATGACGATGTGAATTTTATTCTGAAAACGATTGATGAATCGTATTATCTCACGCAATAAATCTTATGTTGTCCAAGACAAAAAAACTAACCAAGGGGGGTGATAATATCGGACGAATCGTAATAATGGAGTTCAAAGCACAAGACTCAACAGCCTTTGACGATATGCTGGCTTTTGTAAAACAGCACCCTGATTTTGAAAAATTAGAGATTTCATATGAGCCGACATTATCCCTTTCCGGCTTAGAAATCAATTTGAGCCGGCGCAGAGTTATCAATAACGGTCAGGAAATTGAACTGACCGTCAAAGAGTACGATATACTCTGCTTGCTCGCAGCCAATAAAGGTCGTGTTCTTACATACGAGCAGATTTATGATAAGGTGTGGGGCGAAATATCAGCAGGCAATGAAAAGGATACCGTAGGCTTTCACATTCGGAATCTTCGTAAAAAACTTTGTGATACAAACTCTCACTTTTCCATAGATAGTGTTCGTGAGATCGGCTACCGCTTTAACAGTCAGTAAGCAGTCCCTCGTAGTTCATAATGAATTGCGAGGGATTATTCATTTTCTAAGACGGTATGTCGGAATTTGATAAATCCCTGCAAATGTTGATTTTATACGACTGTTAAGAGCAATATCGTGTCTAAACTTGCGACTGGACTTTGCATTTTCTACGAGTTATCTTCGTAATATCTCGGCATTATACTACTGGAATGTTTATCATAAACAGGGCATGATTTATGGCAGAATGGGCAGTCGTTCTCGTGCCATTTATTAGGTCTTGCTTGGATACGAATATGTTTAACTCCATTCTTATCAGAGTAAAGATTACAATTTTTTATAACTGTGTTCTTGACATTAAGGACACTTTTGCATAATGTATTAACTGAAGCCACTTGTGAATACTCCTTTTGTGTTTTTCTTCGCAGTTAATACATTAAAGGACACAAGTGTTTTTTCAATATGGTGTTGTTAATTAATGGTGTTAGGCTTCCACCATTATGCCAGAAGCCTCATATAAATTTATTGGGAAGAGTTACCGATCAAGTTTTCTCAGAATCCGAAGAATGGGATATTGATACGGTGTCAGAAACTATTGCATCGGAATATGAAAGAGCAACGAATCTTTCGATAAATAAAGAGAAGCAGAATTTGCCAATAGAAGAAAAACGAACGATAGATGTTAAAGAAATACGAGAATGGCTGAACTTTATTATTACGATTATATCAGTTGTTTTGGGAGTTACGAATTCTTCAGCAACAACGATAAATAATTACAATTATACACAACAAGTCAATAATTATTACATCGTTGGAATGGGATATGATGCGAAGGAGCTAAATACGACTAAATATAGAATCGTTAATAGAGAATCTATTGTACGACTGAAGCATGACTGCCATTCGATTGTAATTGAAAAGCTTGAGGAAGGGAAAGTTGTTAGAATTATAGATAAATATAAAAAGTGGCGACAGATAATTTGGGAGAATGAAGATGGTGAAGAATGTATGGGGTGGATTCAAAATTATAGATTAACTGAGTTTAAAGTGCCTAGAAATAAATGATGTATATTTGATGAAATAGAATCTATAAGTGAAGGAAGTATTATGTGTGGTAGATATTATATTGATTCTGATATGGCAGATGAAATCGAAAAAGTAGTGCATGATATAGACCAACGGATCCGGCAGGAACATTTTGCAGGAGATATCTTTCCAACCAATGTAGCACCGATCATTGAAAAATCAGAACATGGATTGAAACTGGATGTTTGCAAGTGGGGATATCCATTGTCACAAGGAAAGAATCTGGTTATAAATGCAAGAGCAGAATCTGTTATGGACAAACCTTCTTTTCGAAATGGAATCCTCTATCACCGCATTTTGATACCGGCAAGTGGGTTCTATGAATGGAATCGGTTAAAAGAGAAAAATACATTTTCCAGATATGATGCACCAGTATTGTATATGGCTGGCTTCTGTGATTGGTTTGAGAATGAACGACGATTTGTGATTATGACTACAGCAGCCAATGAATCTATGATAAAAGTACATGATCGTATGCCGCTGATATTGGAAAAAGGACAGCTGAAAGATTGGTTCGATGACAGGAAAATGGAGCAAATTCTGCATCAGGTACCGGTTCAGCTAAAACGAGAGGCAGAATACGAACAGCAGAGCTTATTCTTATAATGGTTCAGAGGAGAAATAGAAAGATGCAAATATTTGTTGATGCAGATGCCTGCCCAGTGGTTGCGATCATTGAAAAGATTGCAAAAGATAATAGTGTTCCGGTAATGTTGTTGTGTGATACAAACCATGTTCTGTCATCGACTTATAGTAAAGTTGTTGTTGTCGGTGCAGGAGCAGATGCAGTAGATTATAAACTGATTAGTATCTGCCATAAAGGAGATATTGTCGTATCACAGGACTATGGTGTGGCTGCAATGGCATTGGGAAAAGGTGCTTATGCTATTCATCAATCAGGTAAATGGTACACGGATGATAATATTGATCAGATGCTAATGGAACGTCACCTGAGTAAAAAAGCCAGAAGAAGTTCCCGTAAATGTCATGTCAAGGAACCGAAGAAGCGGACGGAGGAAGATGATGAAAGATTCGCTCAGTCTTTTGAAAAAATGCTTTTGATGGCACGGGAGAAAGAAGGCAGATGAGGAATTGTAGATGCAGAGGAACGACAGAAGCTATAAAGACTTAAAACAAAAACAGAAGAGTGCAATAGCAGATAAAACATACAAAATGCACTTGAAGTTTTATCTTGAGAATCAGCGAATGCCGGATGCTACTGAAATGAATGATATATGCAAAAGTTTGTTTACGGCAGTTCAATCGCTTGCTCCTAAAACGGAATATGAAGAATTTTATAAAATTGTTGAAAAGCGTGAAAAGAGTTATGAAGAACGTATCCTGAGAGACATTCAGAATGGAATTACCTCCGGAGGTGCACCGTATGGTGTCACCTGGGAGGAAATGGGTCTGAAGCCTTGGGAAGATTTGGAAGAGAATAATTGAGTTGTCAGTGCAATCTTATTTATCTCTTGTGACAGAAACAGGTTCCCGTTTTGCCGGAAGTAAGTCTGAATTGATTTCAGGAGCATCGAGCAGCACAGAGAAATTTTGCTGAATGATATCCAGTGTTTTCTGCTTTTTCTGTAATTTCTGTTTTTCCCGGACGGTAGCAGCTTGTTCAGATTCAAGATTTTCAATCCGCTTCTGGATTTTTTCAGAGCTAGGGATTTTGGTAACACCGAGATCCTGAAGCTCTTTTTTTAGTGAATCGTGGAGTTGGTATTCTGCCAGATGCTTGGAACGGTATTCTTTTGGATTTTTTGCAGATTTGCAATCTTCTATCACTTTACGGCAGAGCCGGTAAGAATCACAGTGTTTCTGAATGACTTTCTGCGTGCTTAGCTCACTGGTGATGTGTGCTATTCTCTGATCAGCCGCTTTAACAGAAGCATCAACATCAGAAACATGCTGCCTGAAATCCTCATAATTCAGTAGGTTATTTTCTGAAAGATAGTTGAAGGTGCGGGCTGCCTCTTTTAGATTATTGAGTTTTGCCCAATGTTCAAATCCTTCTCGATTGCCAGTCGTTACATACGTGGAGATATTGATATACAGGCGAGCTTCTCTGGACAGATGTTTTGGAGTTTTCACTTTGCTACGATTTTTAGCTAAGCGGATGCGGACGTTTTCTTCCGTATAATAACTTCCCAGAGATTTCATATAAGTGAAATTTTTTTGTTCCGGTGCACGGAAAGAAAGATGCTTTCCCTGCCGGACTTCATATCCAGCTAACTGCATTTTTTGTAGAAATTCCTCATAGTTGATGGAAGTCCAGATTGCTTTATCAACTGCAACACGTAGCTTGGCTTTCCAACTGGTGCCACGATGATATTCCATGTTCTCTTTATAGCTTTTTCCTTTTTCTCCGGTTGGCATACTGGTGGCAAGTCCATTTTCCAGGCAGATACGATTACTGATTCTGCAGAGTTTATGGTAGCTCCGCTTATTGGAAACATACTTGTGATGATCAACAAAGCTTGCAGCGTTGAAGATGATATGGTTATGAATGTGCTTTTTATCAACATGGGTACTGATCACGTATTCATATTTTCCTTTCAGTACTTCGGCTGCAAATTGCTGTCCTAAGCGATGGGCAGTTTCGGCATCAACTTCTCCAGGTTTAAATGACTGGATCAGATGAAATGCCAGGTTATCACCTTTGTCCATTCCATTCTTTTTTGCCATTTCTCTAGTCATGGAAAATTCGAGATCAGCAGTTTCCGGGGAACAGCCAAAACTGGAAACCAGCAGTTTTTCATCAGTCTTGTCTGGATTCGTGATATAGTCCAGAGCTTTCTTGTCTGTTACTTTAATGGGGAAGATCTTAATATATGCCATAGTTCTTTCACCATCTCTTTCAATTCTTGCATTTCTTCCGGATATAGATCTCCGGTGGTATTTACCTTTTTTGCAATCTGGTTGATATTTATGCCAATCTTGTGCATTTCCTCATACTGTTTCTTCAGAGGAGTTGTATCTGTGTTGACGATGTAGCCGTCGATTGCCATCTTACGCAGATAAGCTCCCATGTTCTTGGTTTTTGATTCTATCATCTTCCTGCGGATTAGCTTTCGTTCTTCTTCTGTGACATAAAAATGAATTTCTTTGTTTCTTTTTCTTTCAGCCATTAGCAGTTTCTCCTTTCTGAGAGGGCAGTAGTATCGTTGCTTTCAGCGTTTTTCAATTCAGGGCAGGGTACCCTAAATTGGGATTTTCCGGAAGTGTATCCTCACTTCCTGTCCTTGCTGCTGTTTTACCCCTCTATTAGTTAAAGTCAGGAGAACCGGGAAAATGCAAAAGAATTTGGCAGGTAGTACGGGATACGAAAATGTGGTATGATTATGGGCAGGATATCAGAAGAATCAGGAGTTGAAAAGATTGTGAAGACGGAAGAAATCTTTGAATACGTGCAGAAACAGTACGGTACAGTTCCAGAATATTTATGGAGTAAATCTCCAGACAGTGTTGTACTTCGTCATAAAAATGGAAAATGGTATGCAGTATTCATGACAGTTGAGAAATCTAAGTTGGGATTAGAGGGAAATGATCTGGTTGCCATCATGGACGTAAAGTGCGATCCAGAAATGACCAGCATGATTATTCAGACTTATGGATTTTTACCAGGATACCATATGAATAAACAGCACTGGATCACGATTTTACTGGATGGTTCAGTCAGTGAAGCGAAGACATTGGACTTTTTGGATATGAGCTATGACCTGATTGACGGAGCAGACAGAAAGGAAGAAAAATGAGAACAGCGATAGTATACGCATCTGTGCATCATGGAAATACAGAAAAATTAGTAAAGAGGATTGCAGAAGAATGTCAGATGGATTTGATTGATGCTGTGAAACAGCCAGATGCAGATCTGAGCAGTTATGATATGATTGGGTTTGCATCAGGAATCTATTTTTCAAAGTTTCATCAGTCGATATTGGAATTTGCAGAGAAGAATCTACCGGACGACAAAAAGATATTTCTGATCTGTACTTATGGTGGGAGTGCGAATTATAAATCCATAGAGCAGATTTTGGATAAAAAACATGCCAGTGTGGTTGGAAAATTTGGCTGTAAAGGGTATGACACATTCGGACCATTTAAACTGGTTGGAGGTATTGCTAAAGGCCATCCGAATGAAGAAGATATGAAAAACGCAGCGGACTTCGTAAAAGGAATACACTGATTTTTGAGCAAAAGGAAAACCGGGGATTTTACTCCTCGGTTTTCTGGATGTTGTGCTTCAGTCTTCAACTTGAAAAATATCTTCTACAGGCACTTTCAGGTAATGTGCCAGCCGGATTGCAATCTCAAGAGAGGGATTACGTTCTCCACGTTCGATGCGGCCTATCGTCTGGCTGCAGGAACCTATGGCTTCAGCCAAATCTGCTTGAATGAGATTCCGTTCTTCACGAATATCTTTTAGTGTATTATTGATTGCCATTCAATCACTTCCTTTGCTTATTGTTATCAGCAGGATCATGAACCTGCTGTTGAAATTTAATGGAATCCCGGAATTTCTGCACCTTTGCATTTCCCGATTACTTTTCCAAAAATCTTAAAAGAGTCAGATTCCAAAACCTGGATAGGACGATATTTTTGATTTAAAGAGATCAGATAAACACCATCTGGCTCATCGTGTAATTCCTTGATGTAAGTATTGCCGTTGAGATAGAAGATTCCAATTTCACCATTAGCAAGAGAATCTTTTTTCTGAATCCATGCAACATCGCCTGTATGATAAAGTGGCTCCATACTGTCACCGGAAATCCGTACACCAAAGTCAGTCTGCTCAGGAGCAAGGTGTCCTACGTCATAGGTTTCTTTTACAGAATCCTCCAGGTAATTTCCAGTACCAGCAGAAACTGGTTCCCAGGTAATTTCTACAGGATGATGGAATGGGATAATCTTTGCAGACAGTGGAGAAAACTTTTTAGAAGCTTTCAAAATATCAGCAAATTCAATCAATTTATTTCTGCCTTCTTCATTCAATCCACTCATAATGTTATATGGGTTTTCTCCAAAGAAGGATTCATATATATCTTCGATATCAAGTAACTGGCAAAGTGTCAGGAAAACATGTAAAGCTGGTTCTCGTGCATTGGTCTCCCATTTGGAGATTGCTTTTGTAGTGACCTGAATACCTTCCTGAGAAAGCAGGTCTACCAGATCTGATTGAGAGTATCCTTTCTTTTTTCTATTTTCTGCTAATATTTCCCCGAAATCACGCATTTGTTCGCCTCATTTCTATTTGAATTTTCTATATGCATTATACCGTATGTTAGAAATAAAATCAACAATAATCTCCGAAATGGAGAAAAAACAACCAAGATGTCGCTTGACTATCTCCGGAATGTCGATATATACTAAACATACAGAAATTGATAAGACATTATGTTGAAGGAAACAGCTGGGAGGTGAAAAGTTTGAGTGAGCGTGTGATCCTGCATAGTGATATGAACTGTTTTTACGCCAGTGTAGAAATGCTGCATCATCCGGAATTTGCCGGAATGCCTCTGGCAGTAGGTGGCGATCCGGAAGCCCGGCATGGAATTGTACTGACAGCAAATTATATTGCCAAGAAAAAAGGAGTAAAAACCGGAATGGCATTATGGCAGGCAAAACAGATTTGTCCGGAAATCATATTTGTACCACCACGGATGGATTTGTATTTGAGATTTTCACAGATGGCAAGAGAAATCTATTCGGAGTATACGGACAAGATCGAGCCATATGGAATTGATGAAGCATGGCTGGATGTATCGGACAGCAGAAATCTGAGAGGAAGCGGAATGACGATTGCAAGAGAAATCAGCCATCGGATTAAATACGAACTGGGTGTAACAGTGAGTATTGGAATTTCCTGGAATAAGATTTATGCGAAACTTGGTTCAGATTATAAAAAGCCGGATGCAATCACAGAGTTTGATCGAGAAAATTATAAAGACAGGATATGGCAGCTTCCAGCGTCAGATTTGCTTTATGTCGGAAGACAGACAAATAAGAAATTGCAAAAATTTGGGATCCGGACAATCGGGCAACTTGCGGAATCAGACGAAAAGTTGTTAGAGAGTCATTTTGGAAAAATAGGAAATGTATTATGGGCTTTCGCAAATGGCTGGGATGAAGATCCGGTTTGCAAGGAAGGATATGAAGCACCAGTAAAGTCGATAGGTAATAGCACTACAACACCGAGAGATCTGGAAAATGATCTGGATGTCTGGATCATTCAAATAGCATTGGCAGAAAGTGTAGCTGCACGATTGCGGAAACATGGATTTAAATGCAAAACAGTAGAAATTACAGTTCGAGATAATGGATTGTATAGTTTTTCCAGACAGATACATTTACGACAGCCAACGAATATTACAAACGAGATTGTAACTGCAGCATTTCAGCTATTTAAAGATAATTATAAATGGGAACATCCCATTAGAAGCCTGGGAATCCGAGCTGCGGATCTTGTGTTAGATGATATTCCCGTGCAGTTGGATTTATTTGGAAATCAGGAGAAAAAGGAAAAGTTAGAGAAGCTGGATCGTACTGTAGATGAGATCAGACGACGGTTTGGTTATTTCAGTATACAGCGAGCGGCAATGTATCAGGATAAAGTCTTATCCCACTTAGACGCTGGTACGCACACGATCCATCCACACAGTTATTTTCATAGGTAATTGGAGGGATAGATTTGAAAAAAGCATTAACCAGAAAACAGAAAGAAAGTTATCAATGTATTTTGAATTATACGAAGGAGCATGGATACCCGCCGACAGTCCGGGAATTTGGAGAGTTGATCGGGGTGAAATCAACATCATCTGCTTTTTCCAGAATCAAGCAGTTGGAGCAAAATGGATATATCCGCAGAATCCCGGCATCACCAAGAGCAATCGAGATTTTATAGTGAGGTGTCGGCATGAACAAAGTATATGTAGATGTAGTGGCAGAGTTTCGGAAAGATGGACAGCTGGTTCCCATATTTTTTACATGGGAGGATGGAAGAAAATATAGTATTGACAGAATTTTGAAAATCGAGCGATGCGCCAGCAGAAAGGCAGGCGGTGTAGGAATGATGTACACCTGTATGATACAGGGGCAGGAAAGCCACTTGTTTTACGAAGTGGATAAATGGTTTATGGAGAGAAAAACAGCATAAGGAGAGATTGGTATAGACGATATTATTTGGATTATTAACCGGCAGGGATAGTCACTTTCCCTTTATATTCCTGCAGGTTTTATATAAGAAGATGGATTCCGGTCAGCAAAGGCAGCTCCCACAATGCCTTTTGGATATCTGCTTCTGCAAATTGTAGTAAGTAATTGCTTCCCATCAAAATCATGGGGAAAGCGAACTGGGCTGAAAGACCGCCAGTTAGTGTGATGATGATAAGGAGATTTTGAAACTGATGACAGACAGAGATTATGCAATTAAATCAATGAAAGAAATTACCTTCCAGATGGCAAGTCATGCACAGGATTATCTGGAAGTTACAATCGAAAGACATTATACTGATATTAAAGAATTGATGACAAGCTATCAGAAATTGATTTTGGAAAATCAGATTGTGTTAGAAGAACTGGATATGGAATGCCAGGAGAAAATCAATGAAGATATGGCATATGCATTGAGTTATCTGAGCATTTATAACAACCAGCTGAATGTGCCAAAGATGCACCGTGAGATGAATAATCTGATGATTATTTATGGATTGTCGGACATGATCTATCGGGGAATGACTTTGGTGAAGTTCTATGCACCGAATGGTGTGATGCTCAGTGAAATCCTTCATTCCTGTTTTTGCAGTCATTATAATAAGACAGATGTGGAAGTACAACAGGAGTTAGGAATAGGCAGGACTTCTTTTTATAAAATGAAGAAGCAGGCACTTGGGTATTTAGGATTTTATTTTTATGAGATCGTGGTACCGCAGGCAAAGGATAAAAGATTTAAACCGTCACTGGGCGTTGAGGAAGAGTAGGTGAATAATATGAGATACGAAGATTCGATGAAAGGTGTAGCTGCTCAGATAATCAAAGAACAGCTGAGAGCCAGTAAAATTAAAAACAATCCAGAAGAGTTCCATTGGCATGATGAATATGCAACGTTGAATTTCTTTCGGTTTATCTGCAAAAATATCGGTAACTTGGGAAATGGAGAAATTGAAAAAATGGTCACACGCTTGAAAAGCATAGATCAGAAAGCAGTGGAAAACCATGTGAATGGTGCTGTTTGGGCATTTGATTATGATAAGATGTTCTGTGTATTGATGGAGAATGAAATTTGCCGAAAGGTGTGTGAAAAGAATAAATATAATAGTTGGATGAAGCTGATTGGACAGTATTGTATCTCAATGGCTTAAAGATAAAGAAAGTTGCTGGAGAGAAAAAATATTCTCCAGCAACTTTGTCTTTGATGAATAAAGGTCAATTTTTTATTTAACTATTCTCACTATTATTTGATTCAGTGATTTTTTTCTTCTTTGGAGAAACCAGTTTGTGACCGGAATAAATGGACATGCCCATACAAAGCAATGAAGAATAGGCAAAGTATTTATGTGCAGTCATAGATTTTTTGATTCCAGAATAAATGCATCCCAACATACAGAAAAGTGCGCCTAAGGACCAGTATTTATGTGATTTCATGATTTGATACCTCCTTTGATTTAACTGATTCAATCATAACGCTTTTTTACGAAAATGCAAAGAAAAACTTTGAATATAGTTCTGTAGAATTAGAACTTGGCTTTGCGATTCTGTATATTTAAGATACCCACAAGTATACTAAATTCAGAACGATTATTCGTTCTGGAGGAGGTGTTACGATGGATTTGAAAGCAGTAGGACAGCGAATCAAATCAGCACGAGAAGCAAAAAATCTCACGCAAGAGGAACTGGCTGCATTAGTAAATTTAAGTCCAACGCATGTGAGTGTAATAGAGAGAGGCTTGAAAGTTACAAAATTGGATACCTTTGTTGCAATTGCAAATGCATTAGATGTTTCAGCAGATACTCTTTTGATTGATGTTGTGGCACATTCAGTTACAGGTGTTACCAATGAGCTGACAGAAAAAATTGAAAAACTTCCGATCAAAGAGCAGAAAAAAATCATCAAAGTAATTCACACATTATTGGAAGAGTGATATGACAAACTGGGAAGAGCGAGTAGCTCTTCTTTTTTTGACCTTTTATTCAGCTTTAAGTTGTAAAGTGTCTTTTCATGATAATAGAAATATGCTAAATTAGTTCTATAGAACAAGGTGTAATTCTGCTTATATATTGGAGGAAAATGAATGAGAGAGAAAACTATTTATGAGAAGATTGCAGAAAAGTACAACACAACACCAGAAGAGGTACGCAGAGAAATGCAGATAGCCATAGATGCAGGATTTGATAATCCCGATCCGGCTGTGCAGGAAGAATGGAAGAAAATGACACTTAAAGGAGACAGACCCACACCGGAAGAAGTAATCAATTACGCAGTAAAAAAACTAAAAGGAAAATAAAAATATGAAGAAAAAGATAATTGCATTGATTTCAGGAGCAGTGATCTTGATAATTGCTGCAGGAAGTATTTATGGGAAATCTGAATCTGGTCATAAGGAAGGCGAACCGGATGTAGTTGGAACATTTTCCGTAAATCGGGATGAAAATCTAACCGTAGTTGCTAACCGGGGACATATCGGGGATAAAGAAGCTTTTGCAAGAGAACTTTTGCAGATGTACAAGGATGATTCATTTTATTCGACAAAATTCTCCACAGACAGGGGATATGCGACGAGCCTTGATATGAACATCTATTTATGGAAAGAGGATATTGAAGATGGGGAATCGGTAATGACAGCCGAATATAGACCTGTAGAATACGGAAAGAACTATGATGTAGTCAATAATCCTGATAAATTTCAACTATATATAGATGGAAAAGAAGTAGAAGAATAACACGGTGAACTTTTTATACTGAAATATGTACGATTCCAATAATGATATGAACTTATGGGAATATATTGCGGATACTTTGTGAACTTTATCCTGATACAATGATTATGCTGATGAAAGAAGGCATAGATAACTGAATACAAGA
>NZ_JAAITU010000028.1 GCF_013304385.1 Blautia glucerasea
GGTGCGCAGGAGAAGTATGTCATGCAATTGCATGACATACTTCTCCTGCGCACCTCTGCAATCCTGCCGGAGGCTATATCAGCTGGGGGATTGACTCCCACCACTGATACCAGCTTGTTTCTCACCACCTATAGAGGTGGGAGTCATCTCCCAGCTGATGTATTTTGACTGGTAACTGAACTACTGCATATTTTTTATAATACAGATTCGATCAATGTCCTGGTGTAATCGGTTTTAGGATGATCGATCACCTGCTCTGTTGTCCCATATTCCACCATCTTTCCGCCGTTCAGGACCATAACATGATCGCAAAATGCCTGCACCAGTGCAAGATCATGGCTGATAAAAAGAACTGTCAGGTTCTCATTGTGTTTTAGTTCTATCAGCAGTTCCAGTATCTGCTTCTGCACAGTCACATCCAATGCACTGGTAGCTTCATCGCAAATCAGGATGGATGGCTTTACAGCCAGTGCTCTGGCAATGGCTGCCCTCTGGCACTGACCGCCACTGACCTGATGGGGATATCGCTGTGCAAATTCCTTATCAAGCCCGCATTTTTCCAAAAGCAGCTCCACTCTCTCATTTGTTTCTCTGCGATTCATCCCCATATTACGCAGGCTTTCTCCAATCCCATCTCCTAAGGTATGTCTTGGGTCAAAGGATTCTGCAGGATTTTGAAATACCATCTGAATGTCCTGATATATGCTACGCAATGCCTTTCCTTTAGCCTTTGTAATTTCCTGATCACCTAAAAATATCTGTCCCCGGGACACATTCTCCAAACGGGTGATCATTTTTGCAATGGTGCTTTTTCCTGAGCCTGATTCCCCAACAATTCCCAGACATTCTCCTTGTTTCAGATTGAAACTCACATCATCCACTGCAGTGAATCGCTTATTGCCAGATATGAAGCTTTTACTTATATGTTCAGCCTTTAAAACAGTTTCTGCCATTTCACTCTGCCTCCGGAATCTTTCTGTGGTTCAAATGAAGCACAGAGCCCATAAGTTCCCTGGTGTAGCTATCCTTAGAATGCTCAAGGACCTTTTTTGTTTCTCCATAATCTCTGACCTGTCCATCTTTCAGCACCAGCACCTTATCTGCCATTTTTCTTACTACGCCTATGTTATGTGTGACTATAATCATAGATGTATGGTACTCCTTGCGCAGCAACAGCAATTCTTCAACAACCTGCTTTTGCACTGTCACATCAAGTGCACTGGTAGGCTCATCCGCAAGGAGCACCTTTGGCTGCATGATCATAGCGATACAGATTCCAACACGCTGGTTCATTCCACCAGACAGCTGGAATGGATAGCTTTCCAGCACACGTTCACTATCATGCAAGCCGATTTTTTCCATAATCTCCTTGGCTCGGCATCGAATCTCTTTTTTGCTGACTTTCTCATGTTCTGTCACTGCTTCATACACCTGTGCTCCAACCTTGCGCACAGGACATAATGCAGATTTGCAGTCCTGAAATACCATACCGATTTCTTTTCCCCGATATCTACACAGCTGTTTTTCATTCATTTCAGCAAGATTGTGATCCTTATACCAGATATTTCCTTTTGTTACTATTCCTTCCTGTCCCAAAAGTCCTGTAATTGCCTTTATGATCGTACTTTTACCACTTCCTGATTCTCCAACAATCCCAAGAATCTCTCCTGGTTTCAGGTCAAAGCTGATATCCTGTATCACTTCTTCACCTTCATATGAAACTGTTACATGTTCTATACGAAGCAATGAATCCATTCAAATTCCCTCTTAGCACTTAATTAACATCCAGATCTGCAGTAATCTCATAATAATCACATGGATGAGCTTCCAGTCCTGTCACATTGGATTTTGTTACGATCCCCATATTCAAATGTGATACAAAGAAAAATGCGTCATCATCCAGGATCTGCTGTTGCAGCTTCACTGCCAGTTCACCTCTTTTTTCTTTGTCAAAGGTCTGGTGCAGTTGATCTGTCAGCTTTGTTACCTCTTCGTTCTGATAATTTCCATAATTTTTAGCACCTGTTACCGTACTGGTAAAGAAATATTCCGGATCACCGGTAGGAGCCGTGGTGGTAGAGCTTACATATACATCGAAATCTCCGTTTTCTGCATAAGTTCTGTGGTCTGACGTATTATTCACCTGCAGGTCAATGCCGATTTCTTTTAAGGTAGCCTGTGCATACTCTGCTAACTTTGGCTGTTCCAGACGAGTAGGATAAGTAAGCCAGTTGATGGTCAGCTTCTGTCCATCTTTATCTGCATATCCATCCCCATCCGTATCCTTCCAGCCAGATTCCTCCAACAGCTTTTTGGCTTCCTCCGGATCATAGGACACTGTATTCACTGCATCATTTCCATAGGAAAAGCTGCTTGGAAATGCTCCTTTTGCCGGAATCCCCCGGCCTTGCATAATGACTGAGCAGAAACCTTCTTTGTCAATTCCCATTTCAACTGCCTTACGGATATTCTGGTCCTGCATCAGCTCTGAATCCATATTAAACTGACCAAAGAAGCATCTGCTGGTGGCACTGGAATGAATGGTATAATCCGGATTCTGATCAAATAAAACATAATTATCATACTGAAGACCATAGGTTCCCTGGACATCTCCTGTCTGTAATGCAGCTGTCAGGGCACTTCCATCAGCAAAAGATTTCACCGTGATTTTGTCAACTTTTACATCACCGCCCCAGTAGTCTTCATTCTTAGTCAGATCGATCTGAGTTGGTGTTACATTCGTAGCAATGTAAGGACCTGTTCCTGCTACATTTGCAGATCCTCCTTCTCCCTGAATACCATATTCCATATCAATAATGGCACCATATGGATCACCAAGATAATTGATGATTGCAGGACAAGGCTCCGTTGTATAAATCGTCAAAATCTGTCCATCAGCTTCTATATGATCAATTTTAAGATCATATGGTGCACGGTCGTGAACACTGATCAGATCTTCCAGACACTCCTTTACTGCCTGGGCATCCATAGCCCTACCGCTGGAAAACTTCACTCCGTCACGAAGAGTTATTTTTACAGTTAAATCATCTACAAATTCATAGTCTGTAGCCAGCCATGGCTCAACCTCCATGTTGTCATTGTACTTAAAAAGTGTTTCACCCACACCATAACGGATGGCACTCCAGCCAGAATAATTATCATGAGGATTCAAGCCTGCATCTCCCATTTCTTCACTGTAACCGGTGGTGCCATACACAAAGCTTTTTTCTCCCTCTGCATACACACTGGAGGCTGTGGCAGCAATAAGCATTGCTCCCGTCAAAACTGCTCCCAATATTTTTTTCTTCACCCTTTTATTATCCTTTCTTTTTATTTCTTTGTTTTGGATCCATATAATCTCTTAATGTATCTCCCAGAAGGTTAAAAATCATTACTGTAATAAAAATTGCCAGTCCGGGAGCCAGCACCATCCATGGTGAGATCTGCAGCATACTTCTGCCGTCATTGATCATACTTCCCCATTCTGCCATTGGAGGCTGCACCCCCAGTCCAAGAAAAGACAATCCGGCAAGCTCCATCATCATTGTTCCAATATCCAGAACAGAGGTGATCAGAATGGATCCAAATATATTAGGAAGTATATGTTTGAATATGATCTTGCAGGTGCCACTTCCAGATAGTCTTACAGCCATTAAATAGGGCATATCCTTTTGAGTCAGTGTAAGTCCTCTTGCAAGTCTGGCATATTTTGGCCATCCGATCACTGCCAAAGCGATCACAGCATTCTGGATCCCACCTCCCAGCACCCCTGCAACAGCAAGGGCAAAAACAAGGCTTGGAAATGCAAGAAACAGATCCGAAATGCGCATCAGAATAGTATCCGCAAGTCCTCCGATCCATCCACAGATCATGCCGATCACAGTTCCTGCCACCGTAACAATACACACAAGCAAAAGTGTTGCATAAATACTGGTAGTGCTTCCTACAAGCACTCTTGAAAACATATCCCTTCCATAGCAATCGGTTCCCATAATATTGGCCAGGCTGGGCGGCTTCTGTGCCTGTAGAAGATCCTGTGCATATGGATCATATGGACAAATATGCTTTGCAAATGCTGCCACTAATAGCAACAGCAAGGTAAGAAAAATAAGGAAATATAGCTTTCCTTTAATATGATTCTTCTTCCCTTTCTTTGCAGGGAGTATAACACCTTTTTCCGTCTGTTTCATGTTCTGTCACCTCCCAGCCGCACCCGGGGATCCAGATAATGATATAAAATATCTGTGATCAAATTGACCACCACATATATAATTGCCATCCATGCCACATAGGCCTGAATAATGGGATAATCTCGCATTGTAATGGCATCTACTGCCATCTTCCCTACCCCATCCCACATAAAAATAGTCTCCACGATCGTGGTTCCGCCTAACAGGCTTCCTATTGACAGTGCCAACAGCGTGATGATCGTAATCATGGAGGATTTCATAACATTTTTCCAGATAATAACACTTCCTCTTACGCCCCGTGCCCTGGCTCCTGTCACATAATCTTTGTTCAGTTCTTCCAGAACCGTTGTACGCACCTGTCTTGTATATTTAGATGCCATGGAAATCGCAAGCGTCAGTGTTGGCAAAACCAGGCTCAAAGCCATATTATCCGTTGTAATGACAGGCAGCCAGCCAAGCTTAATAGAAAACAAATACATCAACACCAGTGCCGCAAAGAAATTAGGCATAGAATTTCCAATAAAACTGAAGAAACGGATCAAATAATCAACCCATCGGTTATGTCTTACTGCAGAATAGATCCCCAGTGGAATCGCAATCAGCATTGTAAGAACTACTGAGGATACGGTAAGCACAATGGTTGACGGAAGCTTTTCGATAAACGTATCATATACGTCTCTTTTGGAGACATAGCTTTTTCCCATATCTCCTGTAATCATTCCGCAAAACCATTTTCCGTATTGGACAAGAAAGGGTTTATCCAAACCATATTCTTTTCTGGTGGCATCAATCACTTCCTGTGAAACCGCTGATCCTGCATTTTCATACATATATGTAACTGCATCCCCACCTGCCAAACGCATCATCGCAAAGGATAAAAAGGTAATCCCTATAAGAATCGGGATTAGTTGAAGCAGTCTTTTTAAAATATATTTTGTCATGGATGCTCCTTTATTTTTGAATAGATCATTCAGATAATCGACTGGTAAGAAAATCCAGAAATTCCTGTATGCATTCTTCCGGCTCCTCGTCTTTATGGATCACATACCCAAAACATACTCTGCTTTTTCCCGGTTCCAGTGGTATTCCCCACATGGTTCCGGTTTTATTTTCAGAAAGATAACTTCCGCTTATATTGGAAACATTACTGTTCTTCAGCATCTTTTCCATAATATAATCGCTGTTGGTTAAAACAGAAATATCCATATTCTTCCACTTAAAACGGCTGTCTTCAATTGCTCCTATATCAAAAAATTCATCCTGATAATTTTGTATGAACCGCATCTTTTCCAAATCATCCGATAAGATCCTGTCTCTCTTTAAACGATAAAAATCTGTATTTTGCCCTGGATACAAAATGGTATCTGTTTCCTGCATTATGACAAACTCCATTTTATTTTTACCCAGTTCATGCAAAAAACTCCCCATTTGATGATTTAATATATAAACAAAGCCTATATCATCCACATAATCCCTGACACGTTCCATAACGTCTCTTACTCCTGCTGCAGTAATCTGGAAATGGTATCCCCGTTCACTGGTTTTATTATAAAAATCAACGAACTGATTTGCGAACCAGGAACTGGGATTCATGGAGATTCTGATCCATTTTGTCATCCCATGGGAAACCATATTCTCCAGGGCTTCCATTTCATTTGTGATTTTACAGGCATATTGATATACCTTTTTCCCTACTGGTGTTAATCGAATACCTCTGGGTATCCGTTCAAACAGCTGGATTCCAAGGGCATCCTCCAGGCCCTTGATCACCTTACTTACGCTTGGCTGTGTGGAGTACAAAATTTTGGCTGCATCACTAAACGACCCCGTCTGGGCACATATTTTAAAATATTGTAACTGCTTTAAATCCATAAATTTCTCCATATATTTTGTGAGAACAGGATTGGATGTCTTTCTTCCTTATCCCTGCAGGTTACTTTTCGGTCCACAATAAAAACATTGGTGTAGGATTATAAAATTCATCCTTTTCACAATAAATCCTGCTGCTGATGCCCAAATCCACGTAGATTCTTTTTACACCTAATGTTTCCAGTGTCTGCAGATCCCAAGCTGGTCGGCTGCATGAACTGATGGGAAGCTGATGCTTAATCTCATCACATTCCCGCATCATATCACTTCCCAGCATATTGTGTGCATGCATCTTAGGAAGTAAAGAAGTATCTGTACTGTCTTCCAGTCCGTAATTTGCATCAAAATTCAACATAATACCGCCATTTTTCAAAACCCGCATCCACTCTCCATATGCTTTTGACGCATTAGGAAGCGTCCAGGTCAGATTTCTTGAAATCACCATGTCAAAGCAGTTATCCTCAAAGTTCAGTGTCTCTGCATCCATTACCTGGAACGTACAACTCACTCCTTCTTCTTTTGCAAGGCTTCTGGCACCTTCGATCATGTTTGGAGTCAAGTCAATACCAGTTACTCTATGTCCTTCCTTTGCAAGAAGTACAGAAAAAAATCCTGCTCCACAACCTACATCCAGAATTTTCAATTTTCTTCCCTTTTCCTGCATGCATTTATGGATTTCGTTCATCCATCTTGATGCAAGGGGACTGTGAAGTTCATCTCTGCGCTGCTTTAAAAAGCTGTCACTGCGTTTTGTCCAGTAATTGGTGATTCTTTCCTTCCTGTCATCATCTTCGTAACTAATCTGCCCATAAGTGATCATGGGGCCATCCTGCAGCACCTGCAGGGAACGTGTCTGATACAGGATCACTCCATCACTATAGGCCACACAGCATTCCAGTTCTTTCCCTTCATAATCCCGCACATATCCAAGTACATCACCAGATTCAAACAGGTCTCCTGCCTTTTTTTCAGGATACCATAAACCATTGTATGAGGCATCCTGATACTGAACATTTTTCACTTCCAAAGGATAATACTTGCGATAACTTTTATGACCATCATAAATTCCAAGGTACCGCAAAATGGTGCGTACATCCCTCTTCATGGAACGCACCTCTTCTGCATCCCAGCATCCCATTCCCCCTCTTTCCAGAAGCACACTTGGAATTCCCTGGGAGGCAGCATAATTGTAAGCACCACCGGAAACTACATCGGACTGTACCATATAAGGCACATCCACCTGCTGAGCCATATGTCTGGAAATTTCCACAGTTCTTGCATCTGCACGTCCTGCATAATATACATAAGAAGCCAGTTCCTCATAATCGTCTCCACTATGCAGATCAATATAGTAATCTGCCTTTTCCTGCAGTTCCTTAACCACTGCAAAAGCCAGCCTCTCCAGTTTTTTTCCTTCTCTTTTTCCAGGAAAAAGGCGGTTCAGATTTCCACTCTCTGCCATATCTGCACTGCCTTTTCTGGTCTCAAAAGCCTCTCGGCAAACCACTTTTACAAGGATCACTGTACCGGACATTTTCTCTGCATTCAGATCCTCTGCCAGTTCTACAGCAGACTGGATTCCCACATATTCTCCTGGATGGATCCCAGCTGTGATCAATACAGTCTTTCCCGGATTTTTCCCACGGATCACCGTTATCGGCAGAGAAAATTCTCCATTGCCAAGGGTTAAAAAGCCATGTGCCCGATGCCCTGGCTGCACTGTCAGATCACCTAATGTATAACCTTCCCATAGTTCTTGTTTTACAGCCTGTATCATGAACATAGGCGTTGATCCATAATTCAGTTTTTCTTCTGTACTCCACACCCTGTTCCATACATTGGTGTCAACTGTAACAGAAGCATGAAGCTCTGTCAGCACCTTTTCATCCCATGACGGACGCTGCTTCCCGGACAATGGAACCTGTCTGGCAATCTCTTCCATGCGATCAATATCTGTACAGAGATAATGATCATCCAGGTTTTCCTTTTCTACATTTTCCCTGTCCTTATCATAAGCCAGCCGTTTCTCCTCATCATACAGATATCCGTACCAATTGGCGTCAAAATTCAAAAGCTGTCCACCGGGACAAAGCACACGGATCCACTCCCGATAAGCCTTTACCGGATCCGGCAGATTCCAGGTCAGATTCCTGGTGATCACCACATCAAAAGTATTATCCTGAAAGTCCAGATCTTGGGCATCCATCCGATAAAA
The DNA here is from genome assembly GCF_013304385.1 of Blautia glucerasea. Lineage (GTDB taxonomy): Bacteria > Bacillota > Clostridia > Lachnospirales > Lachnospiraceae > Blautia_A > Blautia_A ammoniilytica. Next base: position 8,275 of record NZ_JAAITU010000028.1, read on the forward strand.
TGACACATGATCCTTCTTATTTCCAAGATACTTTTCCACATTCTCTTTAGCCTTTTCCAACATTCCTTCTGTGTAATCCACAGCATCCACATAATAACCTTCGCCTGCCAGGATCACAGGAAAAAAACCTGGGCCTGTGCCAATATCCAGGATCCGCAGGCTTTCCCTGGCTTTCTGTGGAAATTTATTTTTCAGAAGCATAAGCCAGGCTTCTTTTTGTGTGCCAAGAAGCTCTTTTTCATTTACCTCTGAATATCCTTCTGTCCGTGTATTCCAGTAATCCTTAATTTCTTTCATCAGTTCTGTCAACTGTATTTCCTCCACAAGTCTCTTCCAACTGTTTCTTCTATCAATTTTTAATTTCTTATTTCAGTCTTTTCCACAAAATCTGTTAAAATGTTAGCAAAGTGGTGTGGATTCTGCAAGCCCCCTGGGGGGATAAATTATTGCTCCGCTGACCCATAAAAACAATTTGCTGAACTTCACGAAGTATGGTATACTGAATAAAATATGCAACAAGTGCAGTTCCAACTGTCTGCATCAGAAAATACCCCATCTTCACGATTCCTTAACATTCGCTGTACCAGGGGTATCAAAGCTATATGAGATTGAGGTGAAACATTATGAAATCCAATGAATCTGCAGAGAATTATCTGGAAACCATACTGATTCTCAGTAAGAAAAAACCTGTTGTGCGTTCTGTAGACATCGCAGAAGAACTGGGCTTTAAGAAGTCCAGCGTCAGCGTTGCCATGAAGAACCTCCGTGAGAAGAATCACATTACGGTGACTCCGGAAGGGTATATCTACCTTACTCCATCCGGTCAGCAGATTGCTGATATGATTTATGAGCGTCATCAGTTTCTTTCTGCATGGCTGATCCGCCTTGGAGTAGATCCTGATACAGCTACTTCAGACGCATGCCGGATCGAGCATGTGATCAGTCAGGAAAGTTTTGAAGCGATCAAGAAGCATCTTGCTCCGGAAATGCAATAATTTTCTCAAACAAAAGGGTGCCCATTGCCTGTGGTTATACAGGATGGACACCCTATTTTTATTCTGTTATTCCTGATCTGCTTTTTTCTCGTAGAAAACAGCAGAAAACGGTGATAATTTTAATGCATTTTCCCCTGCTGGGAGAATCTTGTCTTTCTTAGTATATTTCCTGTTGCCGCCATAAACTTCCATATCACTTGCCATCAGAAGATCATATTCCTCTTCAAGCCGGATCTGATATTCCTGGGTCTGATCAGAGAAATTAAACAATGCCAGGATTGTTTCTTCTTCGCTTCTGCGCTCAAAAACATATACGCATTTCTCTTCCTGATGACAGTCGATCCATTGGAACCCTTTATCTTCAAAGTCATGCCTGTACAGTGCCGGATGTTCCAAATAGCAATGATTCAGTTCCTTCATAAATCTGTGGAACTTCTCATGGATAGGAAAGTCCAATAGCATCCAGTCCAGATCTCCTACCTCGCTCCATTCTTTTAGCTGAGCTAGTTCATTTCCCATAAAATTCAATTTCAGACCGGGATGTGCATACATATACATATAAAAGGCTCTTGCCTGTGGGAATTTCCCGTCATATCCTCCATTCATTTTCTGTGCGATGGTTGCTTTCCCATGGACCACTTCATCATGAGACAGCGGAAGAAGATACTTTTCATTATAGAAATACATCATGGAAAATGTCAGCTTATGATACTGCTCCTTACGCTGCTCCGGAGAAGACTGAAAATAAGAAAGTGTATCATTCATCCATCCCAGATCCCATTTGTAATCAAAGCCAAGTCCGCCTTCAGAAACAGCCTTCGTTACTCCCTGGTAAGGTGTGGAATCCTCTGCAAACAGCATAACATCCGGTAACCGTTCCTTCAGCCCCTGATTCATGGTCTTCAAAAACTTCAGAGCTGATAAATTCTCCCCGCGATTACTATCTCCCTGCCAGTAGATCAGATTGCCAACAGCATCCATACGCAGTCCGTCAAAATGAAATTCCTGCAGCCAATAAAGAGCACAGGACTGTAAAAAGCTGCAAACCTCTCCTCTGGAATGCATAAAATTACAGCTTCCCCATTCATTGCGTCCTACTGCAATATTAGGATATTCATATAAAGCAGTTCCATCATAATTAGCCAGTGCATAATCATTAACAGCAAAATGAACCGGCACAAAATCCAGGATCACACCGATCTCATTTTTGTGGCACTGGTCAATAAAATACTTCAGATCTTCCGGCTTTCCGTAACGTGAAGTAGGACTGAAATACCCGGTTCCCTGATATCCCCAGGATTCATCACAGGGGTATTCACAAAGAGGCATTACCTCTATATAATTATATCCGTTTTTCTTCAGATAAGGAATAATAAGGCCTGCCATCTCCCGATAGGTGTACCATCTTTCTCCTGAGCCTTCTTCCGGACATTTCCAGGATCCAAAATGCATTTCATAAATATTGACTGGTTTATTCTTTCTGTCCTTGCCATTTTTCTGCCACTCTTTATCATGAAATCTGTAGTCTTTAGATGTCCAGGTAACAGAAGCTGTTCCTGGGCGTAATTCAGAATAAAATGCATAAGGATCTGCGTGATCTATAAAAGAACCATCATTTTTGTAAATCCGGTATTTGTACATCTGCCCTGATGTCACTCCCGGAATATCGCATTCCCAGAAATTGCCATCATAAATACGGTTCATAGGTGTTTCTGTCCATCCATTAAACTCACCAATAACACTTACACGATTAGCAGCCGGGGCAAATGTACGGAAGGTGACGCCCTTTTCCCACACATGTGCTCCAAGAAATTCATATGCCTGAAATTCTTTCCCGATATAAAAATTATAAAAATCCATATATTCCTCCATTAAAACCGACACCAGTTGTTTTTTTTCGATTTTAGTGTATAATAAAAATGATTTTTTATCCACCAACAATCCGAAAGAAATGTAGGTTATCCAACCAATTTGAAAAATCGTCGGGAGGCTGCTTTATGGATATACGTATTGAAAAAACAAAACAAAGCATTATCAATGCTTTTATTGAAATCCGGTCACGCAAGGAAGTAGAACGGATCACAGTGAAAGAATTATGTGAAAAAGCCCGGATCAATAAATCCACTTTTTACGCCCATTATAAGGATATCTATGATCTTTCTGATCAACTGGAAACAGAACTGGTGGATTCGATTATGGAGAATTTCAACCATCCTGAAAATCTGCTCCAAAATCCTGCTGATTTTACAAAAGAAATCTTTATGGGATATATGGCTAAAGATACCCTGATCCGTACCCTTTTTTCCGGAAGCCGCAGCAAGTTCCTTGTTCAGAAAATGGAATCTGCCTTGAAAGCCCTTGTTTTCTCTGTCTATCCTGATTATCGCAAGGATCCCCAGCTGAACATTATGTTGTCCTACCTTCTTTATGGGAGTTATTACGCTTTTTATGAAAACCGCAAGTACGGAGACGCCTCTGTGATCAATTCGATTTCCCAGTTCACTGCCAGACTTTTACCTGCATTTACATAAATAAAGTTAAAAAGAAGGAGCTGCCTATTCCCAGACAGTCCCTTCTTTTCTAATTGCAGACACTTTCCTGCATCACAGATTATTCGTGCTCCTTCAGATACTGTGCACGGCCTTCTTCATAAAGGTTATTGCCTTCGCTGTCAATAATAACTACCAGCGGCATATCCTCTACGTAAAGCTTTCTGAGAGCCTCTGCGCCCAGGTCCTCATACGCGATCAGTTCTGCCTTCTTGATACATCTGGCAAGAAGTGCACCTGCACCGCCGATGGCTCCAAAATAAACACCGGAGTATTTCTTCATTGCATCCACAACCTCCGGAAGACGGGCACCTTTTCCGATCATTCCTCTTGCTCCAACAGACATCATAGTGGGTGCATAAGCATCCATACGTCCGCTGGTGGTAGGGCCTGCAGAGCCGATCACTTTTCCTGGTTTTGCAGGAGTAGGTCCCACATAATAAATGGTGGCATCCGTCGGATCAAAGGGAAGCTTTTCTCCCTTTGCCAGTGCTTCGCACATTCTTTTGTGTCCTGCATCCCTGGATGTATAAATAGTTCCTGTAAGCAGTACCTGATCTCCGGCATGAAGTGTTTTGGCCAGTTCCTCAGTAAGAGGCAGTGTAATATGTCTTCTCTCCATTTAGATCACCTCCGTTTTATGACGGGTCACATGGCAGTTGATATTTACTGCACAAGGCATTCCGGCAATATGAGTTGGCATTGTCTCAATGTTCAGACCGATCGCTGTGGTTTTTCCACCAAAGCCCTGTGGTCCGATTCCCAGTTTATTCACCTTTTCCAGCATTTCTTTTTCAAGATCAGCATAGAATGGATCCGGGTTTTCAGTATCGATAGGGCGCATCAGTGCTTTTTTTGCAAGAAGAGCACATTTATCAAAGGTACCTCCGATACCTACACCAACCACCATTGGCGGACATGGGTTAGGACCTGCAGTCTCAACTGCTTCCAGGATGAAATCCTTGATTCCCTGAAGTCCGGCTGAAGGCTTGAACATACGGATCATGCTCATATTCTCACTTCCAAAGCCTTTCGGGCCTACCGTGATCTTAATGTTTTCACCAGGTACGATCTCTGTGTAAAGCATAGCCGGTGTATTGTCTCCTGTGTTTCCTCTGCGGACAGGATCCTTTACAACAGATTTTCTCAGATATCCATTAGTATAGCCTCTGCGCACACCTTCATCTACTGCCTCACGAAGATCTCCGCCTGTGATATGTACATCCTGACCTATTTCCAGGAACACACATGCCATTCCTGTATCCTGGCAGATCGGCACACATTCACTGTCAGCAATCTCATAGTTCTGGATGATATCATCCAAAACACCTTTTGCAATCTCTCCGTCTTCACATGCACGGCAATTTTTGATGGCACACTTTACATCTTCCGGAAGATGCTCATTTGCCTGTATGCAAAGTTTTTCCACTACGTCTGTGATCTGGCTTGCTAAAATCTCACGCATACTACTCACTCTCCTGATTTTTATTTATCATAACTGTTCAGTACTCACCAAAGATACTGCCTGCTGAATAGTTACTATTTATCAAAACTGTCAACAGTTCCTTCATGTCTTGCATACTTTGGAAGAAGCAGCGGAGAAACGTCCTCAGAATGAAGTCCTGCTTTTTCCAGTTCCTGGGCATAAGCCTGCACATGATCAAGATTCATCTTTCCAAGAGTGATCTCTTTTACCCTTGCAGCTGCAGCCTTTCCTGCGTCACGGCCAAATACGATCACATCCAGAAGAGAATTACCCATCAGACGGTTACGTCCGTGGATTCCTCCAACTGCCTCTCCTGCAACAAGCAGGTTTGGGATCACCTTTGTAAATCCGTCTCCGCCGATCTCCAGACCGCCGTTCTGATAATGAAGAGTAGGATATACAAGGATCGGAAGCTTTCTCATATCAATTCCGTAGTTCATGTACATACGAAGCATTGCAGGGATTCTCTTTTCAATGGTACCTGCACCGCTCATTTCCTCGATCATCGGAGTATCCAGCCATACACCGGTTCCGATTGGGGTTTTTACTCCCTTTCCTCTTTCTGTACACTCACGGATAATGGATGCAGCAGCTACGTCACGGGTTTCCAGCGGATGCATAAATGCTTCACCGTCTGCGTTTACAAGCATAGCACCAATAGAACGTACCTTCTCAGTAACAAGTGCACCAAAGATCTGTGACGGATAAGCAACACCTGTAGGATGATACTGAATGGTATCCTGATACAAAAGCGGTGCTCCGGCACGGTATCCAAGTACAAGTCCGTCCGCAGTTGCTCCATAATGGTTGGATGTTGGGAAGCCCTGATAATGCATACGTCCTGCACCACCTGTAGCAATGATCACAGTCTTTGCACGGGCTACCATATAATCTCCTGTCTCCATATTCAGAAGAACTGCACCTGCAACCTGTCCCTTGTCATCTTTGATCAGCTCTACTGCTGAAGTAAATTCCACAACCGGGATCTGACGGTTGATCACTTCATCGCGAAGGGTACGCATGATCTCTGCTCCTGAATAATCCTTGCATGCATGCATTCTCTTTCTGGAGGTTCCGCCGCCGTGGGTGGTCATCATATTTCCTTCTGCATCTTTATCAAACATAACACCAAGATCATTCAGCCACTGAATGGCATCCGGTGCTTCCATAACCAGTTTTTTCAAAAGTTCCGGTCTTGCAGCAAAATGTCCGCCGCCGAAAGCATCCAGATAATGCTGTACCGGTGAATCATTTGCTTTGTCAGCTGCCTGGATACCGCCCTCTGCCATCATGGTATTAGCATCACCGATACGCAGCTTTGTAACGATCATAACCTTTGCTCCGGCTTCGTGAGCTTCAATTGCTGCTGAAGATCCTGCACCGCCGCCGCCGATCACAAGCACATCTACGTCATAATCTACTTTATCAAGATCTACTTTATCTGTCAGCAGACGACTGTTGGAATGGAGAAGATGTGTCAGCTCTTTTGGAGCTTTCTGGCCTTTATTCGGTCCGATCTTAATCTCAGCAAACGCCTCTTCCCTGTAATCCGGATGAAAAGCCTTCAAAAGAGTGTCCTTCTCTTCAGCTGTCATTCTTCTAGGTTCCATGCCAATTCGTGAAGGTCTTGTTGCCTCCACTTTTTTCACGGATTCCATCATTTCTGGTGTAAACATGGCTCTTCCTCCTTATTTCTCAATCTCTCTGTGGTTGTAAAGTTCTTCCATTTCTGTAATAGGCTTCTGCATGATCTGTTCGATCAGTTCATCATATGCCCCTTCATGGATCTCTTCTACACGTTTCGCCAGATGCTCACTCTTTGGTGCAATATATTTTCCGGTAAGACGTCTTGCCAGAAGACCAACCATTGGATGGGAAATCTCTGCAGGACAACGCACAGTACAGCAGCCGCATGCGATACAGTCAAAGGACTCTTCTGCACATTTCTCAAATTCTCCGCGCTGTGCATAAGCGATATACTGCATAACATTCAGGTTCTGTGTGCAGGCTTTTGTGCAGGCATTACATCCGATACAGCTGTAGATTTCCGGATAAAGTTCCATCATAATACGCTGTTCCGGACGGATCTCATCAATCTCATAGGTTCTCTTGTCTGTTGGGAAGAATGGGATGCTTGCCACATACATACCTTCCTGTACCTGTGTCTGACAGGCCAGGCAGGTCTTCAGTTCATTTTTTCCTTTGATCCTGTACATGGTTGCACAGGCGCCGCAGAAGCCATGACGGCAGCCGCAGCCTCTTTTTAAGGTATAACCTGCATATTCCATAGCGGTCATGATCGTAAGATCAGCAGGTACTGTGTATTTTTTTCCAAAGAAATATACATTTACCATATTTTCCATGTTGTTTGATCCTTTCTTATAGTAGGTAATCGCAGTGCTTCTTTAGTACTCATCAGGTAACTGATCGATCTCATCCAGCCGGAACACCGGTCCGTCCTTGCACACATATTTGGAACCAATATTGCAGCGTCCGCACTTACCGATTCCGCATTTCATACGAAGTTCCAGTGTGGTATAAACCTGTGATCTTGAAAAGCCTAGTTCTTCCAATCCCTGAAGAACAAACTTGATCATGATCGGCGGTCCGCACACCAATGCAACTTTATTTGTATCAAATCCGATTTCTTTCAGATAGCTAGGAACAAAGCCTACATGTCCGTCCCAGCCCTCCTGCTCACGGTCAATGGTAAGATATACATTTACATCTTTTGCTTTCATCCATACATTCTGGATCTCTTTCAGCTTAACCAGGTCATCTGCGGATCGGGAACCGTACAGAATATCCACAGTTCCATAATCCTCACGATTGTCCAGCACATAATTGATCACAGAACGAAGAGGCGCCAGACCAATACCTCCGGCGATAAACAGAAGATTCTTTCCTTTCAGCTTATCCTCTACCGGGAAATGATTTCCATAAGGCCCACGCACTGTGATCTCATCTCCAACCTGCAGACTGTGCAGATAAGATGTCAGTTCTCCGCATCTTTTAATACTGAATTCCTGATATTCTTTATTGGTAGGGGAAGATGTGATGGAAAACATTCCTTCGCTGACTCCAGGTGCACAAAGCATTGCACACTGTCCGGGCATATGTTCAAAAAGCTTTCCTCCATCCGGTGCATTCACACAAAAGGTTTTCACATCCGGAGTTTCCTCGTTAATACTGGTGATAACTCCTACCTTTGGAATCAGAGTATCCAGTTTGTAGTTTTTATGGCAGGTACATTCACTCATGCTTTTTCTCCTCCCTGCTTTTCAAAGGCTTTGATCACCTTTACAATATTTAATGCTTCCGGACATTTCTCCACACAACGTCCACATCCTACACAGGAATACATGCCATCGTTGTTTGCCGGGAAATAAACCAGCTTATGCATAAATCTCTGGCGGAATCTCTGCAGCTGTGTTGTACGGTTATTACCACCTGCCATCAGCGTAAAATCAGAATACATGCAGGAATCCCAGCAGCGATAACGCTTTACGCCATGGCCTGTATCATAGTCTTTAATGTCATAGCACTGGCAGGTAGGACATACAAAGGTGCAGGTACCACATGCCAGACATGGTTTATACAGTTCATTCCATACAGGAGAATTGAATTTTTCTTCTGTAGCATTTCCATCCCAACCCTCCAGGGAAAGGTGTGTATAGGGAAGTTTTTCAATAATGGTACGGATTGCTTCTTTTTCCTTAGAAACTGCCTCCTCATCTGCTGCATCAGCATCCTGAAGAAGCTCCTTCACGCTTTCTGTAAGAGCATTTCCTTTTTCTGTAACAGCTTTCCAGAAAAGCTCTTCACCAATCATCCAGACAGCTACATCTGCCACCGGATCTGCTGCATCTGTACCGAAAACCTTGCAGAAACAGGACTCTTCCGGCTCATGGCAGGCCATGGCAACAATAGTCCCATGCTCACGCCTTGCTGCATAAAAAGTGTCTACCGGATCAGACAGAAATACTTTATCCAGAACCTCCACACCTTTTACATCACAGGCTTTCATTCCAAATACTACAAACGGATGCTCTCTTAATGCTTCCGGCTCTACAGACAGCTTCTTGCCATCACGTACACATGTATATAAAGTTTCGCTTTGTGGGAAAAAAGCATCTTTTCCTGATTTTACAGTTTTCAGGGTTGTAAGATCCACATCTGCATCTTCAGTCCACAGTGCAAAATTTGTTTGCTCTGCTTTTTTTACAGGAAGGATCAGATCCTGTTTTTCAGAAATCATCTGGAATAATGCCTTCAGATTTTCTTTTTTTATCTTATACATACATTATCCCCTTTCTGCCACAATGCCAGGCTCCACATCCTCAAATGTAAAGCTGGTAAGCGGACCTTTTGATTCAGCATCTGCACCTGCCTGATATTCTCCATAGAACTGATCGATGTCTTTGATGAATTTACGGTTGAAAAGATGAAGAGGAATTCCCTGTGGGCAGACACGGCTGCACTCTCCACAGTCTGTGCATCTTCCTGCTACATGGAATGCACGGATGATGTGGAACATCTTTTCTTCAAAATCATCCACATTTGCTTTCTGGGCACTGTCAAATTTGGTACTGTCAAATACGCATCTGCGGCAGCTGCATGCAGGACAAGCATTGCGGCAGGCATTGCAGCGGATACATTTACTCAGTTCTTTCTGGAAGAATTCAAATCTTTCCTTTGGAGACATTGCTTCGATCCGTTCCACTTCTGCAAAGCGGTCAGCATCTTTTGTATCCTTGGACTCACCGATGATCTCATCATAGATCATATGCTCTTTGCCCTTACATACATGGCATCTTTCCAGCATTGCATCTTTATAGGAAACAGTTTTGCTGCCATAAATTGTTTCAATTTCAAGGTTCTCGCAATCATCAGTAAGCTTTGCTCCGGTGATTTTCTGGATTCCCTTGATTCCCATTTTGCGAAGCTTTTCCACATCCAGCTTACCTTTACAGCCTACACCGATAATATAGGCTTTTTCACGGTCTACCCTGTGCTCTTTAATCAGCTGATTAAAGCTGTATGTGTCACACGGCTTCAGACAGACAAGGGTTTTTCCTTCCAGCTTGGAAGCTTCGATCATCATCTTGCTTAAATTTGCTCCGCAAAAGCCATCGTAAACGAATTCATCCAGGCTTTCCGGTGTTTCAAAATATGCTGCTTCAGGATTGTAAGGCAGGTCTCCGGCTCTCCAGCCAAGAACACGGGCTACCGTATTATCTGCCAGCAGCTCTTTTGCACGGCTAATCAGTTCCTGCATCTTATATCCTCCAATCTTACATTCTTGCCAAGAGAATGGATCTTCTCCACAAACTCATTCATGGTCTGGGAGAACTTAACACCTTCTGCTGCAGATACCCATTCCACACGGGTACGTCCATTTTCCACACCAATAAAATCAAGCATGGAGAACAAAAGTGTCATTCTTCTTCTTGCATAATAGTTTCCGGTTGTATAATGGCAGTCTCCCGGATGACATCCACAAAGGATCACTCCGTCTGCCCCTTTTTCAAAAGCACGGAGGATAAACATAGGATTCACACGGCAGGAACATGGAACACGGATGATCTTTACATCTGCCGGATAAACCAGACGGCTGCTTCCTGCCAGGTCTGCACCTGCATAACTGCACCAGTTGCAGCAGAACGCTACGATTTTAGGCCTGAATTCTTCTTTTGCTTCTATCGACATATTGCATCTACCTCCGCTATGATCTGTCTGTTGGAGAATCCCTGAAGATCCATCGCTCCGGATGGACAGGTAACTGTACATGCACCACAGCCCTGACAAAGTGCATTGTTCACAACTGCCACACGCCTCGTCTCACGTACTCCATGGTCATTCACCTGTACATCCTCATAGGAAATAGCTCCATATGGGCATACATTCATACACTGGGAACATCCGTTACATGCAAGAGGATCTGCCTTTGCTGTACATGGGTTTGTAGTCAGCTTGTCTTTTGCCAGTAATCCGATTGCTTTTACTGCTGCTGCTCCAGCCTGTGCAACGGTTTCCGGAATATCCTTTGGTCCCTGGCACACTCCGGACAGGAAGATACCTGCGGTTGGTGATTCTACAGGACGAAGCTTTGCATGGGCTTCAGTAAGGAAATTGTTGGTATCAATACTTGCAGTAAGCATGGTTGCGATTTTACGTACATCTTTATTTGGCTCAATGGCAGCTGCAAGCACAACCATATCTGCCTCCATCAGGATCTGTTTATTGTCCAGAAGGTCTGATGCCTGTACCATTAAAGTTCCGTCCGGCTGAGGAATGACCTTGCCAACCTGGCCTTTAATATAATTTACTCCATACTCTTCTACAGCTCTTCTGTAGAACTCATCAAAGTTCTTTCCAGGAGTACGTACATCAATATAAAATACGGTCACATTCGTATCCGGGTATTTATCTCTGATCAGCATTGCATGCTTTGCTGTATACATACAGCAGATCTTGGAGCAGTAGCTTTTTCCTCTGTTATCAGAGCAGCGGCTTCCCACACACTGTACAAACACAATATTCTTCGGTGCTTTTCCATCGGAAAGGCGCTCCAGATGACCCTTTGTAGGTCCTGCTGCATTCATCAAACGCTCCAGCTCCAGGGAAGTGATCACATCCTTGCTCTGGCTGTAAGCATATTCATCATATTGATCAAGCTTGATCACATCAAAGCCGGTTGCCACAACAATGGCTCCGTATTTCTTTGTTACGATCTCGTCCTGCTGTTCATAATCAATGGCTCCTGCTGCACAGTTCTTGGCGCAGGCACCGCATTTGCCGGTTTTGAACTTAATACAGTTCTCACGATCGATCACAGGTACATTTGGAATGGCCTGTGCAAAAGGAATATAAATGGCACTACGGTTGTTCAGTCCACGGTTAAATTCGTTAGGAATCTTCTTGGATGGACATTTCTGGGAACATACACCACAGCCTGTACATTTGCTCATGTCTACGCTTCTGGCTTTTTTACGGATATCTACTGTAAAATCTCCTACAAAGCCGCTTACCTTCTCAACTTCGCTGTATGTATAGATATTGATCTTCTCATGAGCTGCAGCTTCTACCATCTTAGGGGTAAGGATACATGCGGAGCAGTCCAGGGTTGGGAATGTCTTGTCCAGCTGGGACATTCTTCCACCAATACTTGGAAGCTTTTCCACAATATCCACTTCATATCCTGCATCTGCAATATCAAGTGCAGACTGGATACCGGCAATACCACCGCCGATCACCAGGGCTCTTTTTGTAACCTGACTCTCTCCTGGCTGAAGAGGCGCATCCAGATTAACCTTTGCAATGGCTGCTCTTGCAAGAATCACAGCTTTCTTGGTTGCTTCCTCCATATCTTTGTGGATCCAGGAGCAGTGCTCACGGATATTTGCGATCTCTACCATGTATGGATTCAGACCTGCCTTTTCCGCTGCTTTGCGGAAAGTAGCCTCATGCATACGTGGGGAACAGGAACATACTACAACTCCTGTCAGATGTTTCTCTTTAATTGCATTAATGATCTTGGACTGTCCTGCTTCAGAGCACATATACTGATAATCCTCTGCATGGACTACTCCTGGCTCCATTTTTGCCATTTCAACTACTTTTTTTACATCTACTGTGGCTGCGATATTGGTACCACAGTGACATACAAATACACCTATTCTCTGCACCAGTCTCTCACCTCCTGTATCTTCTGAATGCACTGACTAACAGCTGCTGAGGCGTTTCATCATCAAGAAGCTCCGGGATCTCATCTGCTTTCAGATAATTCTGTCCCTTCTCCCTGATCACGATCTGTCTTGCAGCATCGATCAGTTTTCCTGGTTTTACATCTCTTGGGCAACGCTCCACACATGCAAAGCAGGAAAGACATTTCCACAGGGATTTTGACTGGGCAAGTGCCTCGATATCCCCATTCTGTACATAAGATACAAACTGATGTGGTTTGATATCCATCTCATTAAATGCCGGACAGGTTGCAGAGCATTTACCGCATTTCATACATTTCAGAGGATTTACTCCTGAGATCTCTTTGATCCGTTCTGCAGCATTTGCAGTATTTCCATATGTATAAGCACTCATTACTCTGCCACCTCCTCTTTCACGCCCAGTGCTTCCGCAAGAAGCTCTGTGAAATAGTATACAGGAAGTTTTCCGTTTCCGTTCTTTTTCAGGTTATACATGCAAAGCGGACAGGCTGTGATCAGCATCTCTGCCCCAAAACCTTCTGCACTGTCCATGATCTTTTTGCACATATTCTGTGCCATGTCCTTTTCTTTCAGGGAAATATATCCACCGCAGCATTCATTACGGAAAGGATAGATCACCGGCTCACCACCGATAGCACGGATAAAATCTTCTATAATGGAAGGATTTTCCGGATTATCAAATCCCAGTATTTTCCCGGGTCTTAACAAAAGGCACCCATAATAAGCACCTATTTTTCTGCCCTTTAACGGATTTACAACCTTTTCTTTGATCTTATCAAAGCCTACCCTGTCTCTTAATACTTCCAGGTAATGGAGAACGGTTGTTTCTCCTGCATAGGGTGTTTCAAATTTCAGGTAATTGTTGGCTCTGGTGCGGATATCCTCCACATTTTGCATGTCGTCATTGACTCTTTTGATCACATGATGACAGGCGGAACAGACTGTTACCAGATCCTGGCCTTTTTCCCTGGCCTGCTCCAATGCACGGACAGAAGAAAGCTTTGTGGCAATTTCATCGCTTCCCAGCGGATAAACACCGCCGCAGCACTGCCAGTCTTCGATTTCTTCCAGTTCAAATCCAAGCGCCTTGGCAGAAGCCCTGGCATAGGTATCCAGGTCTTTTGCTTTGTTTTTCAGGGTACATCCCGGATAATAACTGTACTTCATAATCCTGCTATCCTTTCTTTGTTTCTTAGCATTTTCTATCGTTTTTTCAGCAAATCTATTTATATATACAGCAACCTTTTTATCTTGTTTTCCGGCTGCTGGTATATTCAGAAATTAATAGGAATCAACACGTTATTTTGTATTTTAAAATCAAATCAAGACTATTTTGGACATAATAGGGGAGCCGCAAGCGGCTCCCAATATATACGTAATTTTACAGATTGATCTGTGCAATAACATTTTTCAGGGCGTCAGCACTCTTTCTCAACTGTTCAATTTCATTCTTATTCATACGCATTGGTACTTTTCCCTGGATACCATTAGGTCCTACCAAGGTAAGTGTGCTTAAGCATACGTCTTCAATACCATACTCTCCATGCATCATGGAAGAAACAGTGGTAATAGTATCAGATGCTGCAAGTACCAGATTGACCAGCTTGCATACGGTTACAGATACAGCATAGAAAGTAGCCCCTTTCTTTGCAATGATCTGACCGCCGGACTTCTGGACATAATTCAACATTGCCTCTTTATCAATTGGCTGGATCTCTTTTCCAAGTGCTTTCATATTCTCATAATATTCATCCACACTTACTCCTGAGATATAAGCGCCTGTCCACGGAATAAAGGAAGTATCCCCATGCTCACCGAATACATATGCATGGATATTTGCCTGTGCTACCTTGAAATGCTCAGAAATACCGCAACGAAGACGTGCTGTATCCAGCAGTGTACCGGAACCGATCACCTGTTTCTCCGGAATACCGGAGATCTTGGTAAATACATAAGTCATAATATCTACCGGATTGCTTACGATAATGTAAATAGCATTTGGAGCTTCCTTTGCGATCTTTGGAGCAATGTCTTTCATAATATTTACATTCGTCTGTGTAAGCTCGATCCTGGTCTGTCCCGGCTTTCTGGCAATCCCGGATGTAATAATTACAATGTCAGAGTCCCTAGCATCTTCATATTCTCCTGCGATCATGGAAATCGGACTTCTAAAACAGGTACCCTGAAGGATATCCATCACTTCACCTTCTACCTTTTCCTTGTTAATATCAATCATAACGATTTCAGACGCAATCGCCTCACTTGCCAAAGTATAAGCGATGGTAGAACCTACGCTACCTGCACCAATAATAGTAATTTTGCTACTCATAACCTGTTCCTTCCTTCTTCCTCTCGTCTTTTTTTTAACAATTATCTGAATAAAAAAACAGAACCACAACTTTCATCTTCTGCTCTACCAATATTTTCATTCAAATACAGGCATATTCCCTCTTCTCCGCATAAATAGAATTTAGTTCAGTTCCGCATTACTAAGATACCATAATGATAATATTTTAACAAGTTTTTTTTTTGTATTTCAAGAATATCAGCATGTTGCACATTTTTTATCGTTAATTTTTAAGCATATTGTATTAAATTAAGAACTCAAGATCATTTTTTGAACATGTGTCCATTTCTGTATATTTTTAAACAGCTACGGTGCTTTTACGCTTTAAATTTTTACAAAAAAAGAACCATTGTGATAAAAAATTATCACACAGTTACCCAACACATTCTCTGTTACATGCTGCTGAACAACTGCCAGATCACAATGGTTCTTATCCTATTATTTCACAGGCTCTGCATACCGCTTCACGATCCCTTTCAGGATCTCCACCACCAGATCCATGCCCTCTACCGTAATATGCTCACAGGGACCATGGGCTGCATAGCCGCCGGTGCCAAGATTGGGGCAGGGAAGACCCATGTAAGACAGCCTTGCCCCGTCTGTGCCGCCACGGATGGGTACTGTTACAGGTGACAGACCTGCTTCCTGGGCTGCCAGCTTTGCATTCTCGATCAGGTGCATGCATGGCTCAATTTTTTCTTTCATGTTCCGGTACTGCTCCTTAATGGTCAATGTGACTGTACCTGCACCGTATTTTTCATTAAGAAGCTTTGCAATATGCTTCATGGTAGAAATCCTTGCTTCAAACAGATGGCTGTCATGGTCACGAATAATGTAAACCATACTTGCCTGTGCAATATCCCCGTTCAGGTCGCAAAGATGGTAAAAGCCTTCATACTCTTCTGTATACCTTGGTGTCTCCCCTGCAGGAAGCATATTATGAAATTCTACCGCTACCTGCACTGCATTCACCAGAGTATTTTTGCTGCTGCCAGGATGCACTGGAAAACCCTTGATCTGTACCTGGGCACCTGCAGCATTGAAGTTCTCGTATTCCAGTTCGTTTTCCACACCGCCATCTACGGTATAGGCAAAATCAGCGCCGAAATTCTCTATATCAAAACAATCAGCACCTCTGCCGATCTCTTCATCCGGAGTAAAACCAATGCAGATCTTTCCATGGGGGAAATCCTCATTCAGAAGGATCTCTGCCAGAGTCATGATCTCTGCGATCCCTGCCTTGTCATCTCCTCCAAGGAGCGTGGTGCCATCTGTGGTGATCAGTGTTCTGCCTTTCAGGGAAGAAAGGTGTGGAAAATCTGCCGGATCCAGAAAAAGTCCGCTATTTCCCAATGCTACCCTGCTGCCATCATAATTTTCGATGATCTGAGGATTCACACCTTCTCCGGAAAAATCCGGTGCTGTATCCATATGGGCAATAAACCCGATCCCTGGTGCATCCTCATAACCCTTTGTAGCAGGGATTTCACCATACACATAGCATTTGTCATCTATACGCACATTGCTGATCCCAAGCGCTTTCATTTCTTGTGCCAGCTCATTTCCCAGATCGAACTGTCTCTGAGTGGAAGGTATTGTCTCACTGCTATCATCACTTGTGGTATACACCCTGATATACTTCAAAAAACGCTCATATGCTCTCATAATTACTCTTCTCCCTGTTTTGTTTTATCAGCCTCTGCAGCATCATGCACTTCCTGTTTTGCTTCGCCGTCTGACTGTATTCCTTCTGATGTGTGCACAGCATCTGCCTGAGGCTCCTTTTCGCCTTCCGGCTGGATCTCTTCTGATGTATCCTGTGTGTAATCTGCCTGCATCATAGCACGTTCACGCAGGCTTTTCTTTGGTGCCGCCGGCTGGGCTGCTGCCTGTCTTCTTGCCTGCTGTCTTTTCTTCATATCCACTGCATAGACACGCTTAGGATCTTCCTTAGAAAGCTTCCGAAAGCCCCATGCTCCCCATAAAATAAACAGTGGGATCCCAATTGCTGTAAAAAGCATCCCCAGACTCATCAGCTTGGAGAAACAAAGAAAGACTTCCATCAAGGCCTCCACTACCAAAAGTACAAGAGCAATCCGGATCATCGTAGTCGCCTTGTCTACCCGGTTACTGTACCGTACACTGCTGATCCCGGCAAAAACCTCCACAACTGCCATAATCACAAACAATATACCAACCAGCCTGAGAAACGGAACCTGCATGTTTGTCTTTTCAAGAATCTCCACATATTCCTTGGTTCCTGCGGCTGCCTTAGAGGCGATCACCAGAAAATTGATCCCGTACAGCAAAGTCGATGTAATGGCTGTAAACAAAAGGAATCCACCGCCGAATAACAGGCACATCCTGCCGGTTGCAGCTTTCCGCACAGCCTTCTGCTGATCTAATACGTCCATATTCATTACCATCCTTTCTAGAGTTAAAGAAAGTATACCATGCCTCTTAATCCGGGTCAATGCGAAGCAAAAAAACAGGGACAGCCCTGCCACATTTCTGTGATAGAACTGCCCCTGTCAAAGGCTTACAAAGCAGATTTCCTACAAGAAAATTTACTCTGCTGTTTTTGATGTATAACCGAAGAAGAAGTATCCAAGTGGTGTGTAGTACATACCCTGAATGTTCTCTTTCAGCATGTATGGCTGTGTATAGAAATAAATCGGAGCAAGTACGCTGTCCTGACCGATCAGGATATCCTCAGCCTCATGGAATGCTTTCATACGATCTTCCTGTACGGAAGTAGCTTTTGCTTCATCAATCTTTGCATCGTAATCCGGGTTGGAATACTGAGCATCGTTGTTTCCGCCGCCAGTGTACCACATATCCAGGAAGGAGCAAGGATCATTGTAGTCTGCGATCCAGCCGTTACGGGCGATCTGGTAGTTACCCTGTTTTCTGTTCTCCAGGAATACGTTCCAGTCCTGATTGTTCAGTTTAACAGTAACGCCCAGCTGCTCCTGCCACATGTTCTGAAGAGCCTCACCGATCTTCTTGTGGTTGTCAGATGTGTTGTACAGATACTCAACAGTGGGGAAGCCTTCGCCGTTAGGATAACCAGCATCTGCAAGGATCTGGCGAGCCTCTTCACAGTTCTTCTCATAATCCTCATCTGCAACACTGTAGTAAGAACCACCTACTGTACGGAAATCATCATTTCCAGGGCCTGCTGCATCATATACACCGGATGGAACATATCCGTCAGCCGGAACCTCACCAGCCTGGGAAACATTCTCTACGATATAGTTACGATCGATTGCAAGAGAGAAAGCTTTACGGATGTTAGGATCTGAGAAAATCTCGTCTTCTGTGTTGAAGCATACATAGTATGTTCCAATATAATCAGCAATGTTAAGCTGTCCATCAGCAAGATATGTTGGAATCTCATCTACCGGCAGATTCTCGATGAAATCAAGCTCGCCATTGTTGTAGCCTTTCAGCATAGCATTGTTGTCATCAAGAAGTGCAAATTTGATGGTATCCGGTCCAAGATTCTCATAATCATAGTAGTTCTCGTTTTTCTCCATCAGGATGTAAGCATTGTGTGACCACTCTTTCATCTTGTATGGTCCATTGCTGACATAAGAATCTACATCATATGTCCAGTCATCATTTCCATCAACTTTATCCTGGCGAACAGGGAATGTTGCCGGGAATGCCATGATCTCCTCGAAATACGGGCAGTCATAGCTCAGATCGATCTGAAGTGTTTTGTCATCAATTGCTTTGATACCAAGTGTGTCAGGCTCTGCACTGCCATCAGCAATTGTATCATAGCCCTGTACCATATCGATCATGTAGCAGTAATCTGCTGCTGTCTCAGGATTTGCAAGACGCTGCCAGGAATATACAAAGTCACCTGCTGTTACGTCCTGTCCGTCTGACCATTTAATACCGTCACGAAGTGTCAGTGTATAAGTTACTGTACCATCATCGTTCGCTGTCTTCTCCCAGGATTCTGCCTGTCCAGGTGCAGTTACTGCATTTCCGTCGCCGTCATCCACCCATTTGACCAGACCTTCAAACATGTGATTACACATGATCGCACCATCTACTGCACTGTTTAATGCAGGGTCGATGGACATAGGCTCAGAAGCGATGCAAAGAGACAGATTATATCCGTCCTCAGATGCAGCAGCATCCTCAGCCATTACCGGTGTGGTAGCGGCCATGCCTACAACCATAGCTGCTGACAGGGCCAGAGACATAAATTTTCTTGCCTTTCTCATTACTTTTCCTCCTTTTTTCTTTTTTGTGCTGCATGAGAAACAACACATTTATTAAAGAGGGATCTCTCCCTACAATAACCTATTTGCAGGATTGCAAGAGCATAGCTGCATAGCAATCCATGGTATTCATCCTCTATACCTTATTTGTCCAGCATATGGCATGCAGCCCAGTGCCCCGGCTCATGCTCCCGGAATACAGGGGCTTCCACCTTACACTTTTCCGTAGCATATGGACATCTGGTATGGAAGCGGCATCCGCTTGGCGGATTCATTGGACTTGGCACGTCTCCCTCAAGAATGATCCTTTTCTTGGTACGGCTAAGCTTTGGATCCGGCACCGGCACTGCTGATAACAGTGTCTGTGTGTATGGATGGATGGGATGACGGTTCAGTTCATAGCTTTCACCCAGCTCTACCAGAGAGCCCAGGTACATAACACCGATCCTGTTGGAAATATGACGTACAACAGAAAGGTCATGGGCAATGAACAGATAAGTAAGTCCCATCTGCTGCTGCATGTCCTCCAGCATATTTACGATCTGAGACTGAATAGAAACATCCAGTGCGGAGATCGGCTCATCACATACGATAAACTCCGGCTTAACAGCCAGTGCACGGGCAATTCCCACACGCTGCTGCTGTCCGCCTGAAAACTCATGAGGATAACGGTTTGCATGCTCTGTATTTAATCCAACCTGTGCAAGCAGCTCCTTGATCATGTCTGCACGGTCTTTCTTATTTGCTGCAAGCTTATGGATATCGATTGCTTCCCCGATGATCTCTCCTACTGTCATACGGGGATCAAGAGATGCGGATGGATCCTGAAAAATGATCTGCATCTTTCTGCGGTAAGGCAGCATATTCACAGATTTGGCTTTGCCAAGAGGCTGTCCGTCCGGCCCAAGAGGATTATCATAAATCGCCTGTCCGTCATAAATGATCTTTCCGCCTGTAGGCTCATACAGTCTGAGGATGGTTCTTCCAAGAGTAGTTTTCCCACATCCGGACTCTCCTACCAGACCCAGTGTTTCTCCTTTTTTGATAAAAAGGGAAACGTCCTGTACAGCCTGCACCCCAGGACCTTTCACTCCCTTGATAGGAAAATATTTACGTAAATTTTGTATTTCAAGGAGTTTCTTATCTTCTGCCATTTTAATTCTCCTCCTTGTTCATCAGATCTTCTACACACAACCAGCATGCAGAACGGTGTTTGTCGCTGATTTCCACGTAAGGAGGCATTTTCTTCAGACAGATTTTCATACATTTCTCACAACGTGGTGCAAAA
The DNA here is from genome assembly GCF_013304385.1 of Blautia glucerasea. Taxonomy (GTDB): domain Bacteria; phylum Bacillota; class Clostridia; order Lachnospirales; family Lachnospiraceae; genus Blautia_A; species Blautia_A ammoniilytica. The sequence continues at coordinate 28,905 of NZ_JAAITU010000028.1, forward strand.
GGACATCCTTCCGGAGGATTCAGCATATCCACCGGTGTTCCCTCGATGGGGATCAGTCTCTCATAGCTCTGGGCATCCACACGTGGCATGGAACGGAGAAGTCCTTTGGTATATGGATGGGCAGGCTCATAGAAAATATCATCTACAGGCCCCTGCTCAACAATCTTTCCTGCATACATAACAGATACCTTATCACAGATATCTGCAACAACTCCCAGGTTATGGGTGATAAAAATAATACCCATGCCCGTCTTCTTCTGAAGGGATTTCATCAGATCCAGGATCTGCGCCTGAATGGTCACATCCAGGGCTGTGGTAGGTTCATCTGCGATCAGAAGCTGTGGATGACAGATCAGGCCCATGGCGATCATAACCCTCTGGCGCATACCTCCTGAAAACTCATGAGGATATTGATTCATACGCTTCTGTACATTGTTGATACCAACCATTTCCATCATTTCCATAGCTCTTTGTTCAGCTTCTTTCCTGCTGATCTTGCTGTCATGAGCACGCAGGGCCTCCACAAGCTGATTTCCTACTGTATAAACAGGATTCAGGCTTGTCATAGGGTTCTGGAAGATCATGGCGATTTTATTCCCACGATATTCCTGCATTTCTTTCTTTGTAAGGGCAAGCATGTCCTTTCCTTCAAAAGTAATGCTTCCGCCAACAACCTTACCTGGTGACTGAAGAAGACCAATAATGGAATAAGCCTCCTGGCTTTTTCCGGATCCGGACTCTCCAACCACTCCCATGACCTCACCATAATCCAGATCATAGGAAATGCCTCCTACTGCCTTAACCTCACCGGCTGGTGTAAAGAAGGAGACTTTCAGGTCTTTTACTTCCAATAATTTTTCTTTCTTTTCAGACATTGTTCTCCTCCTTTCTTATTTCTTCAGCTTAGGATCCAAAGCATCACGCAGGCCGTCACCAAACAGGTTGAAAGCAAGGATCATCACACTAAGGATCACAGAAGGCACGATCAGACGATAGGTATATGTATACATGCCGCCAAGGGCATCTGTTGCCATGGAACCAAGACTTGGAAGCGGTGCGGACACACCTACTCCAAGGTAGGACAAAAAGGATTCCAGGAAAATAGCAGATGGAATCTGCAGACAGGTGGTAACAACGATCTGCCCGATACAGTTGGGAAGAAGATGACGACGGATAATACGGCCGCCGGATGCTCCCAGTGCCCTTGCTGCTGTTACGTATTCCTGCTGCTTCAGCTGCAGTACCTGGCCACGGATAATACGGCTCATTGTTACCCAGTACAGCATACCGAAAGCGATAAACATGGAAATCAGGTTTGGTCCCAATACAGACACAAAGGACTTCATAGGACTGTTGCCTGCTGAATTTACATATTCTGTAAGGATTGGTTTCATAGCTGTGGCGATCAGAAGTACCACCAGCATCTCAGGTACTGCATAGATCAGTTCTACAATACGCTGCATCACAGCATCCACCTTGCCGCCGCAGTAGCCGGAAATTGCACCATAAACTGCACCGATCACCAGCACAAGAAGTGCTGCAAACACACCTACGGACATGGATACTCTGGCTCCGTACATAACACGTACCAGAATGTCACGGCCATACATGTCAGTTCCAAATACATGTGGAAAAACTTTTTCTCCGGAAGCCTTACGCTCCAGTTCTTTTTGGGAATAACCAAACAGATGCTTTTTGATGCCAAGTTCCTTACGGAGTGCATCCTGATCGATCTCTTCTTCACTGTCACTGCTTGCGGAGCTGCCTTTTTTAGCAGCAACCTTTGCCTGGGCACGGATCACAGCTTCGTCCTTTTTGGTGAATTCCTCCCCCTTGGCTTCAGCCTCTTCCTTAGCCTTGGCGATCATCTCATCTACATCAACCACATCTGTCTTTGTTCTTGAGGCGATCTCTGCATCCAGCTTCTGCTGGTCTTCCAGGGTATAGTGATAAGGATACAGGTTCTCTGCACCTTTGTTAAATTCGTCATAGCCATATGGAACCAGAACCGGCCCCAAAAAAGCAAATAAAAACAGCAAAACGATCACACCAAGGGCTACCATGGCTACCACATTCTTTTTCAGTCTGCGCCATGCATCCTTCCAGTAAGATACGCTTTTACGATCCTGAATAAAGTCATCCTTTTCTTCTTTTGATGCCTTTGAGAAATCCTCCGGGGAAAGATCGTTTAACAGATTCTCAATATCCGGCTGCATACTGACAGGACAGCGCTTCATTTTCTTCTTTTGTTCTGCCACGATCATTCTCCTCCTTTCGTAAGGCTGATCCTTGGGTCAGCTACTTTATAAAGAAGGTCTACCACAAGGTTCATCAAAATAATAAATGCTGCAAGGAAAATCGTTGTACCCATGATCACCGGATAATCACGGTTCTGGATGGACTGTACAAAATAACGTCCAAGTCCCGGAATGGAGAAAACGCTTTCCACTACAAAGCCGCCGCACAGGGTAAATGCTACCTGCGGCCCCAGATATGTAATAACCGGAATCAGGGCATTTCTAAGGGCATGTTTGAAAATGATCTTATTATTCTTAAGGCCCTTTGCCCTTGCCGTCTTGATATATTCCTGGCTGAATGAATCCAGCATGGCTGATCTGGTCTGTCTTGCAGTATAACACATAGGGTAAAATCCAAGTGCAAAGCAGGGAAGTACATATGCCCTCCATCCCTGGGAAGCATCAAAGATTGAAGGGAACAAGCTTAAAGCGTTTGTTCCTGTAAGTGTAACCAGAAGTACAGATGCTACAACAAAGCTGGGCATAGAGATGCCGAGAGTACATATAATACGCAGCACACTATCTGTAAATTTGCCTCGTTTAAAAGCAGCAAGACAGCCAATGGGTATACCTACCAGCACTGCCCAGCACAAAGCAATGGCTCCAACCTTTGCTGATACCGGGAACATCTCTGTGATAATACTAAGAACCGCACGGTTCTTCTGCATTTTCAGAGATACACCAAAATCACCATGAAGAATATTCTTAAGATACATATAAAGCTGAACGTAAACCGGTTTATCAAGACCGTATTTTGCATTCAGTGCCGCAAGAGTTGTTTCCGACGGCGTTTTCTCACTGAGCCAGGGACTTCCTGGCACAGCATTCATTAAAAGGAAGGTAAGACATGCCACCAGAAAGATGGTCAGTATTGCCATTCCAAGCCTTTTTACAAAATATTTGCCCATTTTTCCTCCTTGTTTTCTTTTCCCCTGACACACCATTCTTGCAAATAAAACAAAAAAAGTCTCCGAAAACTTCTTTTTTCAAAGACCAAATCAATTCCGTTCTACTTCATAAGTTCTCTACTATGTCTGTTAGGAAAGTATTGCTCTTTACTACGGATAGAACATCCATCCATAAAATATGCAGAAATTATAGCACCCTTTTTCGCTTTAATCAAGTAACTTTTCTCATTTCTACACTTTAGCACAAGAAAAGACAAGTGAAAGAACGCTGCAGTTATGGTATTTTCCTTGACATCCCGGTCAAAAACCTGCAAAATGATGATAAAAAGGATGGCTGCCACAAACAGGTGCAGCCAGAAGGAGTCGTGAATCTTGGTCAACTTTGATTATTACCGCATTTTCTATTTTGTCTGCCAGTACAAAAGCTTTACCAAAGCAGCAGAAATCCTGAATAATAATCAGCCCAACATTACCCGCTGCATGAATATCCTGGAGCGCGAACTGAACTGTAAGCTGTTCGTCCGTACTCACCGTGGAGTTTCCCTTACCCCTGAGGGCAAACGTCTGTATGAACATATTTCCGTAGCTTATGAGCAGATTTCCCTTGGCGAAAAGGAACTGGAAAAGGATCGTGGTCTGGAAAGCGGCCTGATTTCCATTGGTGCCAGTGAGACAGCCCTGCGTCTTCTGCTTTTAGATAAGCTGGAATCCTTTCACAAAAAATATCCTCATGTACGTCTACGGATTGCCAGTCACTCTACCCCGGAAGCTCTTACTGCCCTGGAAAACGGACTTGTGGATTTTGCAGTGGTTTCCAGCCCTGCCCACACAAAAAAACCTCTCCAGAAAACCCTCCTTGTATCTTTTAAGGAGATTCTTCTGGGAGGTCCTAAATTCGCCCAGGCAGCCAATACACCCCTGCACCTGCAGGATCTTCGGGATTATCCCTTTATTTCTCTTGGGGGACGGACTTCCACCAGGGAAACCTATATGGAGCTTTTCCTCCAACGGGGACTGCCTTTCCAGCCGGATATGGAAGCATCTGCCACTGACCAGATCCTGCCTATGATCATGCATAATCTTGGCATTGGTTTTTTCCCGGAAATACTTGCCCAGGATGCCCTGCGCCGTGGTCAGGTGATCCAGATCCCCCTGGCAGAAGAGATCCCAGCCAGGGATGTTTATCTGGTACGGGACAGCACGCGGCCCCAAAGTATTGCTGTACGCAAAATGATCGCCGCATTAAAAGAATGATCCTTCATGAAACAGATGTCCGCGCAATCATTGCCGCACAATCATCGCTGCATAATAATCACTGCATAAAAAATGATCCTGCAAAATGCAGGATCATCCTCCGATCTGGCAGTCCAGGCCACATACTGCATGGACTGCCTTTTTTAATGTTTCCATATGTTCTGCTGATGGGGGCAGAACCCCGTCCAGCAAATATTCACGACCAAGACCAGTGTATTTATCCTGTCCCAGCCTGTGGTAAGGCAGCAAATGAATCTTATCTACCCCCGGAAGAGTTGCTGCAAATCTGGCAATCCCCTGGATCTCTTCCACAGTATCATTAAACCCAGGGATCACAGGCACCCGTATCACCAGGCGGGTCATCCCGGAAAGCGCTGTTTTTCTTGCATTTTCCAGCATTCGTTCATTAGATCTTCCGGTAAAAGCCTTATGCTTTTCAAGATTGGTATGCTTGATATCCATCAGGTACAGATCCAGATAGGGCAGCACCATCTGGATATTCTCCCAGGGCATGCCTGCCATACTTTCTATAGCCGTATGGATCCCTCTTTCCTTTGCACCGCGAAGCAGATCCCTGGCAAACTCAGGCTGGCACAGGCATTCCCCTCCGGAAAGAGTCATCCCACCGCCTGAACGATAATAGTATGCCCGATCCTTTTCCACTACCTGAAGCATTTCTTCCACTGTCACATCCCTACCGATGATCTTCTCTTCCCCCTGCACGATCATCTTCTGAATGGCAAACTCCTGGGATTCCGGATTACAGCACCACCTGCACCGCAGGATGCACCCTTTCAGAAAAAGGATGGTACGGATCCCTGGTCCGTCATGAATGGAATATCTTTGTACATCAAAAATCCTGCCTGCTGTTTTCAAGTAATCCATTATGTTCTCCTGTTTCTCAGAATCCCTGCTCTGTCCTTCGTATAATATCATCCTGCAAAGATCTGGACAATGTGGTAAATAAAGCGCTGTATCCTGCCACACGCACCACCAGATGCTTATAATTCTCCGGGTGTGCCTGTGCGTCCAGAAGTGTTTCCCTGCTTACTACATTAAACTGCATGTGCATGCCCTTCTGGTCAAAGAAGGTACGGATCAATGCCACAAATTTCTCCAATCCCTCTCTTCCTGACAAGGCAGAGGGATGGAATTTCTGATTAAATAATGTACCATTGGATACAATGAAATGATCAAGTCTGGATACAGAAGTAGCTGCTGCTGTAGGACCGTTCACATCCTTGCCTGCAGATGGTGAAACTCCGTCAGCAACCGGTGTATGGGCATATCTGCCGTCCGGGGTAGCTCCTGTCTGTCCTCCCAGCGGAACATTGGCAGATACAGGATAAAGACCTGCATGGAAGCTGCCTCCTCTTGGGTTGCTATACTGTTGGATAGGCCTTGTATATGTATAAGCAACATCTCTTGCAAAATAATCCACTTCTGGAATATCATTTCCAAACTTAGGTACTTCCAGGATCTTGTTCCGGATCTCTTCGTACCGGCTGATCTTCTCCTTTGAAAGCTTCATGGAAAGCACAGACTGAACCACTGCTTCTGTCATCTTTTCATCAACCTGCCTGCCTGCATTTTCAGCTTCTTTCAGTATGCCCTGGGCAAGATCCTGTACAGACTGCTGATCCAAGCCTTTTCCGTAATTCCAGATCAGTGCCTCCTTTAATTCCCCAAGGGTAAATTGCTTCTCTTCAAATACCAGCTTCCTGATAGCATAAAGAGAATCTGCCATATTAGCGATCCCAAATCCCTGAGGGCCGGTAAAGTTATACACAGCTCCGCCTTCCTGGGTGGATTTGCCTTTCTTGATACAGTCATCGATCATACTGGATAAAAATGGCAGCGGGCATCTCTCCCCATGAGCCACATCAATTGCATTATCTGCATTCACCATCAAGGAAATACAGTAATCCATCTGTTGCTTATATGCATCATAAAAGTCTTCAAAGCTGTGCATCTCACTGATGTCCTTAGTAGGAACTCCCACCATCTCTCCCTTGTCCATACCCTGGGAGAAAACAAGCTCCAGCGGGCGGCACATATTAAAAAATGCAGCATCATGCCATCCTTCTGTCTTCCCCGCCTTCTGTGGCTCCACACATCCGATGATGTTATATTCCCTGGCATCTTCCAAAGTTAATCCCCGGTTCATCAGTGCCGGGATGATCACCTCATCATTATAATATGCAGGCAGACCGATTCCTGTCCTGGTAAGCTCTGCTGCCTTGATCAGAAGATCATGGGGCGAACCGTTCCATACCCGGATGGACAATGAGGGCTGAGGCAGGTTTACATGCATGGAGGCCTGAATACACATAAAAGACAGATCATTGGTCACATCCTCCCCATCTTTATTCTGACCTCCTACGATCAGATTCTGGAACAAACTGTATCCTGCAAATCCTTCCGCAGATACAGCATCTCTGCATTTATTCAGGTCATTCAGCTTCACCCAAATACAATCCATCAGCTCCTGGGCAGCTTCCCTGGTAATCTTTCCTGCTTCTACGTCCTTCTTATAATATGGATACATATACTGGTCAAATCTTCCAGGTGAAATAGAATGTCCGCTGGATTCGATCTGAATCAGAAGCTGTACAAACCAGAAAGACTGACAGGCCTGATAAAAGCTTTCTGCGCCTTTGGCAGGCACCCTGCTGCAGTTGTCAGCAATAGCCAGAAGCTCTTGCTTCCTGTCCGGATCCGTGCACTTTTCAGCCATCTGCTGTGCCAATTCGGCATACCTGGCAGCATAATCCATAGCAGCCTGACAGCTTATGATCACAGCCTCCAGAAAACGGGACTTTCTTGCATAGTCACCATCTCCCACATTGCACTGGGCCAGCTCTGCTTTTGCCTTTGCCATGATCCCCTCAAAGCCAATGTTCAGAACTTCCCAGTATTTAACAGTTACGTGTCCCACGCCATTATAAAAATAATTCCCTGGTGTAAAAATATTGTGTTCAATCCCCCGGATGGCTTCCGGTGCCATATAGGAAGTGGCAAGCTCACTGGTGGTCCTGCCCTTCCAATATTGATGGATCTGACGCAGTTCTTCCTTAGTCTCTTCTTTTATGAAAAATGGGTCTGCACTTCTGCCTGCAACCGTATCCAGTTCATCCTCCAGCCATTGATAAGAAAACTCCGGGAATGTCTGGCAGCTTCTGGGTGCAAGGGTGCTGCTTCCTACGATCAGTTCTTCCTCACGGATCACGATGGGAAGGTGATGCAGGATATGTGCAAATGCCTTTGCTCTTCTTTGAATGATCGGTTCTCCCTCAGTCTGCTGATAGGATTCTGTCAGAAGTCTGGCTCTTGCTGATTCGATCTTTGGCATCTCTGCATACAGATGTTCCACCAGTCTTGGAATCCTTGATGATTTTGGAATATCGCTTGTATTATATTTCTCCATGTTACTCCTCTCCCAAAGGGCAGCGCCTATGCTCCGCAATCACAGATGCTTTCCAAAGTCTTTTCGCTGCGGCAGGATACTCCCTCCCCACCTTATTTTCCTCTATTATATCGAATCATTCCGCAAATGTCAACAGAATCAACACATTATATCTGTTGTATTTTGTGGATTTATGTTGTTTTTGGTGTTTTTTTCATGTGAATTACATAAAAAAACTGTAACACAGGAAAATCCTATGCTACAGTTCTCATATTATAACCATTGTTATATTTTGATCCTAATCATTAGAAGCCTTAAACCGCTCAATAAACATCAGGAAAAAGCTTATCAGCAGAAGGCCGCTGCACACCCAGATCATTTTATATCCATAGGCAATACTCAGATTACCGCCTACTCCGGCGCCAAGGGCAAACAGGAAAATGATCCCGAAGTAATAACCTGCCTGTTCCAGCTTCTTAGGATCTTTGCGTCGCCAGTAAGCTGAAATGGCAGCTGTACCGCTTCGCAGATTACCGATACACATGGTACTTGCATAGGAATATCCGTGGATCTTCCGGAATGTTTGTACCTGCATGGCACAGGCAAAGGATACCAGTATGGTAGCCAGCATATTCATCGTAGATGGAACGAAGCCAACCAAAAACAGGATCACAATCTCTGCTGCCAGAATCCCCTGTCTCCAGTGAAGACGTCTGGCATTTTTAAATTTGCCCTGAATCTTCTCAGCAAAGAAAACTCCTAATGCAAAGGACAGTACCGGAAGCAGATACCGAAGGGCAATCCCCCAGTCACCGGCAAGCAGATGCTGACTAAGCAGCACCACATTTCCTGTCTGCGCATTTGAAAAGACTTCGTCTCTCACATTGTAGGTGTACGCATCCTGGAATCCTCCTGAAAGAGCCAGGAATGCACTGTTTACAAAAGCTTCGGACATCTGTACATCCGAAGCATCAGAAAACAGGTGATGATGTTCGTGGTGTTTTGTTTCCATGAAAAATATATCTCCATCCTCTTTTGTTTTACACAGCCTGTCCAATTCAAGTCGAGCAAAGGCTGTTTAGCTATTAGTTCATATAATACCTGCCTTCTGTCAAAATGTAAAATGTATCGTTCATATTATTGTCATATAAAAAATATATAGTTACTGATCACACCATTCACAGTAACTATATATCTCACATTTTACACTATGAAGTTAATTCAGAACACCTTAATGGCAGCCACTGCAATGCCCACAGTCACCGCCACATCCTTTACCATTCTTTTTATCCTTGATCATACTGCGAACGATCAGGCCTACAATCACAACCAATACAGCGCCTACGATCACTGTTCCCATGGAAATTCCTCCTTTTCCTGAACAGACACTTAAAAGTCTGACTTATGTTTCTTCCGTTAGTATATACTAACAAAAGTAATATGTCAATATCTGTCCTATCCGAATTTCTTACAGTTAAATCTGAAATTCTTCCAAAGAGGAAAGCTTATCACCAAACTCTGTATCGCTGCATTCCTGGAAAACAGCCTCCTTTTGCATTTTCTGGAGGGCAGAGGCAGAGGTTTTCAAAGGCTGGATCGTTCCGGCTCCTGCAATACATCCTCCCGGACAAGCCATACCTTCTAGCAGATATCCATCATATTTGCCCATTTTGGCCAGCTGCATCATTTTTTTGCAATTTGCAAGACCGTCTGCACTGGCAGTCTTTACGGTTCGCTCCGGGTCCAAACGGTGAATGGCATTCACAACTGCTGCTGCCACACCGCCGCTGGCAGCAAAGCCTCTTCCATCTGCACTGGCACGTACCAAAGGCTCTCCGTCAGGCAGAGAATCAAAGTCTACGCCCTTTGCCTCAAACATACCAGCCACCTCTTCAAAGGTAAGTACAAAGTCCACATAGCTTCGGATGGATTTTCTGCTTGCTTCCAATTTCTTGGCAGCACATGGTCCCACAAAAACTATCTTGCATTCCGGTTCTTCCTGCTTGATCAGCCTTGCTGTCAGTACCATCGGTGTCAATGCCATGGAAATACAGTCAGCCTGCTTTGGGAACATTTTCTTTGCCATCACAGACCAGGCTGGACAACAGGAGGTTCCCATAAACGGAATCTTTGCCGGAACTTCTTCTATGAAATCCTTGGCTTCTTCAATGGCACACAAATCTGCACCAACGGCTACTTCCCGCACATTCTTAAACCCAAGTGCTTTAAAGGCTTCCCGGATCTTTGTATCCTTAAGCCCTTCAAACTGGCCTGCAACTGCCGGTGCTACAATAGCATATACCGGATTACCACTTTTGATCGCCATAATGGTCTGGTATATCTGACCCTTATCAACAATGGCACTAAATGGACAGCTTACCAGACACATTCCGCAGGACACACACTTATCCTGATCGATCTCTGCCCTTCCATATTGATCTGAATGGATCGCTCCCATTCCACAAGCTGCAGCACAGGGGCGTTCCTGCTTGATAATAGCATTGTATGGGCAGGCACTAACGCATTTCCCACATTTGATACACTTTTCCTGATCAATATAAGAATGGCCCTTCACCATGGATATGGCCTTCTTGGGACAGACCTCCACACAGGGATGTTCCAGGCAGCCCTGACATCCTTCTGTTACCATCACTTTCTTCTCTGCACAGGAATTGCATGCAAACTTGATCACATTAATCAGCGGGGGTTCATAATACTTTTCCTCGATTACACTTGCCTCTACCCCCTGAGAAATAGGGGCATGCTCTGAAATACTCCGAAGGGACATTCCCATGGCAACACGAAGACGTTCGCCTACAACTGCACGCTCCAGGAAAATACTGTCCCTGTATGTGGCAATCTCGCCTGGAATGATCTTGTAAGGAAGCTTTTCCAGATTTTCGATTCCGTCTTCTTCATATGCCATGCGGGCAATTTCCGTGAAGATCTGATGTCTTATTTTCGTCTTAGACGAATATAATCCTCTCATTTAATTCTCCTTTTTGTTTAATATCCGCAATCTGTAGTAAATTATCCTCCGCTATAAAAATACTAACACATTTCTATCCGGTCTGACAAGGGCATCTGTTACATCAAAAGCATCACACCTGCAGCTTCATCTGACCGTCTTTAATATAGCCCATATTTTTCATGCCCCGATAGATCACATAGGAAACTACTGCTGGAAGAATGAAATGGAAAACAAGAATCTTCAGAAGTACCATCAAAGGCTCTTCTGCTGCAGTCATAGTCTGATAAGTCATGATCTGTCCTACCAGTCCGGAAGTACCCATTCCTGCGCCTGTAGGATTATTCGTCATATGAAAAGGCCCTATGATCGCAATCGGTCCTAAAATAGCAGATGCCAATGTAGGCGGCAGCCATATCAAAGGTCTGCGTACAATATTGGGAATCTGCAGCATAGACGTACCAACGCCCTGGGCAAACAGACCACCTACTCCGTTATCTTTAAAACTGGTTACAGCAAAGCCGATCATCTGACAGCAGCATCCTACGGTAGCTGCACCTGCTGCTACTCCGTTCAATCCCAGAATGATCCCAAGGGCTGCAGAACTGATGGGCAGTGTAAGAGCCATACCCATAAGGACAGAAACCACGATTCCCATAAGGATAGGCTGCTGCTCTGTACCCCAGTTGATCATTCCTCCGATCCAGCTCATAAACTGAGAGATACCAGGCCCTAACAGCATTCCAACAGCACCACCGGATATAATGGTCACTGCAGGAGTGATCAAAAGATCCAGTTTAGTCTTTCCTGCTACCAGATGTCCTACCATAATTCCTACATAAGCAGCAATAAAGGCACCTAAAGGCTCTCCAGGGCCGGACAGCACCATGGCTCCCTGCTCTGAAAAAAATGTACCTGCCAGAATATTGGCAGCATAAGCACCGATCATACCTGCAGCTGCCGCAGACAGAAGAACATAGGTGGATTCCTTAAACTTATAAGCTACTCCAATACCAATGCCTGCACCTGTAAGTCTCTGTGCGATCACTGCAAAGGCACTAAGATAATGGCCATAGGTTCCTCCCATCAGATCACCGATCTGTTTTAAAATGGTACCGATGATCAGCGTGGAAAAAAGTCCCAGCGCCATACCGCTTAATCCGTCAATAAAAATATTGGACAGGATTTTCTTAAATGATTTCATTTTTCTCTCCTTTTCCTAATTATCCGGCATTTTTGCCGGGAAATCCGTTTGATTGTATCATACTTTCTGCGGATATCCAATACTAAGTTGGCAAAGGAAAGAAGAGTGCTTGTGAATTGCTGATTTTTTCACATTTTTATCTTGTACGAAAACCTGATTTTTGCTAGAGTGTATAGGAAATGGTCGATTTAGCTGTTGTATTTTCATACAACCTTTTAAACTTACAGGAGGTTCTCATGATCATAGATTTTCATACCCATATTTTTCCGGATAAGGTGGCTGCTGCCGCCATCCCCAAGCTTGCTTCTGTTATAAATATCTCTCCCAGCATGGACGGTACCATCCAGGGGCTTCTTGATTCCATGGACAGGGCCAAGGTAGACACAAGCGTGATCCTGCCGGTGATCACAGATCCACATCAGTTTGATTCCATCATCCGCTTTGCTTCCAGTATCAATGAAAGCCAGGACAATACCCATCCCAGGCTGATCTCTTTTGCAGGAATCCATCCGGCTATGGATAATTACAAAGATCTGCTCCACCTGATCGCAGCCCAGGGCTTTTCCGGAATCAAGCTTCATCCTAATTACCAGGACACATGCTTTGACGATATCCGGTATCTGCGGATCGTCTATACGGCTTCCGAACTGGGGCTGATCGTGCAGGTGCATACAGGAGAGGATCCCTATACTCCCGGAGAACAGTTCTGCTCCCCGGATATGGTCCTCCATGTAATAAAAGAAACAGCCCCGCCAAAGCTGGTGCTAGCCCATATGGGAAGCAACGAACACTATGACGAGGCTGAAGCCAAGCTGTGCGGTCAGAATGTATATTTTGATACCGCCTATTCTATTCAACATATGTCCGAGGAGCAGCTGGTACGCATGATCCATCTTCATGGCACAGACAAAGTACTGTTCGGCAGCGATACCCCCTGGACAGACCAGAGGGCAGATATTGAACGCTTTATGTCTTTTACAGGACTGTCCCTTACTGAAAAAGAACAGATCCTTCATGGGAATGCACAGCTTCTTCTGGGCATTTAACCAGACCTGCCATGTGGCAGCACAAAAAAAGAGCTGTTACATATGCAACAGCTCTGATAAAATCTGATTACTTTTGTTACCTTTCTATTGTTTTACAATTCTTTCTGTTTTCTAACAATTCTCATAGTTGTTACCAGAATTGCACCCATAGCCAATAATAATAACGTCTGCCACAAAGCGGCATCGCTGTCATCTCCTGTCTTGGGAGAATTGGTGCTGTAACCTGAGCCGCCATTTCCTGAACCACCGGCACCACCGTTTCCTGAGCCGCCGGATGGTCCTTCGGTCACAGTTACTGTAACTGTAGGCTCCGGAGTATCAGAGGGCTTTGGCTTTTTAGTAGGTGTGGGTGTCTTGGACACAGTCACAGACGGTATGGGTGTAGCAGATACTTCCGGTGCAGGTGTGGTTGTAACCTGTGGAGTTGGTGTATTCGTTGGTGTAATTGTTGGCTCGGTTGGGGGTGACTCCTGATACCGGTTGGTCACTGTCACATCACAGTCTGTCGGAAGAAGCTCTGTCATATTTCCTTCACCGCTCTTGCCATTTGTGGAGGCCCATCCTGCGATCCAGTTCCCCTGCTTTGTTTCAGTTACACGGTAAGCGGTGCACTCCTGCAAGGTGCTGAACTGGATGGGCTCTCCTGCTTTTAACTGGAACTGATATTTTCCTGTTCCGTTTTCTACAGGGGTACGCTTTCCATCTGTCAGCTGATACAGATTGCCGGTGTAGGCATTTCCCTGTCCATCCAGAAGCTCCATTTCAAAGTCAAAGCTTTCCTGGGTATCTTTTCCTTCTACTGCCTTTGTCACTGCAAAATCCTTAAATACAGGAAGATTAAACTTAATGGAGCAGTCAGAAAGGGTTCCTCCTCTTTCCAGATAGAAGAAGCTGAAGGTATGCTTTGTTCCTGCCGCCCATGCAGAATCATCCCACTTGCCGATAGCTTCCGGATAGTCTGCAAAAACAGAGGATAATGACTGAGTCCTGGTGTCTCCGGTAACACTGCTGGTCACAGTAAAGGTTCCCTTGGTAAAGTTAATGCTTCCGGATACCGCTTCATGGATACCGCCCATGTCAAGCACCAGCTGTCCGTCCACAAACAGCCAGGCATCATCATCACCGCTGAAGGAAAAGACCATATCCTTCCGTGCAGAAACATTTCCCTGATCATCAGTAATAGCTACCGTGCCCTCTTCCGGAATGATGAAGTCCTTTTCCATGCTCATCCCGAAATGGTAATCTACGGTTTTCAGCTGGTCCAGCAAATAAATACCCTTAGTATTTTTCTCACTGGTCCCCCATACTCCTTTGTCCTCAAAGCTATTGAATGGGAAAAAGCCTGCTCCTTTCTCATCCCAGCCCTCAATACCGATGGCCTTATCATACTGATAGATCTTGTTTGCTCCCGGATCATAACCGGCATGGTTGATGCTGCTCTGGTAGCTGTACTCATTGGCTGAAGGATCATATACAAAATCAAAGCCAACATTCTGGTATACACTTTTTGTACCGCCGTTTACAGCGGCAGGCACCACTGAAGTATCAAACAATGAAAATGGCGTTGTATAATTAAATACAGGCAGCCCGTCCTCTCCCAGCTGATTCTTCAGGATTCCTGTAAATATATTATTGTACCAGCTATTTACTGCTGTGTTTTTAACATTTTTAGGATCATACCGGAATCTGTACTGTGCAGTCTGCGCCCCAAGTACAAAATGCGCCCATTCACCAAAATCATAGTTAAAAAGCGTAACCGGCAGGGATCTTACATTGGTCAGCCTGCTTACTGTCTCACTGCCTCCTGCATCCACATTTTTCGGGGAGGTAGCGATCACCAGATGTTCTGTCTTTGGATCTTCTGTCGGGAAATGGGAAAGTGTTCCGGTAAATTCATGTCTGCCGGGATGCTGTACATCCGAAGGGATCTGACAAGAGCCATGCACCACATCATACTCTCTGGCATTGCTCAGCCAGACCCTGTAGGAGAATGTATACAGGTCATATTGCGGCACAATAACGATAGCCTCGTTATCCTTCAGGTGGGCATGTACCATATAACCAAACTCTCCATGAAGACGTCCTGCATCCTGATAGGTACCTGACTCAAAGGTACCTGAATCTAAAATATTAATCCAGTCGCCGGTCTCATTCTTTTTCTCTATCTTATGCCAGTTTCCTTCTTTATCCTGGCGATACAACCATGCATTAAAATACATAACTCCATATTCTTCGTCGCCACCAACTCCATCTTCCGCCATATTAAGTTGTATATTAAATTCAGCAAGTTCATTGGAACTTCCACCAATATTTTTATTCTGTATTACAAGACCATTCTCTGGAAGACTATTTTCGGGAAGCGTCTGCTTAGATAATGACACTGTATTTGTTCCTAAGCCCTGCAATACAACCAGTCTTTCCTTTTCTGAAGTATAATTAACTTCTCCGGTCACTCCATAGGACACGTTTGGTGTACATACAGCTTCAGGTGATGTATTCTGCCAGTCTGTCGTATGCCACCGATTTGTCTTTTTCAGGTACGTATATAATCTTGTCTCGTCATCTCTTGATATTTCATTGATCAAACAAGCGTAACTTACTGTTCCAGTCTGAGGATAAATAACATTGCCATTCTTGTCTGTTGTCTCATATGCTCCATCTTTACGGTAATTATTCCACCACGACTGATCAATGTAATTGTCATTTCTCATTGATGAAGTAACTTTTTTATTTGGAAATATGGGACGAAAAACCTGAATAACCGTACTATTGCTTTCTACATCAATCGCATTCTTTCCTTTAGGGATTCTATATATAACCACTTTCGGTCCATAATTTCCTGAAACAATCGTATATTTGCCATCATCATTCAACTGATACTTTTCCAGTACATACCAGCTATATTTTTCTCCGTTATTCAAAGCTGGATCAATATATATTGATCCGAACTCACCTGGCAGAAAAATGAAGCCGTAATTAGGAAGACCATTTTCCAGAAGCCCACATCCCTGTAGCTTTTCACCGGTACTTACTGATAAAACTGCTTCCTGTAAATACTTTCCATCATCACATACCGATTCTTTTCCATAAAAAACGTCTGCCTCGTTTTCAATTTCGGTTTCATTCTCACCGATAACAGATAAAATATCTCCAGTCCCATCCAGAGAAAGACTGTAATCAAAATTAAAGTATCGAATATTCTGCGTACTGCCATATAAAGTGTCTGGAAAGACTTTGTTGTTATCTGGATCATTTGATTTTAATGTGCTTTCGTATTTTCCATAATACTCCTTTCTTGTGAAGCCAGTGTATTCCGGCGAATATGGAATGATACACAAAATATCTCCTGTCTGTAAATCCATTTCGGCAAGATTCAGACTTCCTCCATCTTCAGCAGTCACAGTAGTATTTTGGGCATCCACTACAATGTATGTACCATCTCCTTGATTCCGGAATAATACAGCAGCCATCCTGGTTCCACCTTTACCAGTGATTTTATATGTCCAGTAAGACCCACCTGCTGGCTCTCGGTATTGATCATCTGAAGAATATCCCATGCCAGCCTCACCGTTTTTAAAATCTTCCGGTACTGTAATATTCACTTTCAGCATTCCTGTCAGACCGTCTGCCGGTATTTCTCCAATTTTCATCTGAAATCCTATATTAGGAAGACCATTTTTGCCCAATTCATATAATTTGCCATCCTTTTGAAGCTGTGTTGAAATTTCCAGATCCGCTCCCACTGTTCCTTCATGTTCTGCGGTTCCGTTTCCACAAGTAAGCCATGCTCCCTTTACCATACCATCGACCAGAGTGGGACTACTCTGTCCATCCAAGGCGTTCACACCTATGATTGACCACTCCTGTGTGCTGTTCAGAAAAACCTGATACTGGAAACAATAATTACGGCTTTGTGTATTTTCATATTCTTCAGGTGTATGTTCATAAGAATATTGATCTCCCTTGCACCTTAATGGTATGATTGCTGCCACTTCATCGGGTTTTGGATTAACATAAAAGCAATGATAATAATCGGACGTATCCTCATAATTTTCAATATTCTGGATGCCGTTCCAACCTGTATTGTCTCTATCTTCGTCGTTTACTTCGTATTTTCTTGTATTCTGATTCCATTTGTAATAAATGCACGCTGCCCACAATCCTGGTGTCTGATAATTTTCAGGCTGGGAATTATGCAGCTTATCCCAACAGGGGTTTACTCTTACAAAGTAACCAGGATACCTGCTTTCTCCAGCATAACCTGTTACTGCTTCCGTCTGTGCATTTCCGTGGATCAGAAGTGCATAATTAGGCAGTCCATTTTCTTTGAAAGATGGAACTGCCGCCTCTTTTGACGTTACGTTAAGCTGCGGATTTGTTATATCGGTTACATCCGAAGATACCTCGGTGCTCCAGTATTGTCCCTTTTGCGTCCATTCTCCTTGCACAGCTTCCACTGACTTTGTGGTAGTATCCAGATCTCGGTTAAATTCTACCAACAGTTGATAATGATACATTTCTGAAAC
This sequence comes from Blautia glucerasea, assembly GCF_013304385.1. Lineage (GTDB taxonomy): Bacteria > Bacillota > Clostridia > Lachnospirales > Lachnospiraceae > Blautia_A > Blautia_A ammoniilytica. Next base: position 46,514 of record NZ_JAAITU010000028.1, read on the forward strand.
CATTGGATAAAGAACCAGGCATTCTCCAGGAGACAAATATCTTCTTGTTTCTGATCCGTATAAGTTATACCATTTTTGTCCGTAATCTGTATTTTCCCATTTTCCTTCTTCATTCTGTGAGTATTTTTCAGCACCAATCTTATATCTATAATTGTCTGATTCGCATTCTTCAACAGTGTCTTCATGTACGATATATTTAGTCTTCCCTGTCAGATGCCCCGTCACCGACACAACTGTCCCTATCTCTCCTGCATTACGAATGACCACAGCTCCCTTAGGCAATCCGTTCTCCTGGTATTCAAGAACCTGTTTAGAAACAGCATTCCGTATTCTAATAACAGATCGTGGATTTTCTGTTGTCAGCTGCTCCATAGGGTGCTCCCCATCTCCTTCATATGTGGTCCACTGGTCTGTATCTGGAAGACTGCACCCTTTTCCTCCTGCATCGGAAACCTGTTGTATTTCACAGGTCTTAATTTGTTCGCCTTGTAATTTGAAAGTTGCTTTATCAACCCACGACGAACTGTTCTGTGCCAGTATACTATCGGTAAGATAGTAATATTTTCTTTTGTAACTATCCCAATAATAATACCTTGGCAAGACAACCATTCTTATGGAGCTATACTTTCCCACATAGCTTTTTGCTTCACTTATCACATCGAAAGAATAAGCTCTATTCATTGTGATGTATTCATACCGGTTATCGATTTTCCCATATAGAAAACGATACCAATAGCCATCATAGCTTCCCTCCTTGTACCATATATCATCCACTTTACCTTCATTGCAAGAAAAGTGGATCCTGCTGTAAGCTTCCAGTAATGAACCATCCAGTGAATAATCCACAATCATTCCGCAGGCTGGATTCGCCGGATCCTCTATAATCTTAGTGCTATCATTTACAGGCTGAAGCTCCTCGCCCTCCAGCAGATCTGTTTCTGCATTTTCTTCTTCCACATCCTCAATTTCCATGTCCTCTGAAGCAGAATCTGAAGCATTATCATCAGCTTCATCCACATCCTGATTCTGGGATTCCGTCACATCCTGAAACTGCGGTTCATCACCTGCCGGGTTTTCATTATTACCGTCCTCTTCACCTGTAGATTCGTCTGTAGATTCCCCTGTAGATTCTTCTGGCAGGATTACTTCCTCCGGTTCATCTTTACTTTGTTCCTCTGTTAATACTGCCGGATCCGCTGCGCCATCTGTAACCTCCCCGCCATCGGAAAACTCGGCCCCATAGCTTACATTTCCTGCCACTGCACCTTGGAAATTACCGCCAATCACCATGGAAAAAGCAATCGTCATAGCCAACAACCTGCTTATTCCTTTCTTCCTCATACACCTTTCCTCCTTTTTTTATGCCTTTCTTTTTTAATGCCTTTCATTTTTAACTCATTCTCTGTTGCTGTCCCAGTTTTTCATTGTCAAGCGGATATTCGCAATCCGCTTCGCTACTTGCTCATAACCGAATAACTGCTCCGCAGTTTATCAGAAGGAGCTTACACTCCTCCTGATACAAGCAAGTCCCCACCCACTGCTTATTGCTTTTCGCAATTGAAGCAGGGGACTTACTTGATTCGGTTAAATTATACATCTTTACTATAATCTGTTCAATATCACACTTTTCATTTTTATAAAATTTATCGTACAAATAAAGTACACAATCAAAGTATCCATAATTTCCCGGCCAATTTACCTGGATATTGGATACGCGAATGTTAGACTAAAAGTCTGGTACAGTTATTTGCAAAACGCTGTACCAGGCGAAAATATAATTGAAAAACCGCCCAAATGTTTATCTGAGCCTTAATCACTCAGAGAAACCTGGACGGTTCTTTTCATATCTACTTATTTACTTAATCCTCATAATGTCCCCTACAGGCAATAATCCACAGAAAACCATTCTCATCTATATTGTAAACCAGTCTGTTCACATCATCAATCCGCCTGCTCCATGCTTTTCTATGGCGTAATGGTTCCGGCTTGCCAATGCCTTCAGACAAGCCTTCTCTTTCAATAGACTTAATGAGTTCGTTTATGCGCTTCAAAGTCCTTTTGTCTTGTGTCTGCCAATAAAGATAATCATCCCATGCTCTGTCAGCCCATAACTTTTTCATTCATCTACCTCAAGCAGTTCATGTTCCTTCCCCATGCCTGCAGATAATTGTGCAATTCCCCTATCAATCATAGCAAGGTATTCTGCATTACGAGCAGCTTTTTCAAGCTGATTGTATCTTTCAAGGCTCATGATCACAACATTCTTTTCACCTTTACGTGTAACAATAACAGTCTCGTGATTATCTGTTGCTTGATCACAATAATCTTTTAAATGATTTCGGATTGTAGAATAATTCACAGCTAACATAGTCTCACCAGCCTTTCATAATTATTCAATTTCTTGTACTATTTATTGTGTTATTTATTGTGCTATTTATTGTACAATTATTATACCCTATTATTCTATGGCGGTCAATCCAATTATCCTACATTTCTCTTTTTTATGATTCCCCTGTCTGAAAACCTGTCATTTCAAGTCGAGCAGCCGCGAGACTTGGCGCGTGATTCTGGTCAGCGTAAGCTGACATATTCTTTACAGAATCACTGCGCATCCTCGCGGAGCGTTTATCTCAGTCTGAGATTGGACTCCCACTGAGACGAACTTGCTGTTACTCACCACCTGAAAGAGGTGGGAGTCTTCTCGACTGAGATAAAAGATATTAACACTCACCATGCCTCACTTGCGTTCAGCCTGCTGATCATCCGGCAAAGCAATCTTCTGCTTAACAGACACTTTCTCATCATAGCAGGTAAAGATCTGATCTACTTTCTGTTTGTTCAGCTTTGGTGTAAGCAGACTTACCACCGGCACAACGATCAGTCCGGCTACCATGGCAACAGCCCCTGCATTGATAGGGGATGCAATAAATTTAAAGAACATATTTGCAACTGTGATGCCTACCCCTGTGATAAAGCTTGCCCAGACAGCCAGCTTAGTGGTGCCTTTCCAGAAAAGCCCGTACAAAAACGGTGCCAGAAATGCGCCTGCCAGTGCTCCCCAGGAAATACCCATCAGCTGGGCAATAAATGTAGGCGGATCCAAAGCCAGGATCACAGAAACAGCAATAAAGAACACGATCAGGACACGCATAAGCAAAAGCTGCTTTTTCTCGCTTAAATTTTTTGCAATATTTCCCTTGATAAAATCCAGTGTTAATGTGGAACTGGAAGTCAGCACAAGAGAAGACAGCGTAGACATAGATGCAGAAAGCACCAGGATCACCACAATACCGATCAGCACATCCGGCAGGGTAGAAAGCATAGCCGGAATAATGGCATCATAGGTAACTGCACCTTCTGCCGTGTAGATCCCGGCTCCGTCAAAAAGTCTTCCAAAGCCTCCCAGAAAATAACAGCCGCCGGAAATGATCACTGCAAAAACAGTAGAAATCACTGTACCTGTCTGTACTGCTTTCTCACTTTTGATAGTATAAAATTTATGTACCATCTGGGGAAGTCCCCAGGTTCCCAGCGAAGTAAGAATGATCACGCCAAGAAGATTCATAGGATCCGGTCCAAAAAAGGATGTAAAGGCTCCTGGCTGGCCCAGAGTAGCAGGCACATCACTGGACAGCTGGGACAGGCTTTTCACTGCATTCATAAATCCACCCTGTCCGGCCAGTACTGCCCCGATCACTGCAATGATCCCGAAGATCATAATGATTCCCTGGATAAAGTCATTGATAGCAGTGGCCATATATCCTCCAAGGATCACATAGATGCCGGTAAGAGTAGCCATAAGAACCACACATACAGAATAAGGAATGTCAAAAGCCATCCCGAACAGTCTGGACAGTCCATTATATAAAGATGCTGTGTATGGGATCAGGAAAATAAATACGATGGCAGAAGCAGCGATCCTAAGTGCATGACTGTCAAACCGCTTGCCGAAAAAATCCGGCATGGTAGCCGCCTGCAGATGGTGAGTCATGATCCTTGTCCTTCGTCCAAGCACCACCCAGGCCAGAAGACTTCCAAGAAAAGCATTCCCAAGTCCGATCCAGGTAGATGCCAGTCCATATTTCCATCCGAACTGTCCTGCATATCCAACGAATACTACTGCTGAAAAATAAGAAGTACCATAAGCAAAGGCTGTGAGCCACGGTCCCACATTCCTTCCTCCAAGTACAAATCCTGTAACACTGGAAGCATGCTTCCTGGACATCACTCCTACTGCGATCATGATCCCGAAAAAGATCACCAACATGATCAGTTTTACAGCCATAAAAAAATCCTCCCTCATTTACCTGTTTGATGCTGCATTCTTGTTGCTGCACTTTTGTTATTTCATTTTTGTTGTTACATTTTTTATTGAACTTTTGTTATTTCATTCTGCTTTGTTGCGTTAAAGCGTTACGCTTTTACTCGTTAAATTTCAAGTAGAAACAGTATACCATTGATCTCCTGGTTCCGTCAACTGTTTTTCTTCACTTTTTTGTGCATTTTATCTTGTTGAATCCATGATCCTGCCGATTCTTTTGTTGACATTTTGTGATAAATCGGATATGATTACTTCAATGAACCGACGCTTTAACGCGCGAATATTTTATAAAATGTTTTAAACAAAAAGGAGTTATTTGAAATGCCTATTACTGAGCTTCTGGAAAAGAATTGCCGTCTGTACGGAGATGAAGTCTGTCTTGTGGAGATCAACCCGGAACTGCCGGAGACCCGGCGGGTCACATGGAAAGAATTTGAACTGATCGAGCCGGAACGTGCCCCCTATTACAGGCGTGAGATTACATGGAATATCTTCAACGAAAAAGCCAACCGCTTTGCCAACCTGCTTCTGGAACGTGGTGTCCAGAAAGGAGATAAAGTTGCCATCCTTCTGATGAATGGCCTGGAGTGGCTTCCTATCTATTTTGGTATCCTGAAAACAGGTGCACTGGCTGTTCCCCTGAATTACCGTTATTCTGCTGATGAGATCCAGTATTGCCTGGATCTGGCTGATGTGGACATCCTGGTATTCGGTCCGGAATTTATTGGCCGTGTAGAGGAAGTAGCCGATGAAATCGGGAAACACAGGCTTTTGTACTATGTGGGTGATAGCTGTCCTGGTTTTGCTGAGGATTATATTTCCCATACTGCCAACTGTTCCAGCCAGTCGCCCAAGATTGCTATTTCAGATGACGATTACGCTGCCATTTATTTTTCTTCCGGTACTACCGGATTTCCAAAAGCTATCCTGCACAGACACCGTGCTCTTTTGCATGCCGCCCAGACAGAACAGCACCATCATGGCCAGACACACCAGGATGTGTTCCTCTGCATTCCTCCCCTGTACCATACAGGAGCCAAGATGCACTGGTTCGGCAGTCTGCTTTCCGGCAGCAAGGCTGTGCTTTTAAAAGGTGCTAATCCTGAATTTATCCTGCAGGCGGTTTCCGAAGAAAAATGTACCATCGTATGGCTTCTGGTTCCCTGGGCACAGGATCTTCTTCTTGCCCTTGACCGTGGAGAATTAAAACTTGAAGATTACCAGCTGTCTCAGTGGAGACTGATGCACATTGGTGCCCAGCCGGTTCCTCCAAGCCTGATCAAGCACTGGAAGGAATACTTTCCTCATCATCAATATGACACCAATTACGGACTTAGTGAATCCATCGGACCAGGCTGTGTCCACCTTGGAGTTGAGAATATCCACAAGGTTGGTGCCATCGGTGTGCCAGGCTATGGATGGGAAGCAAAGATCATTGATACCCAGGGCAATACTGTTGCTCAGGGTGAGACCGGTGAGCTTGCTGTCAAAGGACCTGGCGTTATGGAGTGCTATTACAAGGATCCTAAAGCTACTGCAGAGGTGCTTCACGGAGACTGGTTATATACCGGAGACATGGCTATGGAGGATGAAGACGGCTTTATCTATCTGGTAGACCGTAAGAAAGATGTGATCATCAGCGGCGGTGAGAATCTGTATCCTGTACAGATCGAAGATTTCCTCCGCACAAATCCTGAGATCCTGGATGTTGCAGTGATCGGTCTTCCGGATAAGCGTCTTGGAGAGATCGCAGCTGCCATTATCCAGTTAAAACCGGACAGTACCTGCACAGAAGAGGATATTAACCTGTTCTGCCGAAAGCTTCCAAGATACAAACGTCCTAGGAAGATCATCTTTGCAGATGTTCCACGGAATCCTACCGGCAAGATTGAGAAGCCGAAGCTTCGTGAGATTTATGGTGCCGCCCATCTGGTGGCTACCCAGAGTCAGGGATAATAAAAGGCTCCCCAAGTCCCTCAATAATTAAGGGCACTGAAAAAGTCTGATTCTAAAAAAGAATTGGGCTTTTTTTCGTATTTC
>NZ_JAAITU010000029.1 GCF_013304385.1 Blautia glucerasea
CGAGAGATTTTGCTTAAAAATCTCTCGTAAAAACAACAAAATTTAAAGTGCTGTGGAATTTACTTTTGCACTGGAATTTACTTTTTCAAGTCACAATTAGTACAGTTTAGCCATTTCTTCGATGTTATCAGAGTTGAACTCCAGAGGCTGTCCAAGAACGATCTCTGTACCGCCGTCATCAGCTTCTGTGATTGTGTACTCGCCAAGATCTCCAGCTGTGAAAGTTTCATCAAGTTCACCTGTAATATCGCCCTTTACAAGAGAGATTGTTGCATAAGCACTAAGTTTTCCAAGGCCCTGCATATCCCACAGGTAGAAGTATGGGCAGGAATGCTCATCATCAGCACCTGTATACTCAACCATCTCAGATGGAAGTCCAAGACCTGTCAGCTTGCAGGTAGATTTCTCATCCTGAAGATATTTAGCAGCTGCTGCAATACCAACAGTTGTAGGAGCGCAGATTACTTTCAGATCCGGATATTTTTCAAGAAGAGCAGTTGTCTGGTCTGTAGATTTCTGTGGCTCATCATCACCATATGCAACCTCTACCAGATCCAGTTTGCTGTATTTCTCATCGCTTTCCATGATTGTCTTCATAGCATCGATCCATGCATTCTGGTTAGCTGCCTGAGAAGTAGCTGAAAGGATTGCCCACTGGCCTTCACCACCTGCAATATCAAGAACTGCATCAAGAAGAGCCTGTCCAACAGCTACAGTACCAGCCTGATTTACGAATACCTGACGGCTGTCTGCGTTAGGAGCAGAGTCAAAGGATGAAACCTTGATTCCTTCATCCATTGCTTCTTCCAGTTTTGCCTGAAGAGCGTTTACATCATTTGCAGAAATGCAGATTGCATCAAAATCCTGGGAAATCAGGTTGTCAAGAACTTTGATCTGTGCATCTGCTGTAGCTGCTTCCGGATAAACCACCTCAACTTCGCCGCCTTCTGCCTCAACAGTTTCTTTAAAGGATGCTGCTGCGATCTCAAAGAAAGCATTACCTGCTGATTTTCCAACCAGTGCGATCTTCTGTCCATCAGCCTCTCCGGCTAATGCAGGTGTTGCTGTTGCCAGTACCATTGTTCCGCAAAGTAATGCACTAACGATTTTTTTGTTCATGTTTTTTTCCTCCCTTGGAAATATAATTTTTAGTTTACATTATATGTGCAGCTGCTGTTACCCCATTTGCAGCCAACAACCATTTTAATAACATAGATCAGGCGTTTTTCTTAACCTTTAAAGCCTTTTTGATCTCTCCCACCACGTTGGGAAGTGCTACTGCACAGATCAGCAGTAATCCCAGGATCAGAAGGATAACCTGTGGGTGAAGATTCTGCTGTCCAAGCCCTACACGAAGACACACGATGATGAATGCTGAAATAATACCGCCTGCAAGATTTCCTTTACCACCTGTGGAAGAAATGCCTCCAAATACTGCCATTGCAATGGCATCCATCTCAAAACCGTTTCCTGTTGTGGTATTGGCTCCATAAGAAGAGGACACCATAAACAGTGCACACAATCCGCAGAAAGTTCCCATGAGTGTATAGATCAGCATACGGATCTTCTGAACATGTATACCAGAATAATAAGCTGTAAGGCGGTTGGTGCCGATAGCATATACTCTCCGTCCAAAGGTGCTCTTTCCAAGAATCAGCGCTGCTACGATGGCAAGAATCAGAACCAGGAAAAGAATGTATGGAATCCTTCCTACTTTACCACCGATTGCCTTGAATCCCTCGGAATTAACCAGGGAAACGGATCCTCCTTCACCAAGCACGATCTCTGCAATGCCTCTGAAAATAATCTGGGTAGCCAATGTTACGATCATTGGCGGAAGCTCCTGGAATCTGGTAAGGATAAACCCGTTCACTGCACCGCAGGCTGTACCTACAAGAAGAGAAATCAGGATCACCAGGATAAACGGAAGCCCTGTATTGGATACCAGGCAACTGATGGTTGCGGAAAGACATACAATCGATCCAACAGATATATCAATTTCGCCAAGAACCAGTATGTAAGCCATTGGCAACATAAGAAAGATCTCTGCCAGATAAACCGGCATCTGCCTGAGCACACTCTTTAAATTATAAAATTCTGAATACCATGCACAGAAAATGTTGACCAGGACAAACAGCAGGACCATAATCCCTTCCCAACTGAATATCATGCGTTTCACCGGATTTTCCGGCACATTGTTTATACTTCTTCCAGATTTTCCGGCCATGATCACATCTCCCTTCCTTTTAATGCATTTCTGTCAGCAATACGCTGCAGAATCACGTTCACCATTACTACCACAAGGATCAGTACACCTTTGATGGTATTCTGCCACAAAGCACCGATGCCAACCAGCGGAAGTGCTTTCGCAATGGTGGCCAGGATCAAGGATCCTAAAAGAGCGCCCAGAACAGTACCTCTTCCACCGCTCATACTTACACCGCCGATTACACAGGCTGCAATAACATCCATTTCACCGCCCTGCTGCATATCCGGCATTGCGGAAGCGTATACAGATACCTGAAGTGCTCCTCCAAGACCTGCAAGCACACCCATGATCATATAAACCATCAGTTTAATATTCTTAACATTAATACCTGAAACCTCTGCTGCACTGGGATTGCTTCCTACTGCGTAAATCTTTCTTCCTGTCCTTGTCCACTTCATAAAGAAGAAGAAAACTACATAACAGAGGATGATCACCCACACAACTGCATTGATTCCAAGCACACTGGATGTTGCAAAATTCTTAAAGCTTCCAAGTGCTGCTGCCCCGGCCCATTCACCATTATTAGATACCAGATATCCCAAGGCACGGAACACATACATAAATCCCATGGTTGCAATGATCGGCGGTACACTGGCTCTGGAAATCACCAGACCTACCAGGAAACCGCAAGCAAGTCCAATGGCAAGCGCGATTACAAAAGCAAGAATGGTGCTGGTAATCTGACCGTATTTCAGAAGCATACCAATGGACATTCCGGAAAGTGCCAATGTTGACATGATGGAAATATCAATTCCTCCTACCAGCATAACACACAGCATTCCAAGTGCCATGACCATTGTAACTGCATTGTTTTTCAACATATCCATCAGTGACTTAGGTTTCAGGAAAGAAGGGCTGATGGCTGTAATGATTGCAAATAGCAAAATCAGAATCACTGCAAGGAGAAACTCCCTGGAGCCGGTTATTTTCTTTAGAGTTGATTTCTGTTTCATAATCTTCCCGCCTCCTTTGATGTCTGTCCTTTTTCCATTGCAAGCTCAAGAATTCTTTCCTGGGTTGCCTCTTCTTTATTTAATTCACCTGTCTTCCGGCCATTGCACATCACAACGATACGGTCAGACATTCCCAGGATCTCCGGCATTTCTGAAGAGATCAGTACAATGGCATAGCCTTTCTTTGCCAGATCTCCCATAATCGCATAAATCTCTGCCTTTGCACCTACATCTACACCTTTGGTAGGCTCATCCATGATAACCACTTTCATTTCCTGGCTCAGTGCTTTGGCAACAACTACCTTCTGCTGATTACCACCGGAAAGAGAGCTTGCAGGCTGGAAAATGTCCACAGCCTTTGTATCTACTTCCTCAAGAAGCTGTTTTGCCAGCTCCCGCTCTTTCGGCTCATTATTAAATCCTTTTTTTGCATACTGGCTGATGGTAGGAAGTGTCACATTTCGTCCCAGCCCCCAGCTCATAATCAGGCCTTCCTTCTGTCTGTCTTCCGGAAGGAGGATGATGCCTTTTTTCATTGCATCAGATGGCTGTTTGATATGGATCTCCTGGCCTTCCAGATATACTTTTCCTTCATCAGGAGTAGTAATTCCGCAAATGCTTTCTACTACTTCGGTACGGCCTGCGCCAACCAACCCTGTAAGACCTATGATTTCCCCTGCATGTACGTCAAAGGAAACATTTTTAAAGTAACCAACCCTTGACAAGCCTTCCACCCGAAGCATTTCTTCACCAAGCTGTACTTCTGGCTTTGGAAACAGATCCTTGATCTCACGGCCAACCATAGCTTTGATCAGATCTGCATTTGTGATCTCGTCTACATTGTATGTGCCAATATACTGAGAATCTCTAAAAACGGTAACTCTGGATGCCAGACGGTACATATCCTCAAAACGATGCGAGATAAAGATAATGGAAACTCCTTCTTCTCTCAGATGATCTACGATCCGATACAATTCCTCGGATTCTCTTTTAGTAAGTGCTGCAGTAGGCTCATCCAGAATCACGATCTTGGCATTAGTAGAAAGTGCCTTGGCAATCTCAACCATCTGCTGCTGTGCAACACTTAAAGTTCCCATTTCAGCCGTAGCATCAAAATCTGCATTCAGCTGTCCCAGAAGCTTGTTGGCTTCCTCATTCATCTTTTTCCACTGGATCATCTTATGGACAATAATCTCATGTCCCATGAAAATATTCTCTGCAACTGTCAGATGCGGATAAGATGTAGGATGCTGATATACAGCAGCAATCCCGGCTGCCTGTGCGTCCTTAGGTCCTTTGAAGTCCACTTTCTGGCCATTCAGGAACATCTCTCCTTCTTCTGCTTTATGTACACCGGTAATAACCTTGATAAATGTGGATTTACCGGCACCATTCTCACCCATCAGCGCATGAACTTCTCCGGGCTTTAGCTGGAACTGTACATTGTTCAGTGCTTTCACTCCGGGGAATATCTTGGTAATGCCTTTTAACTCAAGAACATATTCCGACACTGTATGATTACCTCCCTCTTTGATCTGTACTAATTGTATCATGTGCCTTTTAGAGGCTAAACCGGAAAATATTTGGAAACAGGGTAAAATATTATTCAGTTAAAGAAAAATCCACAGATTTTCCCTGTGTTATGATATAATCCTTTTAACAGAATTACTAAGAGATCATAGAAAGAAAGAGGTTCTTCCTATATGAAATTACTAATTGTAGACGACGAGGAGCTTACACGGACTGGCGTTATTTCCTCCATTGACTGGAAATCATTAGACATAGACGAAGTGCTCCAGGCAGACGACGGGATCAACGGATTAGAAGCTGCCAGGATTCATAAGCCTGAGATCATACTCTGTGATGTACGGATGCCCCGTATGGATGGTATCACCATGCTTGAAAAGCTGGAACAGTTCCTTCCGGACACAGTTCCCATTTTTATGAGTGGCTACTCAGACAAGGAATACCTGAAAGCTGCTATTAAATTAAAAGCAGTGAATTATATTGAAAAGCCTTTAAATCCAGCTGAGATCCGTGAAGCTGTACAGGAAGCTTCTGAAGTCTATCGCCAGAAGCTACGTACTCATCGCGGGGAAACGCTTCATTCCATGGAAACAGCCTCACGGCTTGCTCTGGCATTGGCTACTCCTTACCGCTTCAGCGAAAAAGTGATCAGCGAATTAAGCCAGGAGCTTTCCCTTTATATGGAATCTGATACCTGTTTTACCGCCCTGATCGCCAAAATCGATACAGAGCAGGATTTCTCTGTGCCTGCTATTGACGATATTTATCAAAATATCTGCGATTATCTGTCCAATTTTCATCTTCAATGTATTTATGCAGAAAAGAAAGCACAATATCTTGTTTATTTTATTTTTGGCTCTTCCATGCCACAGGAAGCGACTCTGGATCTGATCCGGGATTATATCAGCTGCCAGTATCAGGCTTATCACAAATTTTATATCACAGCAGGCGGTTCCTTTACAGGTGTTTCCAAAGCCTACCAGTCCTATGAGTCGGCAGTGATCCTTCAGCAGAGCAGCTTCTTTTTCCCAAGCGGATCTTTTTTAAGTTCCTCTCTTCTGAAAGACAGGGATCTGCGCTCTCATCCCCCTCTTCCGGAATTTCCGGAGAAAGAATTTCAAGATCTTCTTGCCCTTAAAAATCAGGACGGCTGCAATGCCTTTCTTGGACAAATATACGATTTTTACAATCAGAATACACAGGTACTTTCCAATCACGCAAAGGATCTTTATTACAAGCTGTTCCGCTGTCTTGATGAGATTTACAGGCAGCTTCAGATCTCCCTTCCCTCTGACAGGGAAAATGCAGTAGACACTCTTGAAAACAGCTTTTCATTCCAGGATCTGCATAGCAAGCTGCTTGACCGGATCACAGATTTTTTCCGTGAGCTTCAGGATTCTGTACAGGAAAATCAGACCATTTTTCTGATTAAGGAATATATCAGCAAGAATTACGGAAATGAGTCCCTTTCGGTAAAGGATATCAGTTCTCATGTATTTTTGTCAGCTTCTTATGTATGTACCTTTTTTAAAAATGAAACCGGCAAAACCCTGAATCAATATCTGACCGAATATCGAATGGAAAAGGCTAAGCAGCTGCTTGCAGATCCCAGATTCCGAATTGCGGATATCTCCTCCAAGGTAGGATATAATGACGGGAATTATTTTGGTAAAAGCTTTAAGAAGTATACCGGTTTTTCTCCTTCTGAATATCGAGAAAGGATTTCCTGTAAACAATTATGAGAAAAATGCTGAATAAACTGAAGCACCGCTATGGGGATATGAAGCTTCAGTCCAAATTTACCATTGCACTTGTGCTTGCTGTGGCAGTTCCCCTTATCCTTCTGGGCATATTTTTCTATGGAAAACTTTACGAAATGATCGTCTCCTATACCATACGGCAGGAACAGGATATTTCCGCTAAAACTTCCCCCCAGATCGACGATATGCTTAAACAGGTCACAGATACCTATGACTCTCTGGCGGAAGAATCCTTTTATAAAACTTTATTTCACCAACCGGTAAATGCGCCCTTTTCCATGCTGACAGCTTCTGAAAGTGCAGATGATTTCTGTCAGGCTGTGAAAAAGCTTACAGACAGCTCCCTGATCACCAATATCCGGATCTACGTGGATCTTCCTGCTGCCTCTTCCTTGTTTTCCGGCACGAAAGAAAAGATTCTCTATCCGGTAAGCGGGATCCGGGGAACTTACTGGCATGGGATTTTCCAAAGCACCAATACTTCAAAGCTTTTCTGTCCTCCCTTTTATCTGGGGACTCAGGAAAAGTCTGACTGTGGGGATCTGGCTTACATCCATACTGCCAGCATTTATTATCATGGAAGCCCTATCAATGCTTATGTAGCCGTTTATTATTCCAGCAGCCGCCTGATAAAAGTATTAAATGAAAACCTTGGCTTAAAGGACAGCGTTTCCTATATTGTAAACGAAAGAAACAGCCTGGTGGCATCTTCTGATGAATCCCTGTCCGGTATTTACTGGCTGGGATACGAGGATATTTCCCAGTCCTTTATGTCTTCCAATAATTTTATCGAAAAAAACATCCTTGGCAATAAAATCTACTCCTGCTTTTACAGGATCAATCAGCCAGGCTGGTTTATGGTAACGATCCTGCCCTCCAAACCACTGATTGCCCAAAGTAATGAGATGATGATGCAGTTCGCTTTTTTCTATCTGCTTTTTCTCATCCTTGCCCTGTTCCTGTCCGGCCGGCTTTCCCGTTCTATTACAGGACGTATCTCTTCTGTGATCGGACAAATGCGTAAGGTCCGCCAGGGACCTCCGGTAGCTATGGACAGCCCGGTATATCACGATGAGGTAGGTGATCTGATCGATACCTACAACTATATGACAAGAAAAATGAACCAGCTGATGGATAATCAGGCAAAAGCCGCTGAAGATCTGAGAATCGCAGAGTTTAATTCCCTGCAGGCACAGATCAATCCTCATTTTCTTTACAATACCATGGATATGATCAACTGGATGGCCCAGCAGGGACGTACAGAAGAAGTAACAAACGCTGTACAGAACCTTTCCAGGTTCTACAAGCTGACCCTAAGTCAGAAAAAAAGCATCAGCACCATTGCTAAGGAAGAGGAGCATGTATCCATATATATTCATCTGCAGAACATGCGTTATCATGACAGCATCCAGTTTATCTCTGATATTCCGGATGAGCTGATGGATGACCAGATCCCAAAGCTGACCCTGCAGCCAGTAGTGGAAAATGCCATTCTTCACGGCATCCTGGAAACCGATTCCAAATCCGGCACCATTGTGCTTACCGGATGGCTGGAGGATCAGGATCTGGTACTGCTTATTTCAGATGATGGTGTTGGCATGTCCAAGGAAAAACTGGATACCATCCTTACCGGGACAGGCTCCTCTTCAGGCAAGGGCACAAATATTGCAATCTATAATACCCATCGCAGGCTTCAGATCCTGTACGGACCGGATTATGGACTTTTCTATTCCAGTGAACCAGGAAAAGGAACAGAGGTACAGATCCGTATTCCTGCCAGAAAGGCCTCCACATAAGAAACGTAACAGGAACATTACATCGCAGCCTCCTCTATTCGCACAGAAAATCGCACAGAAAAAGGGGCTGTCACAAAATCATCAACAATAGATGATTGAGCGGCAGCCTCTGCCGTTATAGACATAACCCCCATGCAAAGCAAAAGAATCTCTAGTTTTACTTTGGTTTTTCCACGGAGTAAAAATCTTTGGAATTCATAATCATTTTTCAAAACTCCGAATGCCCCTTCCACCTGTATGGAACGGTTCGTCCGGTACTGGATTCCGGTTTCGCTCAAGATATTTTCGTATGATTCCTGACGCTTCTCCAGAAAGCTTTTTGAAATATACAGTCGCTTATTTCCTTTCGCACGGGTACATTTTTCCTTATGGGGACAATTGGTGCAATCCTCGCATTCATACACGGTTACTTCCGATTCATAGCCACTTTTGCTTTTCTTAGTGCTGTGATCCGGAGCTTTTTGCCCAGCAAGCAGCCACATAAAGTTGATATCCCTGCGGCATGCCTACTTTTTCATTTTTGACCAAAAAGGAGCTGCTGCTCCATAGATGATTACTCATCTATTTTGCAACAGCCCTCTTTTCTTTCTTCTCATTCGGGCAATTTACTGCTTATTCCCCCAATGTCAGCATCGTATCAATACACGCTTTCGCTTTCACTCTCACATTCTCATCCAGGCTGATTTCCTCGCCTCCCTGTCCGCGGACACAATTGTACACATCCATCAGGGTCGTCAGCTTCATATTGTGGCATACACAGTCCTTTGACAGTGGATAGAATCTCTTATCCGGGCACTCAAACTGAAGATGCTGTACGATACTGTTCTCTGTACCAATGATAAATTCCTGTGCATCGCTTTCCTTTGCATATTTCATGATTCCCGTTGTACTTCCGATGTAATCGGCCATAGCAGAAACCTCTGGCAGGCATTCCGGATGAACCAGGAATTTTGCTTCCGGATGGGCTGCCCGAGCCTTTTTCACATCTCTTACTGACATTCTCAGGTGAGTAGGACATCCTCCGTGAACAAATTTAAAGGTTTTCTCAGGAATCTGTTTTTCCACCCAAGCGCCAAGATTACAGTCCGGGATAAACAGGATCTTGTCATTGTCAATATTTTTCACGATCTTCACGGCAGAAGAGGACGTTACACACACATCACAGAGGGTTTTCAGTTCTGAGGTTGTATTGATATAGGCCACAACTGTATAATCCGGATTTGCCTCTTTCAGCGCAGACAGCATTTCCACGTCCAGCTGCTCTGCCATAGGACATCCTGCTCCGCTGTTGGAAAGGTAAACTGTTTTCTCCGGTGAAAGAATTTTCACAGTCTCTGCCATAAATCTCACGCCGCACATCAGCACATTTTTCTGCGGTGCCTTTGCAGCCTGCTGACTCAGCCCATAGGAATCCCCGGTATAATCTGCCACTTCCAGGATTTCATGGTTCTGGTATGCATGTGCAAGAATACAGATGTCTTTTTCCTTCTTTAAGCGCAGAATCTCATCCTGCAGTTCTCTTGTAGTCATTATAATCGTATTTCACTCCTGTTTTTCTCTCAATTTTCTTTGGATTATATGCCACCTTTCTCTGACTGTCAACAAAAAACTTTACACCTATCTTGTCAACTGTAAATTTTAGTGTTATACTACAGGACATGTTGTCACAGAAAGGAATACCACTATGAAAACAAATATCCTCATCGCAGGCAGCGGCTGTTCCGGCCTTTACTGTGCCCTCAAACTTCCCCGCGATAGAAAAATTACCATTATAACCAAATCCGACCTTACCAGCAACGATTCCTATCTTGCCCAGGGCGGTATGTGCATGCTGAAAGAGACAGCTGACTATGACAGTTTTTTTGAAGATACCATGAAAGCCGGACATTACGAAAACGATAAAAAGTCCGTTGAGATCATGATCAAAACTTCACCTGAAATTGTAAAGGATCTTGTTTCCTACGGCGCACGCTTCGAGCGAAACGAAGATGGCAGCCTTGCCTACACCAAAGAGGGTGCCCATTCCACCAACCGGATCATTTTCCACGAAGATGTAACAGGAAAGGAAATTACCAGTACCCTGCTTCGTGAAGTTCAGAAGCTTTCTAACGTGGAGCTTCTGGAATACACCACTCTGGTTGATATTCTGGAAAAAGACAATCGCTGCTATGGTGCCGTGATCCGTCGTCCCGACGGCTCCCTTGACACAGTCACTGCCGACCATACTGTTCTGGCAAGCGGCGGAGTCGGCGGCCTTTACAAGCATTCCACTAATTTCCGCCATCTTACCGGAGATGCCCTTGCCATTGCCAGCAGACATAATATTGAACTTCAAAATCCGGATTATGTGCAGATCCATCCCACCACCTTTTATACCAAACATCCGGAGGACCGCAGCTTTTTGATCTCCGAATCCGTTCGTGGAGAAGGTGCGAAATTATACGATAAAAACATGAACCGCTTTGTAAACGAACTGCTGCCCCGTGATCTTCTTTCCCAAAAGATCCACGAGCAAATGGCAAAAGACGGCACAGATTTTGTCTGGGAGGACCTTCGCCCCATCCCGGCTGAAACTCTCCGCCACCATTTTCCAAACATTGTTGAACACTGTAAAGAAATGGGATATGATGTTTTCAAAGAGTGTATTCCGGTTGTTCCGGCACAGCACTATTTCATGGGCGGCGTAAAAGTGGATCACGAAAGCCGCTCCTCCATGGAAAATCTCTACGTAGTAGGCGAAGCAGCCTGCAACGGAGTCCATGGTAAAAACCGTCTGGCAAGCAATTCCCTGCTGGAAAGCCTTGTTTTTGCAAGACGCGCCGCACAGGATATGACAGAGCATTCTGCCAATTGCAGTCCCGATTCCAGCGCCTTGGAAAACAGCCCTGAATACAATGCCAGCGCTGCCGCCAACACCCATGACGGCACCTCCACTGCCGAATACCTGGCATCCCACGTAGATCTTCATCAGTACGAAGATGCCCAGGCTCTCGCAGAGACTTATCATCACCTCGCAGAACAGGCCATCACCCTTGGCCAGGATTCAAAAGACAGAAAGGAATTTTTATATGTATGATCAGGTAACCCTCGGATTAAATGTTGATCCGTATATTTTAAGCGCATTAAAAGAAGATATCACAAGTGAAGACGTATCCACCAACAGTGTTATGCCAGATCCAACACCAGGTGTGGTAGACCTCATCTGTAAAGAAGATGGAATCATCTGTGGACTGCAGGTTTTTGAACGTGTTTTCACACTTCTGGATTCATCTGCGAAAGCTGAATTTTACGTAAAAGACGGTGATCACGTAGAAAACAAACAGCTGATCGGAAAAGTTTATGGAGATATCCGTGTCCTTCTCTGCGGCGAAAGAACTGCCCTCAACTATCTTCAGAGAATGAGCGGAATTGCCACCTACACCAGCCAGGTTGCCGCACTTCTTGAGGGCACCGGAATCAAGCTTCTGGACACCAGAAAGACTTCTCCAAACAACCGTATTTTTGAAAAATATTCTGTACGCATCGGCGGAGGCAATAACCACCGGTACAATCTTTCTGACGGCGTACTGCTCAAGGACAACCACATCGGTGCTGCCGGCGGCGTAAAGCAGGCCATCTCTATGGCAAAAGCATATGCACCTTTTGTCCGCAAAATTGAAGTAGAAGTAGAAAATCTGGATATGGTAAAGGAAGCTGTAGAAGCCGGTGCAGACATTATCATGCTTGACAATATGTCTACCGAGCAGTTGAAAGAATCCATCGACTACATCGCTGGCCGTGCAGAAATCGAAGTTTCCGGAAATGTGACAAAAGAAAACATTGCCAGACTTACCGGTTTGGGTGTAAATTATGTATCAAGCGGTGCCCTTACCCATTCCGCACCGATTATGGATTTATCTATGAAAAATCTTCATCCGGTGGAGTAGCTTCTACCATATCCTGGAATTGCTCCCCACGGATTTCCCCATAAAAACCAGCAGACAGGAGATGAAAAAATGAAAGGTGAAGAAAGAAGAACCAAACTTTTAGATATCTTATCCTCCAGCAATAGTCCCGTTTCCGGCGGTACTTTATCTAAGAAATTAGACGTAAGCCGCCAGATTATTGTCCAGGATATTTCTCTCCTGCGTGCCAACGGTGCCACCATTTTTTCCACCAACAAAGGCTATCTGCTGCAGGAAGAAAAAAAATATTCCAGGGTTTTCAAAGTCTATCACTCAGACGATCAGGTAGAAGAAGAGCTGAGTACTATCGTGGACGCCGGTGGACAGATCCGTGATGTCTTTGTCTACCACAAGGTATACGGTGTCCTGAAAGCAGATATGGGAATTAAGTCCCGCCGTGACATCCGCAGCTACATGGAAGAGATCAGTTCTGGCAAATCCAGCCTTCTAAAAAATGTGACCTCCGGCTATCACTACCACACCATAGATGCAGAATGCGAAGAGATCCTGGATGCCATTCAGGCTGAGCTTCAACAAAAAGGCTTTCTTGCAAAATTACAAGACTACGAACCCGTTGATTTCTGGGGCGGGCAGGAATCTGCCAAATAGAACCCTTTAGCGCTTATTCAGTTTTTTATAAAGAACTGAATAAGCGCTTTCTATGTGAATATATGTAAAACAAAATCAGAAGCTTAATTATTTCCTACTGGAAAGTACTTCCTTTTCGTACTTCTCCACTTCGGTAAACCAGTCAAATCCAACCGGTGTGCCACAGCTTTCGCAAAAATAATCCCATACATCTCCAAATGGGAAAGTTTTCATTTCTTCCTGTACAGTCATAAGTTTTGTCAGGTTATTAGTATCCTGAAGTTCTTTTAGCTGTGCATTAGGCTGAAGAAGAGCAAACAACAAAGACTTGGACATATTGCGAAGTCCTGTGGTCCATGCGGAAATACGGTTGATGCTTGCATCAAAGTAATCCAGCGCAATATATACACGGTCAAGCGCATCATTACGGACGATCTCTTTTGCGATCTCTCTTGTTTCATCATCAAACAGTACAACATGGTCAGAATCCCAGCGTACAGGTCTTGTTACATGCAATGCGATCTCAGGAAAGAAGCAAAGCAGTGACGAGATCTTATCAGATACCACTTCTGTAGGATGATAGTGTCCGTTATCCATCAGCGGCAGGCATTTATCCTTATGCTCTGCTGCAAAGGACAGTGTAAACTCTGCACTTCCTGCTGTATAGGATTCCACACCGATACCAAATACTTTAGACTCTACACAGGGTTTTACCAGATTGAAATCGTATGGCTCGGAAAGGATTTCCTCGATAGATTCTTTATAACGCATTCTCGGTCCAAGACGGTCTCCAGGAATATCCTTGTATCCGTCACCTGTCCATATGTTCATAACACATGGGATGCCTGTTTCTTCAGCAAAATACTGAGAAATACGGATACATGCTTTGCCGTGGCGGATCCAGAATTTTCTGGTTTCTTCATCCGGACTGCTTAAGGTAAGTCCGTCTTTCACTTTCGGGCTTGAGAAAAATGTTGGATTGAAATCAATGCCCACACCTTTGGCTTTTGCAAAATCCACCCATTTTTTGAAGTGCTTTGGCTCCAGCTGATCTCTGTCTACCCACTGGCCATCTTCAAAAATAGCATAGGATGCATGTATATTGATTTTTTTCTTTCCAGGAGCCAGTGACATAACCTTTTCCATATCTGCCATCAGTTCTTCCGGTGTCATTGCTTTTCCAGGATAATTTCCTGTTGTCTGGATACCACCTGTTAATGGACCGTCCTGATCAAATCCTTTTACATCATCCCCCTGCCAGCAATGAAGAGAAATAGGCACATTTTTCAGAACCTGGATGGCTTTGTCTGTGTCTACTCCAACCTTGGCATATCTGGCTTTTGCAGATTCGTATCTTTCCTTTGTGGTCATTGTTGATTCCTCCTTTAAATAATCTCTTCCCAATGGATTCTGATTACATCATTTATATATTTTGATATCAAAAGACTGGTGGATCGCAGTTCTTGCTTCCTCTACAGATCTAAACTCTCCAGCCTCCAGCATCTGTGCTGTAATATTTCCAATAGCGGTAGCTTCTGTAGGACCTGCATGAACTTCTTTTCCTGTTGCTTTTGCAGTCAGTTCATTTAAGTATCCTGCATTTGCGCCACCACCTACAATGTGGATCCTGCTGTAGGTTCTGCCTGTCATTTCTTCCAGGCTCTTTGCTGTACGTGCATAGCATTCTGCAAGGCTTGTATAGATCACAGTTGCGATCTGGCCTAATGTTTCCGGAACCTGCTGGCCTGTCCGTCTGCAGTAATCCTGGATTTCTTTCGTCATATTCTCCGGTGAAAGGAAGCACTGTGCATTTGCATCCACTCGGGATGGGAAATCCTTCGCCTCCTCTGCCATCTGGCAGATTTCTCCAAATCCATATTTATCCTGGAATTCATGGCGTACAGACTGGATCATCCAAAGTCCCATAATGTTTTTCAGATAGCGGAATCTTCCTCCGTATCCCCCTTCATTTGTCAGGTTCATACCACAGCTTTTCAGTGAACAGTCTGCTTCTTTTCTTTCCAGTCCCATCAAAGACCAGGTACCGGAACTGATATAAATAAAGTCATCATCATTTGCCGGTACTGCCAGAACAGCAGAGCCTGTGTCATGGGTAGCCGGAGCTACAACTACCAGGTCAAACCCTACTTCTTCCTGTACTTCTTTTGTAAGATGGCCAATGGGTGTACCTGGCATGATCAGCTTCTGGAACATTTTTCTTGGATATCCCAGCATATCGATCAGTTCATAATCCCAGTCCTTTGTCAACGGACTTACAAGCTGTCCTGTGGTTGCTTCTGTGTACTCGCAGGTTTTCTTTCCTGTGAGAAGGTAATGAAAATAATCCGGTACATGAAGCAGAGTGTCTGCCTTTTCCAGATATTCCGGATGTTTTTTCTTTACAGCCATCAGCTGGTATATGGTATTAAAGATCTCTTTCTGGATGCCTGTACGCTCATACAGCTTCTCCTGTGGAATGATCTTATATACTTCTTCATCCATACCCTCTGTACGATGATCTCTGTAACCAACTGTATTGCCAAGAACCTGTCCGGCTTCATCCAGAAGGACATAGTCAACTCCCCATGTATCTACTCCCATGCTTACCGGGATCTTGCCCAGCTCTTTACATTTTTTCAGTCCATCCTTGATTTCTACGAAAAGCCTGTCAAATTCCCAGCAAAGCTCTCCGTCCTTTTTTACCATCCCATTTTCAAAACGGTGCACTTCTTCCAGCACTATTTTTCCATTTTCCAGATGTCCCAGGATCAGTCTTCCGCTGGATGCTCCAATGTCTACTGCCAGATAATACTTTGTCATTTTTAAAACCTCCTCAATATTTGTATAATTCCTCGTATTTTGTCTGAATCTATGCAGGAATACCTTCATATTGATGATACCATATTACTACATAAATCAGCAATGTATAAGAACCTGGTTTGCCATAAAAAAGGTTCTTATTTGCAAACTGAAAATAGATTCAAGTTTCTAAAAAGAAAACCGGAGGGTAGCCTCCGGTTTTCCTGATAAGTTTCGTTCGTACATTAGCGCGAATGCCCATCTCAAGACCTTCGGTCTTTCGATGTTCGCTGCGCTCACATAGCCTCTCTTATGAATCTTTTCGTCTGCAAGCAGCCGAAAGCTTCATATTTCGAGTCTGCATTCGCTTTAGTCGTACAGGTTCTGTGCGATTTCTTCGTCGTTCATGTTCTCAGCTGTGTACCACTGGCATCCACTGTCAACGTCTTCTACAGTCTCACCTTTTGCTGCTTTGCAAGCAAGTTCAACTACAGATGCGCCCATAGCTACAGGAGCCTGTGTGATAGCGCCGATGAATGTGCCGTCAGCAACTGCTGCTTTGATGTTTGCGCCGGAGTCAAATCCAACACCAACAACCTGATCATCACCAGAGCCAAGTTTCTGAAGGTTCTCATTACCTGTGATCATAGCCTCTGCGGAGTGCTGGTTGGAGCCGTATACGCAGATTGTATCATCTTTATTTAACAGTGTCTGGCAGTCGATTGCGGACAGCTCAGATGTTACCTGTGAAGGAACAAGGATCTCGATTACAACATCACCGTCGTCTGTAGCTTCAACCTTGGCATCTCCAACGTATCTGTCATTTCCTTCAAGAGAAACTGTTTTGCCGTCTGCGATGATCAGCTCGCCCATCTTGTCGATAAATCCAAGACCTCTGTTTACGATAGACTCGGAAGTAGCATCCTGGCCCATAACACCGATTCTTACTTTGCCATCAGCATTTGCGATTCTGTCTTTTAATACTTCATATGTTTTCTCTGCTGCAAGAGCACCTGCTGCATAGTTGTCTGTAGAAGCGTTTGCAACTACTGCGCCTTCTGGAGCATCCGGAACACCAGAGTCAAAACCGATGATCGGGATACCTGCATCCTGAGCCTGTCCGATAGCATCCAGGCATGCGCTTGTATCAAGAGCAGCAAGTCCGATAGCGTCTGGTTTCTGGTTGATTGCGGAGTTCAGTTCCTGAACCTGCTCTGCAATATCAGACTCGGAGTTTGGTCCTACGAAATTGATGGAGCATCCTAATTCTTCTGCTTTTTCCTCAGCACCCTTTAAAACTGCCTGCCAATACTGATGCTGGAAGCCTTTGGATACGATCTCGATCTTCAGTCCTGCATAATCAGACTCAGCATGAACTGTAACTGCACCAACCATAGTTCCAACCATTGCAGCACATAATGCAACGCTCATTAATTTCTTTCCTGCCATTTTTAAATCCTCCTTGATTTGAATTATATAGTTTGTAGTTTCTGCATACCCCTTATGCAGTCTTTTTATTTTTCAGTACATCTATGAAGATTGCCAGGACCAGTACCAGACCTGTAAAGATCTGCTGCCAGTTTGCCTGCAGTCCGATGTACGGAAAACCTGTTTTCAGCAGTGACATTACGAAAACACCTAACAGAGTTCCTGTAACTGTCCCTACTCCACCATTCATGGATGTTCCACCGATGATCGCTCCGGCGATAGCATCCAGCTCCAGTCCTGCTCCGGTTCCTGGCGGAATCGCCTGGAATGTAGCCGCATAGGCGATACCTGCAAGTCCTGCGAAAAAGCCGGAGATCAGATAAGCCAGAGACTGATATTTTACTACATTTACACCTGATAATCTTGTTGCTTCTTTGTTGCTTCCAATAGCGATAATATAACGTCCTGCTCTTGTTTTATTCAGGAAGATGGACATCAGGATCACACAGATCAGTACCAGAATAAATCCTACCGGGATCATCTTTCCGTTCATTTTCAGTTTGAAAATGCTGCGGAACCAGCCGTTTTCAGCTGCAGCCGGAGGCCAGGTAACACTCATGGCTCCTGTAAGAAGAGAACCAAGACCTCTGGTGATCATCATAGTGCCAAGTGTTGCGATAAAGGGAGGCAGATCCATCACTGCAACCAGTAATGCGTTTAACAGACCGATCAAAACTCCCAGTGCAATGGCTGCCAGCATACCAACCACTACAGGCATTCCTACCTTTGTGATCAGATGACCGCCAAACAATGCGTAACAGATCATTCCTGTTCCTATGGAAAGGTCTACACCACCTGTGATCAGGCAGAAGGTAACACCAATTGCCATGAAGCTGATGTAATATGAATAATCAAAAATACTAACTAATGTAGAATACTGTCTGAAAGCCGGACTTCCCACTGAAAACATGATCGCCAGGAAAATAATTACCAGCACAACCACGATTTTCTGGGTTCCAATAGCTTTTACAATAGGGTTATTGGTAAAAGCATTCCCCTTTTTTTCTCTATCTGCCATTTTTCCTTCCTCCTCTTATTCTCTTCTGGTAGCCGCATGCATGATATTTTCCTGTGTTGCCTCTGAGATATCAATCTCACCGGTCTTCTTGCCTTCACACATTACCACGATACGGTCACTCATTCTCAGAATCTCTGTCATTTCAGAGGAAATCATAATGATCGACTTTCCTTCTGCCACCAGCTCATTCATCAGGTGATAGATCTCACTTTTAGCACCTACATCAATACCTCTGGTAGGCTCATCAAAGATCAGGATGTCACAGTTTCTTACCAGCCATTTAGCAATAACTACTTTCTGCTGGTTTCCACCGGAAAGATTTACTACCAGCTGATCTACTCCTGGTGTTTTTGTTTTCAGGTCATTTACATATTTCTTTGCAATCTCATTTTCTTTTTTCTTGTTAATGAAGATTCCATTCATGAAATTCTCCATGCTTGCCATGGTAGAATTCTCTGCCACACTTTTGGCTACAACAATTCCGTAACGCTTTCTGTCCTCTGACAAATAACCGATTCCACATTTTACAGCATCCATAGGGCTCTTGATATCTACTTTTTTACCATTTACGTAAATATCACCGCTTTCTTTAGGATCTGCTCCAAAAAGTGCTCTTGCAGTCTCTGTACGTCCTGCACCCATCAGGCCGGAAAAA
The DNA here is from genome assembly GCF_013304385.1 of Blautia glucerasea. GTDB lineage: Bacteria > Bacillota > Clostridia > Lachnospirales > Lachnospiraceae > Blautia_A > Blautia_A ammoniilytica. Next base: position 18,798 of record NZ_JAAITU010000029.1, read on the forward strand.
CCAAGGATCTCTCCTTTGTGAAGTTCAAAGCTTACATCCTGTACCATCTTCCCTGCATTCAGGTGTTCTACCTTCAGAACAACCGGTGCGTCTGGCGCCACATTGCTTTCTGTCTTCGGATCTTCATAGATCACACGGCCAACCATCATATTGATGATATCATCTTTTGTACAATCCTTTGTGATCAGTGTTCCTACGTAACTTCCATCACGCATAACTGTTACACGGTCTGTGATCACCTTGATCTCGTCCATACGATGGGAAATATAAACGATTCCCAGCTGCTTATCCCTCAGATCACGGATGATCTTGAACAGTTCTTCGATCTCTGCTTCTGTAAGAGCTGCAGAAGGCTCATCAAAAATGATAACCTTTGCCTCATGAGAAATCGCTTTGGCGATCTCACACATCTGCTGCTTACCAACAGTAAGATTTCCCATTTTTTCCTTTGGATCAATATCAATGTTCAGCTGTCTGAAAAGCTTTGCTGCTTCCTCATTCATCTTCGCATCATTGATCAGCTTGCCATTCATGATCTCACGGCCGATAAAAATGTTCTGAGCCACTGTAAGATGATTCAGCATGTTCAGCTCCTGGTGCACGATCACAATACCTGCATCCTGTGCATCCCTTGGGCTTGTAAACTCTACTTCTTTTCCTTCATATGTAATCGAACCTGAATCCTTGGAATAAATACCTGTCAGAACTTTCATCAGAGTGGATTTACCGGCTCCGTTCTCTCCCATCAGAGCGTGAACTTCACCTTTTCTGATCTCCAGGTCAACATGGTCCAGTGCATGAACACCGGGGAAAGACTTATCTATACCCTTCATTGTTAAAATGACTTCACCCATATCTCTATCCTTTCTCTCTACTTTATTGTAGTCACACATCAGTTCTTTCTCTTCTTACTCCGAACATCTGCATACACAGCCAGAAGAACGATGATACCGGTAATTACATACTGATAATCTTTCTGGAAGCCCATTGCAAGGATACCTTCCTGAAGAAGTGATACGATCAGAACACCAATAATACTTCCTCCGATAGAGGCCACGCCACCTGCCATGGAAGTTCCTCCCATAACACAGCTTGCGATAGCATCATTGTTGAATGTATCACCAAGTCCCGGCTGAACTGTTGTATAGGAACCAACATAGGCGATTGCTGCAACTCCTGCCAATGTTCCGCAGATCACATATGCCAGCATTTCCCATTTCTTAACATTAACACCGGATAAGCGGACTGCTTCTTTGTTACTGCCCAGGCACAGGATATATCTTCCTGCTTTTGTATTATTCAGGATGATTGCGCAGATCACTGCGATCACAAGCAGGATCAGAAGACCAGTTGGAACATCTGTGTTTCCGATCTTCATTCTTACCAGGCTTCTGTACCAGCCAGATGCATCACTTGACTGTGGCCAGCTGATGGTCTGTGTCTGTGTAAATACAGAACCGATTCCCTTTGCCAGCATCATGGAAGCCATGGAAGAGATAAATGACGGAAGTCCCATGTAGGCTACCAGGAATCCATTCCAGATACCAAACACAAGGCCTACCAGAACACATACCAGAAGAGCTGCTCCTGTAGGTATGCCGTCTTTTGTCAGAAGTCTTCCTGCGATCAGTGCTGCACAGAACATTACCGGACCGATTGAGAAATCAATACCGCCGGTAGCAATCACAAAGGTAACTCCCAATGCCAGGAATCCTAGAAAGTAAGCATAGTTCAATGCACTCAGGATTCGGGAATAGCTTAAAAACGTAGGGCTGATGATCGCAAATGCAATGTACATAACAAGAAGCACACCACATAATACAATCCTGTTAAATCCAACCTTTTTTACAAATGGGCTGTTTTTGAAATTTTCCATTTCCGTTCCTCCTCATTTCATTTCCCTTCAACTGTGATTATTATATCCTGTGGCCATCTGGATTTTAATGGAATATATTCTTGAAAAAGGTTAAAAATTTACGGTAAGGAATTTTTTTACCTTTTTTCCCAAATGCAAAAAGAGAACGGATCACTCCGCTCCCTTTTTTGATATTTATGTATTCTTTTTTGTATTAAATGGAAATAACAGCTTTTCCATCTCACTGTTGTACATGTTTTCCGGAGTGATCAGTTCACAGCCGGAATCAATGTTCTTTTCCTCCTTTTTCCCTTCCAAGTGAAGAATCGTTTCTTTTACTCCAAGATATCCCATCTTAAAAGCTTTCTGTACAACAAATGCTTTAAATACGCCCTGTTCCATCAGCTGCACTGCTTCCTGGGAACTGTCAATGCCAACTGTAGCGATCCGGTCCTTTGCTTCCGCCTCCTTCACCGCCCTGGCTGCACCTACAGAAGAATACTCATTCATGCCTGCGATCATCTTCAGATCCGGATACTTTTCCATCAGTTCCTTTGCCAGATTGTAAGATCTGTCAAAAAGAGAATTGCAGTACACCACTTCCACAATATTCTTCTCATAATCTCCCAGGCCTTCGCGGAATCCCTGCTCACGTTCCACAGCTGTGGAAACTCCTTTCACATGACTGATCACTGCAATCTTATCATCCTTGCCTATGATCGTCCTTGCATATTCCCCCAGCCTGCGCCCTGCTTCCACATTGTCTGTAGCTACAGTCAGATCCTGCAATTCCTCTGAGGTACAGGAATCAATATAGGTAATGCAAATACCTTTTTCTTTTGCTTTTTTCAGATCTTCATTGGCTGCACTACTGCTGGATGTGGAAAAAAGGATTCCATCCGGATTTTGTTCGATTGCTTTTTTAAGAAGCCTGATCTGCCCTTTTACATCCTGTTCATTTTTCGGTGCCATCACTTCCAGCTGTGCCCCGTATTCGCTGGCTGCCATCCTGGCCCCGGAAATAAGAGAAGACCAGAAATCACTGGTTCCGTCTTCGGTTTTGGGAATATAGATCAAAGACAATGGTGTGCTGCTTTTCTGCCTCTGCAGGATATAACCTGTAAAAAATCCAAGAAATATCAGGAAGCCGATCACACCCATGGCGATCCATTTTTTATATTTTTTCATGATCTGCCTCCTGTTTCATAGGAATCATATTCATAGGAATCACAATAGAAGCAGTGGTTCCTTCCCCTTGCCTGCTGCTGTATGTAATGCCGTAATCCATTCCATAATACAACTGAAGTCTTTTCTGTACATTATAGACTCCAACCCCATTTGACCGATAATTTACTTTGTGTTTTTCAAAAATATGGGACAAAGTCTGCTCATCCATGCCTGCTCCATTGTCCTTGATCTGGATCACTGCATTTTCCCCTTCCCTGTATCCTCTGACAATGAGAAGGCCTTTACCTTCTTTATATTTCAGTCCATGGTAGATCGCATTTTCAATCAAAGGCTGAAGCACCAGCTTAATGATAGGCACTCCCATGATCTGGGCATCAACCTGGATCTGAAACTCCAGTTTATCCTTGTAACGCATTTTCTGGATAGTCAGGTAGCTTCTTGCATATTCCACCTCCTGGCCAATAGGTACCTGTTCCTCTTCATTGCTGATACTCTGTCTGAGAAGCCTTGCCAGGGAAGCAGTCATAACCACTACTTCCTCATTTTTCTTCCCTTCTGCCATCCAGATGATAGAGTCCAGGGTATTGTACAGAAAATGTGGATTGATCTGGGACTGCAATGCCTTCAATTCACTTTTTCTTTTCTGCTGCTGCTCATAAATATTCTGCTTCATCAGTTCCTGGATCCTGCTGGTCATCACATTGAAGGATCTGGTCAGGCTGCCCACCTCATTCCGAGAGGTCACTTCTACTTCCGCTGCCCCGAAATCCCCTTCCTGTACCCTTGCCATAGAATCCCGAAGCTGCTGCAGCGGCCGGGTAATATTCCTTGAGATCAGATTGGAAAGAACCAATGCTGCGATCACCAGGATTGCCGCTACCAGCACATAAATGCTTCTGGCCTTTTTGCTGTCTTTCAAAAGCTCTGCCACATTGGTACAGCCAACTACAGTCCAGCCGGTTTTCTCAGACCGGGAAATCGTATAGATCTTGGCATTATCCCCACTTCCATCCATCAGTGTTTCCTTGTCTGTATTCATAACAAGATCGATATTTTCAGTCTGAAGCTCATTATAAAGCTGTTGCTGCTGGGGATGATAAACAACATTACCATCCTGGTCAAGAAGGAAAACGTATCCCTTGGAACCAATACTGTTCTGGTCGCACAATTCACTGATAGCACTGTAATTCAAGTCAATAAATACAACACCTTCTCTGTTGCCGCTTCCTGTAAAATTACGCACTCCGCGGCTTACTGTGATCACCCAGGGGCGTTCTCCCCTGATCACATGCTGCACATGAGACGAGGTAAGTACAGAACGGTTGCTGGTTATAGCATTTTTATACCATGCCTGGGTGTCAAGATCCAGATAAGCATTCTTCTGCTGGCCGCCATTATTAAAAAGCCGGTTCCCGTCTTTTTGGATCAGGCCAATGTTACGAATATCGCTGCGGCTTTTCAGGATCGTCCGAAACTGCTCTACCAGTCGCTGTCTGCATTCGGAAACCTGAAGTGTTTCTTCATCCTTATCATACAGAAATGATTGGGTGTCCCGGCTGCCTGAAACCATCGTTACAATATTGTCCATGTAATCAATATAGGAATCGATATTCTGGTTGGTCTGGCGCACAATCGTCCTGGTATAAACCACTGCATTATCAAATACAGAGGTTCTGGTAAAGCGCAGGGAAATTGCTACCACAATGACCACAGCACACAGCACCATCACAGATATAGCAGCAAAAAGTGCACTCCTTACACTTTTAAAATGCCGGAGCACATCCCTGTTTTTCTTTTTTTCTTTCATCGGCGTTTCTCCCGGGCATATTCGGTAGGCGTTTTCCCAGTCATTTTCTTAAAACAGATCCCGAAATAATGAGGATCTGCAAATCCTACCTTCTCTGCAATCTCATAGTTTTTCAGGGTCGTACTCTCCAGAAGCTCCATTGCCTTTTCAATCCGCAGCCGTCCCAGTACTTCGATAAATGTCTCACCTGTCAATTCTTTAAAAATAGTGGAAAAATAGCTGGTACTGATATTCAGATAAGAACATATCTGATTCAGATTCAGATCCGGCTGCATATAACGGGTCTTTATGTAGTCCATAGCCAGGGCCGCCTGTCTGTGTCCGCTGGAGCTATTCATCATCTGAAGTTCCTCAAAGGACTTTTTTGCATATTCTTCTACCAGTGTCACCGCTTCCTGGAAGGTGCGCTGTTCTGGTATTTTTGCCTGCAGTGACTCTCTTTGCTTTAATTCTTTTTTATGATCCCCGGTAACAGATCCAAGACAAAGGCCAATGGTACGTATGATCTGCTGCAAATAGCCACATGCCCGGGTTTTCCCCACCCTTGCCTTCTGAATAAGTTGTACAATCTGATCCAGATTGCTTTGTACCAGATCCCATTCTCCTGTTTTCATGCCTTCTGCCAGATCCTCCAGAAACACCTGAATGGAGAGTCCGCTTTCCTGTTCTTTTTCATCTTCCATATTAATAAGAAGATTACCTCCAAGAAGATATCTGCACTCAATCCCTTTCTGTGCCTGCTCATGGGAAAAATGCAATTCTGTCAGACTTCTCACCCAGCCACCGATGCCAACGGATACTCCCATGCCGATGGCCTCTCCGGCTTTCTCCTGGATTTCTTTACATACTGCCTGGATCCGGCTTTCAAATTCTTTATTCTTTTCACCAGTAAAAAGAACACAGACCCGGCTACTGCCTTCCTGGTATGCAATGCCTGCATTCTCACGGCTTACGATCTCATCACTGATATTGAAAAGCACAAAGGTCATCAGCTGGCTTTCCTGTCTCTGGTCTGCTTCAATCTGGAAGAGCTGGGAATAGGCATCCAGGTCAAGGATCGCTACCCTGTAGGACTGGGCATCCAGATGAATCCCCAGCCTTTCCAGCTGATAAAGGCTTTCCTGAATATCCCTGGTGCAGGACACAAGCCCCTCGATAGCTCCGAACCGGATCATCAGTGCGTTGTCCCGATAATCCTCAGAGGTACGAAGCAACGAATCCATCTGCTCCCTGGCCCCCCGCTTCTCATCAACCTTCTCTTTTACTCTGCCGATCACTTCCCGCAACTCCATAGCGGTAACAGGCTTAAGAAGATATTCACTCACCCCATACTGGATAGCCTTCTGGGCATATTCAAATTCTCCAAAACCGCTAAAAATCACAATAAAAATATCCGGATACTCTTCATGAAGAAACTTACTTAATTCCATGCCATCCATATAGGGCATACAAATATCTGTAAGAACAATATCCACCGGATGCTCTGTTACAAATTCCATAGCCTGCCTGCCATTCTCGCAATCTCCCACCAGCTGGCAGTCCATGGCTCCCCAATCAATATTCTCCCGGATAGCGTCTCTTACCAGGATCTCATCATCTACTAATAAAATACGATACATTATTTTTCCTGTTTGTAAAAGCACCTTATACATTCCCCAATCTTCTGCCCGCCGGTACTTTTTACGATCTCCCTCTCCAATTCTTTTCTAATATAGTATCATATTCGCCCCTTTATTACAACGGAACTCCTGAATTTTGCACAAAAAGCATTCCTATTTTCAGCTGTGGGTGGTATAATCTGAATAGTCAAATATCATTTTCAAGGGAGGAAATTAGTTTGAAAAGAAAAAACATTGCCATCCTTCTGGCTGCTGCCATGGTCTGCACTCCTGCAGGTCCGGTCTGGGGTACAGAAGAAGCTTATACAGATGATGCCAGTCTTTTTGAAGAAGCTTCCAATAATTTTTCTAATAGCATTTCCGATGACATGTTTCAGGATGTAACAGATGAATCTTTAGACAATACAGATGCTTCTGACGAATCAGAAAATGCAGACTTCCAGGATGTGGCTTCTGCAGACTCCACGGACCTGGATACACCGATAGATATAGCCCATGAATCTTCCGTAGGAACAGATGTTTTCGGTGCAGATGCAGACGATGTTTCACTTTTTTCGGATGGGGACCCATCTCTTAAGAATGAGGATGTGACAGCAAGTACCAGTATCCAGGCTGCTTTTGACATAGATACAGGGATCCTGACTCTTTCCGGTACAGGCAGTACAGGAGACTTCAGCCAGAATGTGCGTCCTTCCTGGGACTGCTATCGTGACCAGGCTACACAGATCCAGATCACTTCAGGGATCACCCAGATTGGATCCGCTGCTTTTTACGGATTTTCTAAAGTAACTTCTGTATCCCTTCCGGATACATTGGAAGGGATCAGTGATGGTGCCTTTGCAGAATGTACCTCCCTGACTTCTGTTTCTTTGCCAGATTCAATTGCAAGGATTGGTAATTTTGCTTTTCAGGCAACCCAGATCACTTCCCTGACTCTTCCTGCTTCTCTGACCACGCTTTCTGACAAAATGCTTTTTGGCTGCGAATGGCTGCAGGAGCTGCTTGTTTCCCCGGAGAATCCTTCTTATCAGAGCGTGGACGGTGTTGTTTTCACAAAAGACATGACCACTTTATGTCTTTACCCACCTGCCCGCTCAGCGCAAAGCTACCAGGTACCTGATTCGGTAAAGACCATTGGCGTGTATGCTTTTTATGCAGCCAATCTGCAGACTGTGGATCTGAACCAGGTATCCAGGCTTGGACTTGCCAGCTTTTATAAAAGCCGCCTGACCTCCATCAGGATCCCTGATACCTTAACGGAAATGGGAACCAGTGCTTTTTCCAGCTGCGGACAGCTGGCAGATGTTACCATCGGCAACGGATTGACCCAGATTCCTACCCAGTGCTTCCAATATTGCGGCAGTCTTTCCAGCATAATATTCGGTACAGGGATCCGCGAATTCGGCAACAACAGTTTCAGCTATTGCAATTCCCTGGAACGGATCCAGATCCCGGAGGGTGTTACCTTGATCCCTAACGGATGCTTCGGACAATCTGCTTCCCTGAAAGCAGTGGTATTTCCTTCTTCTCTGAAGGAGATCCGGTATCAGGCATTTATGGGTTGCCCTTCTCTTAATCAGATTACGCTTCCGGAGGGCCTGATTTCTATTGGTAGATATGCATTTTATAATACAGGCATCACCTCCGTGATTCTGCCCTATGCCTCTGTAACAGTAGGTGACCATGCTTTTCCGGATACAGCCTCTGTATCTATTCGTCCAGATACCCGGGTGAACCCTGCAGATGAACTTCTGAAAACAGCCAGCAGGGTTCCCATTAATATTACTTATGATTATGAAAGTGCGTCCCAGCTGGTTGCCCTTGTAAATCAACAGCGTTCAGCCAAAGGCCTTTCCCCGCTTACCATGGACACAGCTCTGTTGGATGCAGCCATGAAGCGTGCCGGTGAGCTTTCGGTGCTTTATTCCCATACACGGCCTATTGGTGTTTCCGGACTTACAGCCTGCCTGGATGCTTCTTACGAAAGCATTTCTGCAGGACAGGGAACCGCTTCTGAAGCATTGGCAGTGTGGATGAACGGAGATGATCAGGCAGGTATTTTTAATGCCGATTACACGGCTGCAGGTGTTGGAGCCATCACTGCCGGAGGTGTAAGCTATTGGGTACTCCTTTACGGAAAGCAGGTTACCACTCCCGCTGATATGAACGCTTATACCAGCAGTACTGTTTCTGCAGAAATACCCTTTATTTCTTCATCCGGTATCCCGTTTAAATTTTATGCAACCGGCAATATGAAGCTTGGCCTTAGCGAAAGAAAAGAAGTTGAGTTTTTTATTGACAATGGCTTTTCCCATGTACAGATCTCTCCATCTGCCCTTACTTTCGCAAGCGCCAGCCCCTCTGTGTGCAGAGTATCCTCCAGCGGGATCCTGACCCCCAAGCGTGCCGGAAAAGCCAGGATCACCATAACCCTGAAGGGGGACTCCCAGGTCACCACTGCTTTGACCGTTACAGTGGATTCGCGTCTGCGTACCCCGAAGATCCATACTGTGAAGGCTACAAGTTCCCGTTCCCTTCGGATCATGTGGGACAAGATTCCTGGTGCCGCTTCTTATACTCTCTATTACAAAGAGGGTAATGTCAAATCATGGAAAGTCCTTCAAAAAGGCATCAAACGAAATGGTTACAATCACCGTTATTTAACGCCTGGAACCACTTATACCTACACAGTACGTGCTGTTTCCAAAACAGGAACCAGCCGATATGATTCGAAGGGAAAGAAAGGAATCCCTAAAGCCATTGCACCAGCCTTAAAAAAAGTATCTTCTCTTTCTGCAAACAGGAATCTGATTTCCTGGAAAAAGGTAGCCGATGCAGATGGATACCGTATTTACATTAAAAAAGGAAAACGCTGGAAATTATTAGGTTCCACAGATGCCAGCACCACTTCCTTTATCCATATAAGCTCACGCTCCTTCCCGGTTGCTCCCGGAAAAATAAACACGTATACAGTAAGAGCTTTTACAAACACAGGCAACCGACAGGTGCTTGGCTCCTATCTTACCTCCGGCATCACGGCTGCCACTCCTCTGTCCAGAGTAACACTGAGAATCCCCAAGTCTGTTTCCCAGGGGATCCGCCTCAGCTGGAAACGGTGCAGCGGTGCTACAGGCTATGTGATCTACCGCTATGAAAATGAAGGCTGGAAAAAGGTGGGAGTAAGCCGCAGTCTTACCTATACAGATACAAAAGCTGTAAAAGGCAGCACTTATCGTTACAGGGTACGTGCTTACAGCCGTTCCGGTCAAAATGTTGTATACGGCCGCAGCTCCAGCACCAAATCCGTAAAACATATATAAGATATCACCTCACATCTCTTCTAAGAATATCTCGTCATTTTGGCTATCTGATGTGGGGCATGTAACATATAACAAAATTGAAATGCGAAAGGAGATTTATAACATGCAAATCAAAGATTATGCTACCGGTATTCAGCACATCGGCATTCCTACAACCGACATGGCAGAAACCCTTTTATTCTACTCAGAGCTTGGATTTGAAATTGCCTTTTCCACAACAATGGAGGATACCGGTAAGTCTGTAAACTTTTTAAAACTTGGTGATCTTGTAATTGAAGCCTATGAGTGTGATTCTACGTCTATGTCTTACGGTGCTATAGAGCATATTGCCATTAATGTTACAGATATTGAAGCTGTATACAACCTGGTATGCAGACATGACCTTAACACCTTAAATGACCAGATCCATTTCCTGCCTTTCTGGGACAATGGAGTGAAGTTTTTTACCATTGAAGGCCCCAATAAAGAAAAAGTTGAGTTCAGCCAATTTCTTTAAATAAGCTGCGAATATTTCCAATGTTACGGTTGCTTGTGTTTTTTGCAGATTTTCCGTAGAGCAGTTCACAGTAACTTTTCCGTAACTATTTCATCTTTTTCAGTAAAATATTGCCTTGCAATCTCTTCTGTCTCCATGTACTCTATAAAAAAAGAACAGAAGGGAGAGCAAACAATGTTATTGGGAGTTCCTGAAATTTTATCACCTGAATTATTAAAGGTATTATGTGAAATGGGTCATAGCGACCGTCTTGTAATTGCAGACGGTAATTTTCCTGTAGAATCTATGGGTAAAAATGCAGTGATCGTACGGTGCGATGGCCATGGTGTACCTGAGATCCTGGATGCCATTCTTACTATGATCCCACTGGATACTTATGTAGATCATCCGGTTAATCTGATGGAAGTCATGCCAGGAGATCAGGTGGCTACACCTATCTGGAATACTTATAAAGAAATTGTTACCAAGCATGATTCCCGTGGTGCTTCTGCTGTGGGCAATATTGAACGGTTTGCATTTTATGAAGAAGCCAAAACTGCTTATTGCATTATTGCAACAAGTGAAAAGGCTGTATATGCCAACGTAATGCTTCAGAAAGGCGTTGTAATCAACAAATAATCTTTCATTACAAAGTTATTTCATAGTACATAAAAAACGGCCATATATCCTCCTGTTTCATCAGAAAGATATATGGCCGTTCTTTTTGTGTTCTGATTTAATTTTTCTTGTTCTTTTTCATAAGAACCACTACTATGATCAACCCTATCACTACAGCTGCCAAAAGTATCCATAAAGCCAAATTACCAATCCCTTTTTCAGCCTTTGTTTCCTGGGAAGAAGCTTCCTTTGCCATCGCATCCTTCTCAGCAGAAGCTTTATCCGTTGGTGTAACTGCCTCCTCTGTAGGTGTCACCGCCTCTTCGGTAGGTGTTACTGCTTCCTCTGTAGGTGTTACTGTCTCTGATTCCTTTGTTGGCGTAGCTTCAGGCCTCTTAGTAGGTGTAGCCTCTGGTTCCTTTGTTGGTGTAGCTTCCGGCTTCTCTGTAGATGTAGCCTCTGGCTTCTCTGTTGGTGTTGCTTCCGGCTTCTTAGTCGGTGTAGCCTCTGGCTTCTTAGTAGGTGTTGCTTCCGGCTTCTTAGTCGGTGTAACCTCTGGTTCCTTTGTTGGTGTGACTTCCGGCTTCTCTGTAGGTGTAGCCTGTGCCTTCTTTGCAGGTGCAGCTTTCGACTTCTTTACAGAGGCTGCCTCCGGCTCCTTTGTTGGTGTAGCTTTCTCAGTTGGATTTACATTCTCAATAATCTCTATCCCATCTGCGTCCTCTCCCTTGGAGTCTTCGCCTTTGGCCTGATGAATATTTACCCAACCTTCCAATCCTTCATAGTCCGTCTTTCCCCATAGGCCATCCTCGCCTGTATCTGCCTCTGCTGTAATATGCAGCACCTGTCCATTTGGTATCTGGTCTGCGCCGGACACTGTGTCATACTTCTCTCCAGGGCCATGGTACAAAGCAACGCTGCCATCTTTTGCTGCAACCGTAAGGTCATAATCTGCATCCTTACCACCATATAAATAATACTCAGACTGTACAGCCTGTGAACGGGTAACCGGCTTCAGATCATCTGTAGGAACAAATCCATACATGCCATGATATTTGGTATAACCCCATATACGCTTATCTTCTGTTTGCTTTTCACCTTCTATATGAAGGGCTGTCCCATTAGGAATCAGCTGATCATTCAGCTTCTGGCTAGAAAGATCCGGCTCAGCATATATATCAATACCGCCTTCTTTACTTTCCACGATCATATAATAATCTGTGGGATAATCTATACTCTGTGTATTACCTGCATCTGCCCATACTGTAATGGTAAACAGAACAGTAAACACAGCTCCCAAAAATCCTTTTAGAATATTCTTCATATGGTTCTTCCATTCCCTTTCTTTCTGCTAATGCAACTGTCCATTTCCCTCATAAGATACATCGATTGGAAAATTGCCTATTATTTTTTATTCTATCATTTCCATGGAAAGTTTCAATCTTTTTTTGTCATTTTTTGCAGAAAAAACGCCTGACCATCCATACAGACGGTCAGGCAGGTGAATACTACTATTTATAAAGTCAGGATACAGGATGCAGTCTACGATACCTGCAAATTACTTCTTATCTGTACTCCCACACTCATCCCATTATTTGTATAATGGTCCGTAATTCTTGCATGCACGGTAATCAGCGCCTTCTTTATCCATACCGAAAGCATTCCATGCTGCCGGACGGAAGATCTGATCTTCAGATACATTGTGCATACATACAGGAATACGAAGCATGGAGCACATAGTGATCAGGTCTGCACCAATATGTCCATAGGAAATTGCGCCATGGTTAGCACCCCAGTTGTTCATAACGTCGTATGCAGATTTGAATGCGCCCTCTTTGCCATCGCATCTTGGTACGAACCAAGTACATGGCCATGTATAATCTGTACGTTTCCAAAGAGTATCAGATACATCCTCAGGAAGCTCTACAGTCCATCCCTCTGCAATCTGAAGAACCGGTCCAAGACCCTTTACAAGGTTCAAGCGGATCATTGTTGCAGGCATGGTTGCCTTTGTAACAAATCTGGAGGAGAATCCGCCGCCACGGAAATATCCGTTATCAGCTGCATTCCATGTAGTAGCAGCCATGATTGCTTTCTGATCTTCCTCAGTAACATTCCACCACTCTTTCATGACTGGTGTGCCGTTCTCATCTTTTGCCTCTCCGCTTGCATCCAGACAGCATGCACCGGAATTGATCAGGTGGATCAGACCGCCATTTTCTTTAACCAGGCCTTCTGCATCATAACCTGTCACACGCTTGATCGCGCTTGGGCTCCAGAAAGTACGTACATCCGCAAACATCTGTGCACGTCCTGTCAAAAGTTTCATAAACATCATTCCAAGACCATTCAGAACATCATTCTCTGTAGCAAGGATGTATGGCTCTCTTGCTCCATTCCAGTCAAAAGATGTATTAAGGACTGCCTCTGCAAAGTCTCCATTGGGGTAGAAGTCTGTCCACTGTCTCTGTCCCTGGAATCCAGCTCCAAGTGCATTATGGCCAATCGCTTCTTCAGAGAATTTCGGATCCAGCTTATCGCATCCGTTCATCAGCTCCTGAACGATAACTGCCATCTTAACAACAAATTCAAACTGCTCTTCTTTCTGTTCTTCTGTCATCTGCAGTTCCGGTGGGTTCTTATCAAATCCGATGGTACATGTTTCTTTTGCCCATTTCAGAGCCTTCTCAAACTCTTCGTGATCATAAATACCTTCTGTCATACGACGGATGATCTCTACCTCATCCACAGACTCTACACGCATTCCAAGGTAGGACTCGATGAAATCAGAGTCAATAATGGAACCGCCGATACCCATACAGATAGAACCGATCTGCAGCCAGGATTTACCTCTCATAGAAGCAACTGCAACTGCTGCACGTCCGAATCTAAGCATTTTTTCTTTAACATCTTCAGGCATCTCCATGTCATCTGCATCCAGAACCTCATGTCCGTAAATACCAAATGCAGGAAGTCCTTTCTGTGCATGTGTAGCAAGAACAGATGCCAGATATACAGCTCCCGGTCTTTCTGTTGCATTAAAGCCCCAGACTGCCTTAATAGTCTGTGGATCCATATCCATTGTCTCAGAACCGTAGCACCAGCATGGAGTAACAGTAAGGGTAATGTCTACGCCCTCTCTTCTGAATTTATCAGCACATGCTGCTGATTCACCAACTCGTCCGATGGTAGAATCTGCGATTACAACCTTTACCGGCTCGCCATTGGAATATTTCAGATTTTCTTCAAATAATTTTGCAGCAGCCTTTGCCATTCCCATGGTCTGTTCTTCCAGAGAACCTCTTACGTCCAGAGTGCCTCGTCTGCCGTCAATCGTAGGACGGATACCGATTACTGGATATTCACCGATCAGTCTGCTCTTTGCCATAATATTAAATACCTCCCATAATAAAATTTAGAATGTGTATCTGTCTTAGTCTATCCCCTGACAGATACATATGTACAACCTTCTCTGATTTTCATTATACCGTTGTGTGCACATTATTACTTGTGTTATAATAGCAAATAATAGCATAATATTCACTTTTTCTATTTTAATGAAAGGAGATGTATTTTTTGCACGGATTGGATCAGAATGAAGACCGGCCAAGAGGTACGTATCAGTTTCCTTTTGAATTTCATCACATTGACAGCAGCCACCCACGCTATGAAATGTCTTATCATTGGCATGTAGAATACGAGATCATGCGAATCCTGCGCGGAAGCCTTACTGTCACTTTAGATGAAAAAAGCTTTACTGCACAAGCAGGTGATGTTATTTTTGTCAACAGTGGTATTCTTCACAGTGGCATACCAGACAATGACTGTGTATATGAGTGTATTGTTTTTGACATTAATACATTTATCAAGCAAAACACCCTGTGTGGAGAATACATCCAGAAGATTGCCCATCAGGAATTAATGGTATATCATCATTTTACAGGAAAATACCCGGATATTGTAGATACTGTGAACGATATCTTTCAGGCTATCCTGGAAAAAAGCATAGGATATGAAATGACAGTTATTGGACAATTTTATCATTTTTTCGGACTTGTTTTTGGTAAACAATTATATCTTGACCGGATTTCCAAAACAAGACGTGACTATAAGAGACTTCAGCAGCTGAAGCAGGTGGTCGAATTTATTGAACAGAATTATTCCAGTCCTCTAACCCTGCAGCAGCTTTCTGCCTCTGTTTCCATGTCCCCAAAATATTTCTGCAGATTTTTTTCCGAAATGACCCACCAGACCCCGATGGACTACCTGAACAGACAGCGGATTGAGGAGGCCTGCTACCAGCTTTCCACCACAGATGACTCCATTACTGAGATTGCCTATCGGACAGGCTTTAATGATTTAAGCTATTTTATCCGTACCTTCCGTAAATACAAAGGTACCACGCCAGGAAAATATAAAAAAATATAGACAAAACCGGAAGTCTTCACTGTTTATCAGCCTGACTTCCGGTTTTTAGACAAAAAAATAAAAAGATGGGAGATTTTCGCTGTTCAGAACTGACAGCAGACATGTTTTTTACTTATTCCCTCTTTCGTTTCCTCCATTCTATCAAAGCATCTGCCAGAATACAACCAAAAGAAAACCCTCTCATTTTGCATATTTTGACAGGTTGCACCTGTTTTCCCTTCTGATCCTGTCTTTTTTTCCAACATAAAGATATATTTCACCGAAAGTTTGCAGGATGTTTATATCCACCCTATTTTTATTTCCATCAAAAAAAGACATCTTACATGAAAAAAAACGCAGGTCTGTTTCCTTCATAAAATAAAATGTCTTTTCTAAAATTTCAAGTCGAACGCACGTGAGGCTTGATGCACAGTTCTAAAGATGGCTGCCCAAAACTGCACCATCACAACTTTATCATAGTACCTGATCCAGAATGCTCAGTCCATACTCTGCCAGAGAATGGTCTTCCTCTCCAGTGCCGCCGCTAACACCCAATCCTCCGATAATAGTATCCCCTACTTTCAGGGGTACACCACCGCCAAAGATCACAATCTTCCCATTGTCCATTTTATCCAGTCCATAGAAAGTCCCTCCTGGCTGGGCAAGTGCTGAGAGTTCCATTGTTGTCATTTTAACAGCTACAGAAGTATATGCCTTTTTGATAGCTACATCAAAGCTTACCAGAAATGCGCCATCCATCACATGAACTGCAATGGGATTCCCATCCGGACCACAGACGGCGATCACAGCCTTCTTTCCTCTTCGCTGTGCCTCCTGCTCTATGGCTTCGATCAGCCTTTTGGCACTGTCCAAAGTGATCTTTCCCTGTATTCCCATTCTTTTCAAAACTTCCTGTATCACAGCCTCACTGACTGGCATTTCCTTCTGTCCCATAATACTTCCTCTGTTCTGCAAATTTTTCTTATCTGCAAATTCTTCTTTTCCTGATGCACTATCTTTTGAATGTCCCATTTCTCTGGCATCTATATACCTTGCCAGTACATAAAGATAATCTGCCAGACGATTCATATATTTTTTTGCACCATTGTCTGCCCCGAATTTCACACTGACAGCAGCCAACACCCGTTCTCCCCGCCTGGCCACAGTACGTGCCACATCCGTCTCTGCTGAAAGACGGCTGGCACCTGGAAGAATAAACTTCTTTGGTCTGTCAAACAAACCTTCCAGCCGATCAATTTCTGCTTCCAGAAAACTGGTTTCCTCATCACTGATCCGATAATCCCGTTTATAAGGATCGGCGATCCCAGCCATTAAAGTGATCAGTGTAGACTGGATCTTTTCCAGATTCTGTATCATGTCCGGATCCGTTAACATGGATTTTACCAGACCAATGTGACTGGTCAGCTCATCAATGGTGCCAACCAGCTGAATCCTGTCATCTGACTTTGACACATTTTTTGTATGTACAAGACTTGTTGTCCCTTTGTCTCCGCCTTTCGTATAAATATTCATAACAGTGATTCCTCCATTTTTCCGGTTATTACAGATTTAAAGGGCATCTTCTTTACAGCCCTTGCGCTATTGGCTCCCAAATTACGACACTGCCAGAATCTGGGACAATTCAATTCAAAAACATTTTTCCCTTTAGGAAGATGCTGCATCTGCATGGCAAGCTTGCTACCTGTGATCCCGATCCCACAGCCTAGCATAGAGACAGCTGCTGCTTCAAAAGCCAGTGTATCCAGATCTCCCTGACGGCTGTATATACGATATAATACGCCTTCTTCTTCGATCCCGGCACAGACTTCCTTCAGATAATCCTCATCCGGCCTGCAGGTATACAAGATGATTTCCGGCCTGTTCACAACCATTGCCTCTTCTCCTTCCTGTTCTTACTTTACCCTTGGTGTTTCTCCCCAAGATAGGACATCAAAAGTCCTGTTGCTACTGCATTTCTTGGACCTTCTGTCCCTCTGATATTTCCTCGTCCGCATACGATCCTATATTCCGAAAGAGCCGCCATCAGCATCTCTGGTATCTCAAAATCCTCTGCTGAACCGCCAACTAAAACCACATTGGGTATATTTTTAAGGTCATTCCCCGGTGCTATTGTCCTAAGTGCACGAATCGCATTTCTCACAAATACCTTTTTCTTGGCATCCTGCCGCACCTCTAGGATACGTTCCATAGGAAGGTCTTCTTCAATCTTCAGCATCTCGCCTGGTGCAAGCAAAACCACATGACCAAAATATCTTGGATCTATGGATTCCGGGAAGAACTGCATAGCTCCATTTTCCAAACGCATATGAAACAGACTTTCCACCTTTCCCATAGGATACTTCTTGATCTGTTCTGCTGTAACCCGGCTGCCAAGACCAAGTTCTGTCTGTATCAGCATGGAAACCAGTTCACCGGCACCTGCCTGATGGGTAGTCCTTACAGAACCATCCGGTTCAAGGACAGCTGCATCTGTAGATCCTCCTCCCATATCCAGAATTACCAGCGGAAGCCTGGTACCAGGTGTAGTCATTGCACCAAGGGAAGCCATCACTGCCTCCACCCCGGCAACTGATGCCTTTACGTGGAGTTCTTCCTCTAATCTGTCTGCGATCTGCTGCATAGGCAGATGCTGGGTCTTTACCATAGCTGCAATGCCAACCGCCTTCTCCATACAGGTTTCTCCAGCCAGAGATCCGCTGATCTCTACAGGCGCCAGGGTGTCCACAGCCAGGATGTCTGTGATCCGTATCTCATCTCCTTTGCTGCCAGCTACCTCAGCCATACCATTCTTGATCCGCTTCAACATATTTCCCACATTGGTATTATCCTGCCCTGTAATATCCTGGATCTCCCCTGCCTGGGCAACTGCTTCCATGATCACATCTGCACCTGCATCAATATTCACCTGCAGATCTTTCTCCCCTTTTAAATGGATCTCCCCTGCCGGCAAAATATTCTCTCTCATATTTCCATGAGGTGTGCGGATCACTACTGCACTTCTTTTTCCCACAAGGCTTTTGGCAATAGGGGTAATGGCTTTTGTTTCCTGTGCATCCAGCCCGAGAAGGGTTGCGATCCCATAAGGGTTGGAAAGCATCCTGACAGATGTACCTGGCAAGGCAACCTCAATAGCAGCCAGCTTTCCTTCTGGAATCCTGGTGATATGTTTCACTTCATCCACAATGGGCATCTTGCGGTTCAATCTATTTTCCACAAGTACAGCCTCATCTGCCTGAAGGATCAGTCCTCGGATATCCAGTTCCGGCAGAAACTGGTTCAGCCTGGCGGCTGCTTCTTCATATGAAAATCTGTTGGACACAGCTACTATATAGGCTACTCCTGCCTCGCCCTTCCATAAATTCTCAAGAAATATCAGACGGCCGACCGCCTCTCCTGCACCTGCTGGTGTAGAAGGATTATGTCCAATCATGGAAGACTCTGTGATGATCGTCTCTGTAATGGTTTCCATTGCAGTATCCCCGATCACAGGTGCAGCCTCATTCAAACGAATAAGGGAAAGCCGCTCCACAGGCTCATGGATCCGCTCCATTGCTTCTGTAAGAGCTGCCTTGATCCCGTGAACATTAGGCAATGTTCCCTTGGTACCCGTGGTCATCCTGGAAGCACTGGAAAGAAAGCGAAATCTGCCATTGTCTTCTATCGTCCCAATACATACTTCAGTTGTGGAATTTCCTATATCAACACCAGCAATCAGTTTCAAAGAAGAATTCCCCTTTTTTCATATATTTCTGCCGCTTCCAGTACAAGCTTTGCACAATGAGGCGCCTGGTATTTTTCCAGAAGCTCCTGTGCCATCAGCACCAGTTCCTTTTTCGAAGAACGATTAGGTCGCAGCTTGTTGTACATATCTAAAATCACATCATCCGGAACATTCACCAATTCTGACGCTCTCTCAAAATTTGCAGTCATTTGAGGATTATCTGCTTCTTGGGCTACTTTTCCCTGACGTTTCAGCATTTCAGATGAAATCTTAATGTCTTCAGCTGTTACATTTCCTTTTTTAACTTCTTCCAGAGTGATCTCATTCAACTTTTTCCCTGTCTTAGAAGTTATGGTATCTGCTTCATTTTGTCCAAGAGGATAATTACTCATCATACTCCCTCCCAACTGATCATCCCTTTTTCCGGATCCAGCTGTTCTGTCTCCACAATATGCATCAGAGCTGCCTTTACCTGATATTTGGCACGCACCATAGGGTCATTGGTACATTCAATAGGTGTTACTTTCTCCCCTTTTGCATATTTGGCAGCATTTCTGCCAATCTTCCTGTAAGTATCCAATGACATAAGCGGTGCCTGCGGAAATAGTTCCAGATTAGATAAGGGATATAGATCCTTTTGATGGATCACAGTGGTACCTTTTGACTGGATCCCTATACCAATCCCTGAACCGGAAAGCTTGGCAGCCTGAAGTGCCATAAATCCAACGTCTGAAGTGTCCAGAACCTTTACAACTCTGGAAACCATGCCTTCTTCCTCAATCCCAGCCTGTACATTCTGCAAAACCTGATCTAAAGGAATCCCACAGATCGTAGAGCGAATCTCTGTCTGAAAAGCAGCTCCCACACCGATTACGATCTCTTTTGGATCAGTACCCTGTTCTGCTTTTACAGCGCCCTTATAAGAATGCTTTGGCTTCATCCGTGTTCTTCCGGCAAGTTTATAGCCTTCTTTGTTGTTTGTTGTATCTCTTACTGTATCCAAGTGGAGCTGCCCGTTTTTCTGCAACTGTTCCACTACTGCTGCAGTAACAGCACGTATCAGTTGTTCATCTATTTTCATAACACAGCCTCCTAAAATTCGTCTACATTGATCCTATGAGGAATGGCTTTGATTTCTTCCCAACGCTCTCCTGTTACACGATAACCGGTTCCCGGTCCCATATAATCATTAGGTGTATTAACCCCGGACATTACCTGAAAATGTTCATCCAGGATAGCAGCTGTGTGCATATAATCACCAATCACTCTTTGCTTCAGCATGTTCAGGATACTTTGCGCCAGTTCCTCAAATCCGCTTTCTGCCAATGCTTTCACCACATCAATCCCTGTGATCCCACGCTTCATCAGATCATCCGCTGCCATAATATCTGCCGCAGAATCTCTGTTCAATGTATCTTTACTTCCATGTGCATAGGTAACTGCTTCCACCTGTTCATCGGTAATCTCAGTAAGCCCCAGGTATTTAAATACTGCCTGAACTGCCTTTCCTGCAGTGCGGCGTACACGGATCACTTCATCCTCAGTAACCGGCCTGAGCCCGCCATCCACCTGCATATCTCTTTGCATTACATTGTAATCATCAAAATCCTCTGCATCAAAATTGGAGCCTGCAAACATATTATCGTAATTTGGCTCAGCTGCGTAACCTGAAAAAATAAAATCCGTTCCAGGCATAAACTGAAGCATAGTTCTTGCTGTCCTTCTCATGTCTGAGTTAGAAAAGCTTTGGTCATTGGAAGATGCACATTCCAGTCCCAAAAGTGCTGCCACAAGATTTTCTCCCATAACCTCACGGATACCAGCCGGAACGCCGGCCGCAACACCAATACAGCTTACAGAACCATTCTGGATTCCCTGGGAACCAGCGCCTTTGGTTACATAAAGGCATCTGCATTCCAGATAAAGCATGGATTTCTGTTCACTGCTTCCCATCAATACTTCGGAGCCTGCACCTGAAGTAAATCTGACTTTTAGACCTCTGGAGGCATAAGCTGAATTAAGAAATGCCTTTGAATAAGGAGTATCATCCCCATCAATAAAGACTTTCTCGGTTCCATATACAGACAATGTCTCTGCGTAGGTAGTAAACCCACGAATCCCCAGTTCCAACTCTGTGGCCTCTTCTGCAGAGCACTGGGTCAGAACTCCCTTCTTGCCAGCCTGTGAGCCAATCAGAAGTGCTATGGCATTAAAAGGCGCATATCTTGCCACACCCATGGTGGTTTCTTCTTCCCTGAATCCACGAAGTGCACCTTCAGCAGCATCTGCTGCAATCTGCACCGGATCGTCCTTCAGATTTGTAATATGTGCCTGATTGCCTGGCACCTTTCTTGCACGCATTTTCTGCATGCCCATCATCATTTCCACCACGTTCAGATGATTGATCACTTCTGCCATTTTTGCAGGTGTGATCCCTGATACGATCGAAAGGATTTCTTTTCTGGATACGGAAATATCTACGATCTTCCGTGCGATCTCAAGAGAAGGCACCGCCATGGACGCTTCTGCCCGATCCACCCGAATTGCATAATCTGCAATGAACTGATCCAGAAAATCAAAATCTCCTCTTTTCTTTCCGTCCAGTTCTGTAATCATTCCATTCTCTACCTTTACCGATGGTTTGGGATCGTAAGGACTGTGCATTGCCACAAATCCCATCTCCGGCCACTCATCAATAAAACCATCCAGATTTACTGCCCGCTTGTCTAAAGCTTCTATTCTTTTTGATCTTTTCATAGTATCTACCTTTTCTAATAAAAAGACTTTTTAAGTGATACGTCCCTGCATTCCGCATAACAGAAACGTATATGTTCATTAGTTAAGCGGATATCCGTGACCCGCCCGGCTAATTAATTAGGTTCAAAACTGTATATATTTACAGGACAGTTATGGAA
Organism: Blautia glucerasea; assembly: GCF_013304385.1. Classification (GTDB taxonomy): domain Bacteria; phylum Bacillota; class Clostridia; order Lachnospirales; family Lachnospiraceae; genus Blautia_A; species Blautia_A ammoniilytica. Next base: position 40,744 of record NZ_JAAITU010000029.1, read on the forward strand.
CTGTCCTGCTGCTTGCTCATTTAAAAAGACCAGAGTTTTGTATAGATCTTTACGATGTCTTCTTTGGTAGGAACTCTTGGATTAGTAGCTGTACATGCATCGGCCAAAGCTGCCTCGGCCATCCGGTCGATTGCTGCAAAATAAACATCCGGTGTGATCGTTTTCATTTCCTGAATGGTCAACGGTATGTTCATCTCTTTTTGCATAAACTGGATCCAGTTCACAAGAGAACGTACACTCATCACTTTATTATAATTGCTTAGTCCAAGGACGTGTGCAATATTAGAATACCGCTTCACAGCCGGAAGATATTCCTTCTGGCTCTTGCTGTGTTTATTGATATTTGCATTGAACTCCACAATATGGGGAAGAAGCATTGCATTCGCCCTTCCATGGGGAATATGGAACATAGCACCTAGCTGATGTGCCATACTGTGGGTAATCCCCAGTCCTGCCGTGTTAAAGGAAAGCCCTGCAAGGCAGGAAGCTACATGCATCTTCTGACGTGCATGCATATCATTGCCATCCAGATAAGCACGAAGTAAGAATACACCACATATCTCAATTGCCTTCTCAGCCAATGCTGCTGAAAATTCATTGTGATCCGTGCTTACATAAGACTCCAGTGCATGGGTAAATACATCCATTCCTGTATCTGCTGTTACAGAAGCAGGTACACTGCGAACCAGTTCTGCATCCAGGATGGCCTCATCTGCCGTAAGGCTGTCAGATACAAGCGGGTATTTTACCTGGGCATCTGTATCATTTACAACTGCAAAGGAAGTCACCTCTGAGCCAGTCCCACTTGTGGTAGGAATGGCAATCAGGCCTACCTTTCCATAATTATTGATCTTTAAAGCGAATTCACGGATGGCTTTGGAGGAATCAATGGCAGATCCGCCGCCCACAGCAATCACTGCTTCTGGCTGATACTCCAGAAACTTTTTCACTCCTTCAGCAATCTTCCCTATTGGTGCATCCGGTACTACATCTGTAAAAAGATCATACTGTATCCCTCCGCTTTTCAGTGGTGCTGTGATCAGATCAATCATATCCCCATTTGCAATAAAAGGATCTGTAATGATCAGCACTCTTTTATAAGGAATCACCTTCAGCCGCTCCAGTGAATTATCACCAAAATGGATCACTGTTTTCATTTCAAATGTTTTCATAACCACATGCTCCTTATTCTTCTGATTCGCAGGATGGGTACAGGCACTTTATATCCCATTCATCAAAAAGCTGCATCCACTCATCAGCTGGTCTTACATCTGTCACCACAATATCCACATCTTTAAAAGAACCTGCTATGCAAAAAGCTGACTGGTCAAATTTGCCATTATCCAGCACAAGAATCTTCTTTCTTCCCGAAGCAATCATTGCACGCTTGGCACAGCCAAATGCTTCCTGGGATTCCATGATCCCTCTATTTCGATCCAGTGCTTTGCAAGAAAAAATAGCAGTATCCACATAATAAGACCTGAAAGCTTCATCGGTCTTTGAACCAAGAAATGCCAGATATCCTTCTTTCATCGTCCCACCAGTAGACAGGATGTTCCAGCCTGACACATCAGTCAATTCCAGGAGGATTTCCATGGAATTAGTTAAAAGAGTGAGTTTCTCTTTACTTTTCAATGCTTTTGCAATAAATACATCTGTAGTACTGGCATCCATAGAGATTGTCTCTCCCTCATGGATCAGGGAGGCTACAATCTCTGCCATTCTCTGTTTGCCAATCACATTCTGATTCTTACGGATGTTAAAAGGCAGATCAATACTTACATTCTCATTGATCACCGCACCACCGTAGCTTTTAATGGCAAGCCCTTCTTTTTCAAGCTTATCCAGATCACGGCGTATGGTTTCCTCAGAGACGTTATAAAGCTGGCTGAGTTCGCTGACCACAACCCGCTTTTCTTCCTGCAGTTTTGTTAAAATCAAGTTCCGTCTCTCTAATGCGAGCATTAATCTGCCTCCTTTTTCTTTTTTTGTTGTAAATTACAAGATACTGTCGATCATTCTCCTGTCCGGATGTGCAATAACGGAGGAATCAAGGTACATTCCCTTTTCCGCAACAAGTTCCTTTGCTCTCTGGATAGATGCTTCCACAGCAGAAACCTCTCCTGTGATCATCATATAGGACTTTCCGCACATACCTTTAGCAATACGAAGTTCGATCAGATCTACGATAGCTGTCTTAGCAGCCTGGTCAGCAGCTTCAATAATGGAGGCTGCGTCATAAGTTTCAAGTATTCCCAGGGCACTGATTTCTTCCACCTGTGTGGTACCGTAAATAGCCGGGAAAATAGATTCATGAGGATTGCCAAGGACAAAACTGTCAATACATTTATCCTCATAAGTAGTTACTGCTGTCTCAACAGCAGCTTTTACTGCGCTCAGATCTCCGGTTATAATTGCAATATATTTGCCCGGACATACGGTCTGTGCCTCCACGATCTCCACTTCCGATGTTTTTACCATAGCATCTGCAGCGGTTACACCTGTGGATGTGGTTTTAAATTCAATCATCCCGATTGCTTTGCTCATGTTCTGTCCGTCCTTTCTACATCTTTGCAATTACAATATAACGGTCTGTTACTTCTGTTACTTTACCTGTGATCGATGCATGGATCCCTACACTTAAACCATTTGCAGGTGCTCCGATCATCTGACCCCTCTCAACCTGATCTCCTGCCTTTACAATTGCCTGGGCAGGGGCTCCGATATGCTGGCTTAAAAGGATTCGAACTTTTGGTACAGGTACGAGAGTTTCATCCAGTGGTGCATTCTTATCATATCTGGTAAGTCCAAGCCTTGCCATCAATCTTTCTTCAGGCACCTTACGATACTCTCTGGATTCTTTTACCGGCACCGGCTGAACCCCCTGCGGAGGTCTGATCCCGGCATTACGTAACCCGCCTTTCATGTCTGCCAGCAAAGTCCTTGGTGCCAGACTCTGTGGACATGCATACATTTCACAAACACCGCAGGAACTGCAGAAACTTGCATTTATGTATGGATTCAGATCCTGAAAATCATGATTGGATGCTGCTCTCATAAAGCGTGCCGGATCAATCGGATGTCCCAGATTATTTCTCGGGCACAGATCCGTACAGGTATTACACTGGCAGCAAATTGATGCTGCTCTTTTCAAATCTATAGAAGAAGTCCTCTGCTTCTTCTGCACGATCAGATGATCCTTAGGCAGGATCAGGATCGCATTTGTCGTCTTTGTCACCGGATCAGAATGCTGCCCAATACGTCCCATCATCGGTCCGCCAACAAAATATACCGGATCTTTTACTGTAATACCGCCTGCCTGCTCCACTACCTCTTCCAGTGTACAGCCAAGAGGAACTCTTACAGTTACTGGTTTATTTACCTCTGCAACAACAGATACATATTTGTCTGTTACAGGTTTTCCTGACTCTACAGCCCTGTATACGTTATACAAAGTCTCTACATTAAAAACGGCCACACCCTGCTCAATAGGAAGTCCGCCAGGTCTTACGACTCTGCCGGTAGCTTCATAAATCAGCACTACCTCGTCTCCCATAGGATAAACTTCGTCCAGAAGATGAATCCTCATTCCCGGAAATTCTTCAATATGCTGCTTCAAAGCATTTACCGTCTGTGTATAGGACCTTTTGATCCCGATAATCGCTTCTGACGCTCCCACAGTCTCTGCAACCATATGGAAGGTCTTCATGATCTCATATGCGTGCTTCTCTAATAACTGTCTGTGTAATTTCAGTAATGGCTCGCACTCTGCACAGTTCATGAGAATCGTATCCGCTTTATCGGTCAGTTTCATGTATGTAGGAAATCCGGCACCGCCGGCACCAACTACACCATTCTCTTGAATAATTTTCTGTAACTCTTTAATTTCCATGGCGTTACTCCAATCCCGCACCATCGTCTACAATACCTACAATAGCTGCATCCACCGGTGCTGTTTCTACGCCGCAGCCGATTCTTGCTGCGCTTCCCTGTGCCACCAATACATATTCTCCGATCCCTGCACCGATAATATCAATGGCAACGATCTGACTGAGGTCACCTTTCATATGATGGACAGGCTCAACGATCATAAATTTATTGCCTACCAGTTTTTCACTTTTCCGTGTAGAAACCACACTGCCAACTACTTTGCCTATAATCATATGAACCTCCAGTGTTCTAAATCCACCTGCAGGAACTGTCCAAGTATCCTGTTGGATCCCTGTGGAACAGTCCCTGCAGGAGAAAAACTATTATTGCGTTCTTTACCAGATCTTACTTGATAATCGTTACGGTATTACCAGTAGCGATCTGTGCCGCATTCGCCTCATCTGTATCGATGTGCATCTCTAATGTAAAGCTGTCATCCACACGGATCTTAACATGATTGAAAATCGTTCCACGTTCATTGTCTGCTTTTACAGAAACAATGTCACCGTCCCTGACTCCTGCTGCCTGAGCATCCTTTGGAGACATATGTATATGACGCATTGCCACAATACATCCCTCTTTCAGATAGATGGCACCTTTAGGTCCAACAATAGCAATAGGGGCACTGCCCTTCACATCACCGGACTCTCTTACAGGCACCTTCATGCCAAGCTTAATAGCATCTGTGGCAGAAACCTCTACCTGAGATGCTTTCCGCACAGGTCCAAGAATACGTACATTCTCAATCGCACGAAGCTTCAATCCAACAATTGTCACTGTTTCATTAGAAGCAAACTGTCCGCCCATCAGCTCTTTTTTCTTTGTAAGCTGATATCCTGAACCAAACAGTGCCTCTACATGTTCCTGTGTCAGGTGGATGTGTCTTGCAGAAACTCCGATAGGCACCATAAAACCATTGCCTTTTTCTTCTTTTTTATTGATTGCATTGATCACCATTTTCGTGATCAGCTCAATGTTATTGGTTTCCAAGATTGCACCCGCTTTCTTTCCGATTGTATTCTATCCTGTGGATTATTTTAAAACCGGAAGGATCTTTTCTACATCGTTATGTGGTCTTGGGATCACGTGTGTAGCAACCAGTTCACCAAGTCTGGATGCTGCTGCGCTTCCTGCCTCAACAGCAGATTTAACAGCTCCTACATCGCCACGAACCATAACTGTTACCAGTCCGGATCCGATCTTCTCTGTTCCAACAAGTGCAACATTTGCTGCTTTGCACATCTGGTCAGCTGCCTCAATTGATGCTGTAAGTCCTCTGGTTTCAACCATTCCTAATGCTTCCTGTGTCATTCTTTTTTCCTCCTTATGATCTGTCTGTGATCTTTCTACAGGTTCTTTTTTGATTGTTGTTTTCGCCGTTCTTCTCCTGGGAGCGGCAGCCTTTTTCGGGGCTTCATTTTCCGCTGTATTTTTCTCGTCAGCCATTATTCATCCCCCTGTACTTCAGATTTTTTCCATCGGCTCGCGCTTAATTCCACTATCTTGACAATCTCTTCATGGGGGCGGGCGATCACTGCATAACTGACCGGTTTCTTGATAGCCTTTGCTACAGCAGTCTCTACCGCCTCTGTTACAGCCGCCACATCGCCTTCTACGATGATCGTCACCAGTCGTCCGCCCAGCTTGCGTTCCCATGACGCCAGCTGAACATCTGCGGTTTTACACATAATGTCCAGGGCATCCATAGCCGCCACAACACCTGTGATTTCGATAAAGCCATATGATTTATTCATGAGCGAACTCCTTAATTACCTGATTCTTTTCAGATGGTAGGAAGGATCTTTTCTACATCATTGTGCGGTCTTGGGATCACATGTGTAGCAACCAGTTCTCCAAGACGGGATGCTGCTGCGCTTCCGCTCTCTACTGCAGCCTTAACAGCTCCTACATCTCCACGAACCATAACTGTTACCAGTCCGGATCCAATCTTCTCTGTTCCGATCAGAGATACCTCTGCTGCTTTGGTCATTGCATCTGCTGCTTCGATTGCTGCTGTAAGTCCTCTGGTTTCAACCATTCCTAAAGCTTCCTGTGCCATTTTTTAATCCTCCTGAATTATCTAAGTAAACTGTATTGTTATCGTCTGTTGCTTCTGTCTTGTATTGTATAGTATCTTTTTTATTTCTGCAATGTCTATTGCCTATCCAGGGCACTAATCTTTAACATTTTTTCTGTACCGGTATCCGGATTTGGAATCACATAATGCTGAACCACACCGGTCATGCTTTTTGCAACTTTCATACCTGCTTCTACAGCTGCTGTCACATCCGATACGCTGCCCCGATATTTAATGCAGACAAGAAGTGGTACTGGCAGGCTGTCCGCATTGGCAGGTTTGTTCTTATCAAAAACCTCCAGATGGACATTTGCTGCCTTACAACCGGCATCGGCTGCCACGAAAGCCGTTGTCAATCCGAACACCTCTAAAATTCCTACAGCTTCTGCCATCTCTTCTCTCCTTTATCCCGCCGGTTATTTATTAATGATCGCAATCTTCAGTCCTGTCATTGCAAGATTGGTCTTATGCGCTTCGTTGATCTCTTCCAGGGGGAATCTGTCTGTGATCAGATCTGACATTGGAAGACCGATGCCTTTTGCCCTCTTCAGGAAATCAAATGTAGTTGCATAATCTCTCAGTGTATATACCCAGGAACCAACTGTTGTGATCTCTTTGGAGCAAATATCAAAATGAGGATTAATGGTAGCATCTCCTCCATTAATGAAGAATCCCAGCTCGCATAAGCCACCGCCGTTGCGGATAAACTTATAAATATTGGAATGTGCTACCGGGGATCCTGTACACTGGAAAGCAAAATCAGCAAGATGTCCACCGAATGCATCTTTTACTGCACCTGCAAGTGCCTCAATACCCTTGTGGTCTTTAAAGTTTACAGTCATGCTTGCGCCCATTCTCTTGGCAAAATCAAGACGTTTCTGTTCTCCATCTACTGCACAGATATTTTCAATACCCATGGTGCGAAGTACTGCGATACAGATCAGACCGATAGGGCCGCATCCCTGTACAACAACTCTGCTGTTAAACCGAAGGATGCCTGTTGTCTTCGCTCTTTCTACTGCGTGCACCAAAACTGCACTTGGCTCGATCAGAATACGGGAATCCAAATCCAGATCGCTTACATTAAAGAACGTAGATCCGAAGCTGCCGCCTCTGATATAGATATAATCAGAAAACCATCCATTCAGATGAATATCATCGTCAGGAAGCAGTCCATAAACATCTGCGCCGCCTACATTCTTCTTATTCAGATCATACATTGTAATGTCAGGATCATCTTTAAAAATCATACAGGTAACAACCTTATCACCGATCTTAACAGGTTTTCCGGCTGTATCTGTCTTTACATTCTTACCCATGGCAACGATCTCACCAGTTCCTTCATGTCCCAGTGCAACCGGGATCAGGCTGAACGGATCTCTTTTAAACTCATGAGCATCTGTACCACAAATACCACATCCTTCTACCTTTACAAGGATGTCATCATCTCCAACAGGAGGAATCGGGAACTCCTTAATATCGTAATGCTCAAGTGCTGTCAACATAGCAACCCTTGCTGTTTTCGGAATGCTGCCTGTTGAAGGTGCAGGTGCTGCTTTGGAAGGAGCAGAGGCATTTCCTGACATTCCTGCAAGTACCTGTTTTACTATTTCTTCAATATTTACATTATTCATATCCATTATCTACCATCCTCCTGTCAGCGAATGCAAAGGCTGTCTGCCATTACACAACGTCTTCTCTTTGTAAAGGTGCTTGCGCTTGTAAGACCCTCGCCTGTACGGCTGGCAATGGTAAAGGTACAATAGCCTTCTCCGCCAAAGCCAAGAGCAGCATAAGACGGTGCATTCTTTACAAGAATTGCTGTATCGATTGCTTTCGCATACTTGGTAATGTTATCAATATTTTTAGAATGAATGTGAGCAGAGTGACGATTGCCATGTTCAAGCCATACAGCCTGTTCTACTGCATCATCAAAATCTTTTGCTCTTACTACACCAAGAATCGGCATCATAAGCTCTGTGGTGATCAGAGGATGCTCCTTTGGTCCTTCAAATACAATACACCGGATGTTTGCAGGTACATTTACACCAATCATGGAAAGTAATGTTCTGGCATCACGTCCCACACATTTACGATTCAGCTTGCCGCCTGCAAGTACAACCTCTGTAAGTTTATCCTGTTCTTCTTTAGAAGCAAGATAACAGTCATTCTCTGTCACAAGGTAATGCATCAGTTCATCTACGATGGAAGAAACTGCAACGATCTCCTTCTCTGCAATGCAGGGAAGATTGTTATCAAATGTACAGCCATTCACAATATCCTGTGCAGCCTTGCGCACATCTGCGGTCTCATCCACCAGTGCCGGAGGATTGCCGGCACCTGCACCGATCCCTCTTTTACCGGAAGAAAGAACTGCTGTTACAACACCAGGACCTCCAGTGGCTGCGATCAACGGAATGTCCTTGTGCTTCATCATGATCTCACTTGTATCCAGTGTTGGTTTTTCTACGGTTACAGCTATATTATCAGGCCCGCCTGCTTCCAGAGAGGCCTCATTTAAAAGATTGATTGCATAAATCGATGTTTTGATTGCTGCCGGATGAGGGTTAAATACAACTGTATTTCCACCTGCCAGCATGCCTATTGTATTGCAGAGAATTGTTTCACTTGGGTTGGTACAAGGAGTAATCGCACCGATCACACCAAAAGGTCCCATCTCAATAAGTGTCAGCCCTCTGTCCCCGGACCATGCAGTTGTGCTGATATCCTCTGTACCCGGTGTTTTATCTGCAACCAGATGATGTTTCAGGATCTTATCTCCTACATTTCCCATTCCGGTTTCATCCACACCCATTCGTGCAAGAATTTCTGCATTTTCCTTTGTTTTCCTGCGGATGCAGGTAATAATCTTCTCTCTCTGGTCCATTGACATTGCACGAACGATCTTCTGTGCTTTTTTTGCAGCTTCGATCGCTTCGTTCATATCTTTAAAAACGCCATGTTTTCCGGACGGAGCATCTGCAATCTGCATTTTTGCCATTACTTCCTGTACAATATCCTGTACCATGCTTTCGCTGATTGGCATGAGATTGTCCTCCTAACTTTTCTTACATTCCCAGCTGTTTCATTACCTGTTTAGTGATCTGTGCTACCAGATCTGCATCTCCTGCTACGTCTTTCTTCGCTTCAGAAGAACCACATCCACCACCGCAGTTATGGCAGTTTACGCCATCTTTGTTCAGGCACAGATTTGCAGGATGTTTGCCCGGAAGGCCCATTTTTCTTCTGATCTCATAAAGCTTCTGAACAGTTTCTTTATCAAATTCCTTTGGTCCGCCCAGCATCTTGGACTGGTACAGAAGCTGTGCATAAAACTCAACAGATTCCATCTTCATGTATGCAGCAAGAAGGTCTGTTGACCAGGTAAGTGCGCCATGGCTCTCAAGAAGAACTGCATCATAATATGGAAGATATTTCTCAAGTCTATCCGGAATCTCATTGGTAGATGGAGTACCATACTCAGCAATCGGAACACATCCTAATGCGATAACTGCCTCTGGCATAATCGGCTGTGTAAGAGGAATACCTGCAATTGCAAAAGATGTTGCATATACAGGATGTGCATGTACAACAGATCCTACATCCGGTCTTTTCTGATATACTCTCATGTGCATCTTGATCTCAGAAGAAGGACGGAATCCCGGATTTGCCTGGATCACATCTCCCTTAGCATCTACCTTACAGATATACTCCGGAGTCATAAATCCTTTGGATACACCAGTAGGTGTGCAGAGAAATTCATTGTCATTCAGTTTTACGGAAATGTTACCATCGTTTGCTGCTACCATGTTACGGTTGTAGATACGTTTTCCGATTTCACAAATCTGTTTTTTGATCTCATATTCGTTTACCATGCTTTTTTATCCTCCTTAAGCATATATAGCGTTTCCTGCTCCCTTTTTCGCAGTAACATTTTGTTTCTATTGTGATTCTACCTCATTCCACACAATAAGTCAAGGTATATCTGTTGTTTTATGTTGTTTTTAAAGGTTTTATTATGTTGTTTTTATTGTTTTTTCAGGAAATCACCTGTTTTTTTCATTGACAAAGCTTTTCACGCTGTGTCATACTGGTAGCAAAGGAGTTGTTTAATTATGTTTTTATCAGATATACACACTCATTCTATTGCCAGTGGCCATGGCACCTCCTGTACCATTACCCAAATGGCAAAAGCAGCTTCATGCAAAGGACTTTCTCTTTTAGGGATCACAGACCATGGTCCTTCTACTATAGGCGCAGGTACTGTTTCTTATTTTCGCAGCCTGTCCGCAGCCCCCAGGAAGCGTTTTGGCATTCAGCTGCTTTTAGGTGCAGAGGTTAATATCCTGGATGAACAAGGCCGGATCGACCTTCCAGCAGATGTCCTTTCAGGCCTTGATTATGCGATTGCCAGTATGCATGTCCAGAACCTTCGTCCCGCAGACAGACAGAGCAATACACTTGCACTGTTAAATGTGATGCAGCATCCCTGTGTAAAGGTTCTCGGCCATATTGATAATACTCAATATGATCTTGATTATGAAGCCGTGATCCGGTCTGCCGCACATAGCCAGGTTCTTATGGAGATCAACGAGGCATCTCTTGCGCCTTATGGATACCGTGGCGATACCAGGCCTAATTGCCGCAGGATTTTAGAACTGTGTCTCCAATATCAGGTTCCTGTGCTCCTTTCCAGTGACAGTCATGGGATCTCTCACATCGGTGATTTTACTTATGGGGAAACTTTTGCAAAAGACTGTAATTTTCCACCGGATCTGATCCTTAATAACCAGATTCCCAGACTGCTTTCCTTCCTTATGAAAAGATAGGTTTTTATATAACAGGAGCATTAGATGGGTATTTCCATTACATTTTTTTACTTTATTGGAACATTACGGCATAATTTCCTATAAAAAAAGCTGCTGTATGGATTCTCCTTTCAGAGATTTTCCGTACAACAGCTTTTCTTATTTATATCTTTATTACTCTTATCTTTGTTATTCTTGTCACTGTTATTCTTGTTTTTATTACTCTTGCCTTTATTATTCCTTTTTATCATTAGCTTTCACGCTTCTGATCTCATCCATCAGTTTTGCAAGTTCCTGATACTTACCGGTTACGTAACCATAATTTCTGCGCTTATGAGGCAGTAAACACCCTGTACAATCTTTCAGGCCTTTTTCCGTATATTTAAAATTCCCTCCGCACTTATCTCCCAGGGCATATAATGGACAATAACAAAACAGGCAATTAAAATCCTGTGGGTCTGCACCTTTGTGGCACGGAAAAAACTCACATTCTTTATGACTGAAAAAGGAATATTCTTTGCCTTCCCAATATTCACCGGCCATTCCATCCGCCTCCTGTTTTTCTTGTAAAAAAGAGGGAGCGATGCTACTTCGGGGTAGAAAATGAACCGTTCATAAATACGCGGAGGGAACGGACATCCGAAGTAGTATCGCCTGCCATTTAATCGGTATAATTCTCATGAACAGGCGCATTCCATAAAAAATGTCTGCTACCATTAAAGAGCAGACAACACTAAGGGGCTGCGGATTCCCCGAAGTTGGTTGTTACACTTTACACGGAAGTTTAACCTCGCCATACTAAGCAGGTTTCCTGACTTCAGGATCATCGCTTCCTCTCCCCTTCTCATGCATCAGCACAATGGGATATTGAGATTGGCTTCCCTGTTACAGTGACCGGATCGCTCAGGACTTTCACCTGATTCCCTCTTCTGTCATCTTCTAGAAATGATCAGCACTTAATATGTTCAATATGGAATTATACTGGTATCATAATACCCTTTTACTATATATTTGTCAATGTTTATTTTTCCATACAAGTTTCCAAAGCGCCCCTCCGGAATTTACGCGGGAGTTTGACAGTTGAATATAAGAAAAAATGCTTGCAGGCCTTATGGTACCTG